>JAWRIJ010000023.1:0-11769 GCA_040307975.1 Oscillospiraceae bacterium | reverse complement strand
GCGTGGTCGTGGGCGTGACGAACGTGATCCCGTTTTTTGGGCCGTTCCTCGGCGCGATCCCGAGCGGATTCCTCATCCTGCTCGTCAGTCCGATCAAGTGCCTGTATTTTGCGATCTTCATCCTCGCGCTCCAGCAGCTCGACGGCAACGTCATCGGCCCGGGCATCCTCGGCGATTCCACGGAGCTGCCCAGCTTTTGGGTCATCGTCGCCATCCTCATCGGCGGCGGCTTTTTCGGCGTCACGGGGATGTTCCTCGGCGTGCCGGTGTTCGCCTGCCTCTATGCCGCCGTGGGATATTACAGCGCCAAACGCCTGCGCAAAAAAGGCGTTGAGCCGGACGACGAGCGGTTCCGCTCCGGACGGCTGCCGGACGGTTCCTCGAAGCGGTCGAACGATACTATAGCAAATAAACAAGGAGAAAACACATGAAAACGAAGCGTATCGGAGCATTTATCCTGTCCATTGCGATGCTTGCATCCCTGCTCGCGGGCTGCGGCGGCAAAAACGCGCAGCCCGGTGGGACGCCGCAGGCGCCGTCCGCGGCTCCCGCGGATCCGGGGCAGCCGGAGCCGGCAAAGCCCGTCGACGACAGCCGCCGCGCCGCGAATGAGATCGTGGTCGGCATCTCGCAGGATCTGGACAACAGCCTTGACCCGCACACGATGGTGTCCGCGGGTACGAAAGAGCTGCTGTTCAACGTCTTTGAGGGGCTGGTCAAGCCCTCGCCGGACGGCGAGCTGATCGACGCCGTGGCGTCGAGCCATGAGCTTTCCGACGACCTGACGACCTATACGTTCCGCCTGCGCGAGGGCGTCAAGTTCCACAACGGGCAGGCGGTGACGATGGACGACGTGCTCTATTCGCTCACGCGCTGCCGTGACGAAGGCTACGTTCCCGCGCTCAAGGACACCGTCATCGAGGGCGAGGGCAGCACGCTCACGATCACGCTTCCCTCGCCGAACAATGAGTTCCTTGCCTACCTCACCTGCGCGATCATTCCCGCGGACTATGCCGACCAGGCGACCGCGCCCGTCGGCACGGGGCCGTTCAAATTCGTTTCCCGTCAGGCGCAGCAGAGCATCGTGCTGGAGCGCTTTGACGATTACTGGGGTGAAAAGGCGTATCTCAACCGTGTGACCTACCGCATCTATGAGAATTCCGAAGCGCTGGTGCTGGCGCTCAAGGGAGGCGCGGTGGATCTTTACGCGCACCTCGGCGTGACCACCATCAGCCAGCTCGGCTCGGAGTTCCATTTCCTTGAGGGCACGATGAATCTCGTCCAGGCGGTGTATCTCAACCACACGGTCAAGCCTCTCGACGATATCCGCGTGCGCCAGGCGCTTTGCTACGCGCTCGACCGGCAGGAGCTGTTCGACCTGACGGCGGGCGGCCGCGGCTGGCCGGTGGGCAGCAGCATGTATCCCGCGTTCCGCAAGTATTTCCGCGAGGATCTGATCGACCTCTATCCCCACAACGTGGAGAAGGCGAAGCAGCTGCTTGCCGAAGCGGGTTATCCCGACGGCTTCGATCTCACGATCACCGTGCCGTCGAACTACGGCGTACACGTGGACGCGGGACAGGTCGCCGCGGAGCAGTTCCGCGCCATCGGTGTGAACGCCACGGTGCAGCAGGTCGACTGGGCGACGTGGGTGAAGGACATCTATCAGGGCCGCGAGTTTGAGGCGACGGTCTGCGGCTTCGACGCGTCAACGCTTACCGCGCGCGCAATGCTTGAGCGCTTTACCACGGGCAACGCGAAGAACTTTATCGGCTTCTCCGACCCCGACTACGACGCCGCGTTCGCCGATGCGCTCAGCGCGAAGAACGACGAAATGCAGACGCGGGCGTATCTTGAGATGGAGGGCATCCTCGCCAAGGACGCCGCCAACGTCTACATTCAGGATCTTGTCGACTTTGTCGCGCTGCGCGAGGGACTCACCGGCTACCGCTTCTATCCGCTCTATGTGATGGACATGAGCACCGTGCGCTACGAATAAGGCGCAACGACAACGAATCCCAAAGGGGGACGACTGCCATGCGATATACAGCGAAGAAAATCGGAACGATGCTGCTGACCATGGTGCTCGTTTCCCTTTTTGTGTTTACCGCCTTTTCGCTGCTCTCGGGCGACGCGGCGGAGCGCATTCTCGGCACGGAGGCGACGCCTGAACGTTTGGCCGCGCTGCGCGCCGAGCTGGAGCTCGACCAGCCCATGCTCACGCGCTATGTGGACTGGCTCGCCGGTATGCTGCGCGGCGAGATGGGCACCTCGTACATCTACCGCCTGAGCGTGGCGCAGATGATCGTGGAGCGCCTGCGCCCGACCATCACGCTTTCGGTCATGGCGTTTTTGATGATCGTATTCGTCTCCATCCCCGTCGGCGTGGTGACGGCGAAGTACGCCGGAGGCTGGCTCGACCGCATCGTGACGGTGCTGGGGCAGCTTTTGATGTCCGTGCCGCCGTTTTTCACCGGCATTCTGTTTACATACCTCTTCGGTCTGGTGTTGCGGCTTTTTGTGCCGGGCGCGTTCCCCGCTTGGGAGGACGGCGCGCTTGCGTACATCGGCTATCTGTTCTGTCCCGCGCTTGCCATCGCGCTGCCGCGCGCCGCGATGACCGTGCGCATGCTGCACGGCTGCATCCTCGACGAATCGCGCAAGGACTACGTCCGCACGTCGATGGCGCGCGGGCGCAGCCGCGGCGACATCCTCTACCGCCATGTGCTGAAAAATACGCTTGTCCCGCTCGTGACTTTCCTCGCCATGACGGCGGCGGAGATCGTCGCGGGCAGCGTGATTATCGAGCAGGTCTTCTCCATCCCCGGCATCGGGCGGCTGCTGATCTCGTCGATTACCAATCGGGACGCGCCCATTGTCGAGGCGGTGGTGACGATCGTGGCGTTTTGGGTCGTGCTGTGCAACCTTGCCGGCGACCTGATCGGGCGGCGCATTGACCCGCGGCTGCGCTTGAGCGAGGGGGAAAAGACATGAAAAAGCGCGACCGTTTTCTGACCGCCGGACTCATTCTCTCGGCGCTGATGTTTTGCTTTATCCTGCTCGGCTACTTTTGGACGCCCTGCGACCCGATGAAGATGAACGGCGCGCTGCGCGAAGCGCCTCCGTCGCTCGCGCACCTGATGGGCACCGACCGCTTCGGGCGCGACATCCTCTCACGCGTGATGAAGGGCGCGGGTTCGACGTTTTTTGTCGCGTTCGGCACGGTTCTCATCGGCGCCGTCGCAGGAACGGTCATCGGCGCACTGACGGGCTGGTTCGGCGGTTGGATCGACGAGCTGCTCATGCGCGTGAGCGACGCGCTGAGCGCGTTTCCGAGCTTTCTTCTGGCGCTCGTGCTCGTGAGCGTGCTCGGCGCCGGACGCAAGAACGTGCTGCTCGCGCTCGGCATCGTGTTCATCCCGAGCTACGCGCGCATCGTGCGCACGGAGTTCAAGCGCGCGAGCGTGCAGAACTATGTCAAGTCCGCGCAGCTCATGGGCGCGTCGACCGCGCGCATCCTGTTTGTCCACATCCTGCCGAACACATGGCAGGTGCTGCTCTCCGCCATCACCATCGGCTTCAACAACGCCGTGCTCGCCGAGGCGTCGATGAGCTATCTTGGCATCGGCGTCTCGCCGGACGAGGCGAGCCTTGGCTATATGCTCAGCGATTCGCAGGGATTTCTTGCCTCGACGCCGTGGTACGCGCTTGGCGCGGGCCTTGTTATCATCCTGTTGATCCTCGGCGTGGGGCTGATCGGCGAGGGGCTGCAGCGGGCGGACGACGTGTAAAAAAGACTATGCTGGAATTAAGAGATCTGCATGTAAAATTCAATGATTCTCCGCGCGAGGCGGTGGGCGGCATCGACCTCACCATCCGCGACGGCGAGATCGTCGGGCTTGTGGGCGAATCGGGCAGCGGCAAGACCGTGACCGCGATGACGCTCTCGGGTCTTATCGAGCGCAAGAAGGTGACGTGTCGGGGCGAGGTGCTGCTCGACGGCGTTGATCTGCTCGCGCCGCGCTCGCGCGCGGAGCTGCGCAAGCTCCAGGGCAGCGTGATCGGCGTGGTGTTTCAGGAGCCGATGAGCGCGATGGACCCGCTCATGCGCATCGGGCCGCAGGTCGAGGAGGCGCTCGCGGTACATACGAAGCTTTCGAAGGACGAGCGGCGCGCGCGCGCGGTCGAGGCGCTGCGAGAGGCGGATCTCCCCTACCCCGAGGAGGTCTATGAGCGCTATCCGCACGAATGCTCGGGCGGGATGCTCCAGCGCGTGATGATCGCCGCGGCGCTTGTAACGCGCCCGCGCATCGTCATCCTCGACGAGCCGACCACCGCGCTCGACGTGACCGTGCAGGCGGACATTCTCAAGCTGCTGCGCCGGCTCAACGAGGAGCAGGGGATCTCGATGCTGCTCATTTCGCACAATTTGCAGGTCGTGCGGCGCGTCTGTTCGCGCGTGGCGGTCATGCAGCGCGGGAAGATCGTCGAGCAGGGCGCGATGGAGGACGTGTTCCTCCATCCGAAAGATCCGTATACCATCGAGTTGATCAACGCCATCCCGCGGCGCGTGAAAAAGGATTGAGAGCCATATGGACGACCTCGTTTTGGAAGTGAAGAACCTCTGCGCGTGGTACAGGGAGACGGACACGCGCGGCCGCCGCGTGCGCCACGACGTGCTTTATGATGTGAGCTTTGAGCTGCGCCGCGGCGAAATTTTGGGACTTGTGGGGGAATCCGGCACGGGCAAGACCACGCTTGTGCGCAACGTGCTCGGCCTTGTGAACACGAACACGGGTGAGATCATCCACCACACCAAGCGCCCGCAGATGATCTTTCAGGACCCGCTCAGCTCGCTCAATCCCGCGCGCACGGTGGGCTGGATCTTGGAAGAGCCGCTGCGCATCTACGGCAAGTACGACGCCCCCGAGCGCAAGCGCCGCGTGAAGGAGATCGTGGAGCTGGTAGGGCTCCCCGTCGACTGCGTGGAGCGAAAGCCGCGCGAGCTCTCCGGCGGACAGCGCCAGCGCGTGAGCATCGGCGTGGCGCTCATCCAGAAGCCGAGCCTCATCATCGCGGACGAGCCGGTCAGCGCGCTCGACGTGACCATTCAGCGGCAGATACTGGAGCTGATGAGATCCCTGCGCGACGAATACAGGCTCTCGTTTTTGTTCATCTCCCATGATCTCAATGTGATCTATCAGCTCTGCGACCGTGTGATGGTGATGCGCAAGGGGCGCATCGTGGAGCAGAACACGGTGGAGGAGCTGTTCGCGCATCCGCGCGAGGAATACACCAAAACGCTGCTTGCGGCGGCGGATTGAGAAAGGAAGCGGCCATGCGCGCTTTTCTGCGATACTTCAAGGGCCTGCACGTCTGGCTCGTGGTCAACGCGCTTGTGCTCGCGCTGTTTTTTGCGCTGCGCGGGGAACGGCGCGTGATGAACGCGGTCTCGGCGAACTTTTCCATGCCGCTGGAGCGCTCGCTCGGCCGGCTGTGGGGCTATGTGCCGTTTTCCGTCGCGGAGCTTTGCTACGCGCTCGCGCTTATCGGGCTGATTGTGTTCCTCCTCCGCAGCGTCGTGCTTATTTCACGCGCGGAGTATAAGCGCGAGATGCTCTATCGCCGCGCGATGGGGCTCATGAACGTGCTTTTGAGCCTGTACGCGGCATTTTGCCTGCTTTGGGGCGTCAATTTTTACACCGACGATTTCTGCGACAGGAGCGGCATCCGTCCGGAGCTTGTCGCGCGCGAGGATCTGATCGCCGTCACGCGCTATTTCGCGCGCGAGACGGCGCTTGCCGCCGACGGCGCGACGCGCGACGCGGACGGCGTCTACGCCGTGCCCCGCGAGGAGACCCTCGCCTACGCGCCGAAGCTCTATGAGGCGATGTACGACGAATTTCCGTTCCTCTACATCCCTGTCGACCCCATGCCCAAGGGCATCCTCTGCTCGCGCGTCATGAGCGCGATGAACGTCACGGGGCTTTACTTCCCGTTTACGGGAGAATCCAATCTCAACATGGACTTCCCTGCCGCGACCTTCCCCGCGACCGTCGCGCACGAGCTGGCGCACCGCCGCGGCATTGCGAGCGAGCAGCAGTGCAACTTCCTCGCCGTGCTCGCCTCGACGCGCGCGGACGACGCGGCGTATCGCTACTCGGGGTATTTGCTCGGCTACATCCACCTCTCCAACGCGCTCTACTCCGTCGCGCCCGAGGAGTGGCTGGATATCCGCGGCCGTCTGCCCGCAACGGTGGAAGCGGATCTGCGCGCGGCGGGCGACTACTGGGCGCAATACGACGGCGCGACCGCCCGCGCGAGCGGCAAGGCATACGACGCGATGCTCAAAAGCTACGGCGACGAGCTGGGTATGCAGAGCTACGGCGCGGTGGTGGATCTATTGGTAGCGTATTATAAATGACGCAAAGCGTCGTTTATAATACCGTGAAACTTTTTTTGCACCGTATTCGTCCATAGAAGAAAAAAACAAAGCACAAGGGATATTATATGGCAAAGCGAATGAAACAACCGAATACCACGCAGACAGAGCGGCTGTGCCGCGCGCTGCTGATCATGGTGATGTGCGCGGGTACGCTGTGGGGGATCTGGAACCTGCTCGTGACCAAGCCCGCGCAGGCGGACAACGAACCGCCCGTTCCGGCACGGCAGGATACGCAGGCGCCGGAAAAGTCGAGCGATACGCAGAAGCCCGAAGAGGACGACGCCTCGAACCCCTACAAGCGGCGCGAGAACTGCTGGACGTTCCTGCTCATCGGCATGGATCGCGGCGGCGGCAACACGGACAGCTTGATGCTCGCGATGTACGACGTGGACGCACAGAGCGTGAGCATCGCGTCCATCGCCCGTGACACGCGCGTGGACGTGGATCGCAAGCTCAAGAAAATCAATGCCGCCTACGCGCTCGCGGGCGGCGTGGACGGGCTCAAGGAGGAGGTCAGCAAGACCTTCGGCGTGCCCATCGACTACTATTTCCGCGTGAACATCCGCGGCTTTGTCCGCCTCGTCAATGCGGTGGACGGCATTGACTTTGACATCCCCTGCTACATGGATTACGACGATCCTGAGCAAGAGCTTGCCATCCATTACTCCAAGGGTATGCGGCACCTAAACGGCCAGCAGGCGCTGGAGGTGTGCCGCTTCCGCCAAAATAACGACGGCTCTGGCTACGGCGATGAGGGGCGGCAGAAGACGCAGCGCGGCGTGCTGACCGCGGCGATCAAAAAGGCGCTCTCGCATCCGGAAAAGATCAACGAGTACCTTAATATCGCCGCGGAAAATCTCGAAACCGACATGAAGCTTTCGGAGATGGCGTGGTTTGCCACGAAAGCGGCGGGCTTCAGCACGGAGAACCTGCACGCGATGTCGATGCCCTGCCATTGGATCAATCCGTATATGTATCTCGATCCGGACGAGACGCTCGCGCTTGTCAACGAATACCTCAATCCCTACACCACGCCGCGCACGGGGGAAATGCTCGACATCGTTACGCGCAACAAATAAAAGCACAGAAAAAAAGGCATGGCGTAAGCCATGCCTCTTTTTTAAAGCGAGATCAGAAATCGACGCGACCCGCGAACTTCTCGTTCACGACATAATAGGCGGCGCGCTCCTCAGGCTTGATATAGAGCTTGAGGTCGGCAACCTTGGTGCGGACGTGCTCGGCGCTGAACGCGGCCTTCGCGGCGGCGACCAAATCCTCGACCTTCTCCTCGGCGCCCTGATACTGGACGTAAACGATGGGAGCGGCCTCGCCCTTGGCGGCCTTTTTGGCGGCGGGAGCCTTGGCAGCGGTCTTCTTGGCGGCGGAAGCTTTCGCGGCCGTCTTGGCGGCGGGCTTTCTGCCGGCCTTCTTCGCGGCCGTCTTAGCGGCGGGCTTCCTGCCGGCCTTCTTTGCGGCGGTCTTCTTCACGGCGGGCTTGGGGGCCTCGGCGGCCTTCGGAGCCTCGGTCTTGACCTCGGCGGCCTTTTCGGCGGTCTGCTCGGTCTTTTTCGTGTCGATCATTTCTTCTTCCTCCAATATTCTTTTGTTGGCTTTCAAACGTAGTTTGCGCAAAAAGCGCTTGTTATTTTGCATTGTAGCGCGATAGTTTCAGAAAATCAATAAGAAATCTGCACAATTTCCAAATGTTGGACAAACTTTTTTGGAGGATAAGCACAAGTTTCGGTCAATTTTCGTCTTGCGCGGGCGACTGAGGCGCTTGCTGCGCATCTTCGGAGCCATCCGCGGGCAACGGCGCGGCAGGCGCGTGCGATCCCGTCTCCGCCGACGCTTCGGCATGATCCGAAGGAGTGCTTTCAGCGGCGGTCTTCTCCTCCGCGCTCGCTTCGATGGTGACGTCGAGACGCGCCTGCTCCGCGCGGCGCGTCGAGGCGTATGCCTCCTCCACGCTCTCGGGGTCGCGGCCTTCCAGAATAGCGACCATTTCGCCGCCCGTGATCGTCTCCTTTTCGAGCAGGTACGCGACGACCTTGTCCATATCGTCGCGATTCTCCTCGATGACCCGGACGGCCTCCCGGTAGCACTCGTCTAAGATGCGCTTGACCTCCTTGTCCATGACCGCCGCCGTGTCGTCGGCGCAGTCGAGGCCATAGCCGCCGTCGAGGTACTGGCTGCGGACGCTGCCGAGCGCCATCATGCCGAACTCGTCGCTCATGCCGTACATGGCGACCATGTTGCGCGCGACGCCCGTCGCCTCCTGGATGTCCTGCGAGGCGCCGTTGGTCATCGTGTGCATGACGACCTCCTCCGCCGCGCGGCCGCCCATCGAAACGGCGATCTTCGCCATCAGCTCCTCGCGGGTGCGTAGATTGGTCTTGTCCTCCTCAGGCATCAGCAGCGTGTAGCCGAGGCTGCCCTCGGTGTGCGGGACGATGGTGATCTTCTGCACCGGCTCGGCATGCTTCTGCTTGTAGGCGACCATCGCGTGACCGACCTCGTGGTACGCGACGAGCTTCTTTTCCATCTCGGTGAGCACGCTGTTTTTCTTCTCGCTGCCCGCGATAACGAACTCGAACGCGGCGAGCATATCCTCCTGCGTGACGAGCTTCCTGCCCTTGCGCACGGCGCGCAGCGCCGCTTCGTTGGCGAGGTTCGCGAGATCCGCGCCCACGCAGCCCGCCGTCGCGAGCGCGACCTTTTTGAGGTCGACGTCCTCGGCGAGCTTGATGTTGCGCGTGTGTACCTTCAGCGTTTCAAGCCGTCCCGCGAGGTTGGGCTTGTCGATGGTGATGCGCCGGTCGAAGCGCCCGGGGCGCAGCAGCGCCTTGTCCAGCACCTCGGGACGGTTGGTCGCGGCGAGGACGATGACGCCCTTGGTGGGATCGAAGCCGTCCATTTCGGCGAGGAGCTGGTTGAGCGTCTGCTCGCGCTCGTCGTTGCCGCCGCTGTAGCGTCCGCCATCGCGGCTCTTGCCGATGGTGTCGATCTCGTCGATGAAGATGATGCACGGCGCGACCTTCGCCGCCTCGGAGAAGAGGTCGCGCACGCGGGACGCGCCCACGCCCACGAACATCTCGACGAAGTCCGAGCCGGAGATAGAGAAGAACGGCACGTTCGCCTCGCCGGCGACCGCCTTCGCCAGCAGCGTCTTGCCCGTGCCGGGAGAGCCGACGAGCAGCGCGCCCTTGGGGATCTTCGCGCCGATGGCGGTGTACTTTTCAGGGTTGTGCAGAAAGTCGATGATCTCGACGAGGGATTCCTTCGCCTCGTCCTGACCCGCGACGTCCGCGAACGTCACGCCGGTTTTGCGCTCCATGTAGACCTTGGCGTTCGCCTTGCCGACCGAGCCGATGCCGCCGAAGCCGCCCATGCCGCCGCGCTTGGCAAGCACGCGCATCATCAACAGGAACAGCCCCACCATCACGACCGTCGGCAGGATATAGGTCAGCATGATGTTCGTAAAGAGCGACATCTCCGGCTGATACGGCTTGGTGTAGGCGACGCCGTACTCGTCGAGCAGCGGGATGAGCGTCTCGTTGCCGTCGGGGATGATCGTGGTGTAGAGCTTGTAGTTCTTGTCGTATGCCTTGCCGGCTTTGTCGGTGTAGGTGTAGCCGTCCACAGGCTGGATCGTGAAGACGCGGTCGCCGAATTCGACCGAGGCGATCTTCCCTTCCGCCACCAGCTCCTTGAACTCGCTGTAGGCGATCTCGTGCGAGGTCTCCGCCTCGCGCTGCTGGTTCATCATCGAGGTGACGTAGTTAAAGCCAAAGGTCAGCACCAGCGCCCAAACCACGAGCGAGAGGATGCCGCGCGTGCCGCTTCCGCCGCCGCGGTCGGGTCGGTCGCCGTTTTGATTGCTGTTTTGATCCATGTCCTATCCCATCCTTTCGGGAAATGCCGCGCAAAGCGGCATAGTATTATCGCAGTGTCGCTTATCTTACCACACAAACGCGGCTTTCACAAGCCGCAGGGGATGAATTTTCAATGAATTTTTGCGAGAATGACTCCTTGTTTTCCCATCGGATTGTGTTATACTGATACCCGTAGAAGTTTGTCCGAAAGGAATCATAATATGGCTGACGAAAAGAAAATGCCGGACGCAGACGGACTGATCGAAGGCCGCAACGCGGTCATTGAGGCGCTGCGCGCCGGAACGGCGATCGACAAGATCTATCTTGCCAAGGGCGAGACCGACAAGACGCTCGGGCACATTGCGGGGGCCGCGCGCGACGCGGGAGTCGTGGTGGTGGAGGCGGATCGCCGCAAGCTCGACTTCATGAGCCGCACGCACGCGCACCAGGGCGTCATCGCGCTCACGGCGGTGCGCGAGTACGCGACGGTGGAGGACATCCTTGCCGCCGCGCGGGAAAAGAATGAGCCGCCGCTTCTCGTCGTGTGCGACGAGATCAGCGATCCGCACAACCTCGGCGCGATCATCCGCACGGCGGAGTGCGCGGGTGCGCACGGCGTCATAATTCCGAAGCGGCGCAGCGCGGGGCTCACGAGCGTCGTGGGCAAGACGAGCGCGGGCGCGGTGAGCTATCTCCCCGTGGCGCGGGTGGCGAACCTGCCGTCCACGCTCAAAGAACTGCAAAAGCAGGGCGTGTGGATCTTCGGCACCGCCGCCGACGGGGACAGGCTGCTCTACGACGCCGATTTGAAGGGCCCCGCCGCCATTGTCATCGGCAGCGAGGGCGACGGCATGGGGCGGCTTGTGCGCGAGAGCTGCGACTATTTGGTGAGCATTCCGCTTCGCGGGCGCATCCAGTCGCTCAACGCGTCGAACGCCGCGGCGGTGCTGCTGTATGAGGCGGTCAGACAACGGAGCGCGCAATAGATTTGATTTGGGTAGGAGATAAGAATGGATCCGAAAGATCTGGAATTTGAAAAGACGCTCGACGACAGTAAGCTGCTGCTCGACGACGCATCGCGCGTCGCGGACGAGGACTACGAGTTCACGCTTGAGGGTATCCTTGCCGAGTTCGGCGGAGAGAAGGCGGGCAAGCCCATTGCCGACGCCGAGCCGCCGAAGCCCGCGGTCTCCGTTCCGGTGCAATTGCCGGAGCTGACGGTCGCCGACACGGCCGACGACGCCGCGGAGGACGCGGAGGAGGACGCCGCGGACGACGCCGCGATGAGCGACATCGTGCCCGCGCTCGATACGCCGCAGACCTATAGCCTGCAGGAGGTGCTCTCGCGCACGGTGCAGGAGGTGCTGGAGGAACAGAAAAAGGAGCCGGTGCTGGAGGAATTGCCGCAGCGCCGCGGACTGTTTTCGCGCAAGAAACAGGTCGAAACCGAGG
>JAWRIJ010000022.1:0-4706 GCA_040307975.1 Oscillospiraceae bacterium | reverse complement strand
GAGAGCGCGCCGAGCGCTGTGATGCCCGCGTTGCCCGTGAGAAAACCCGCATACACGACGCCGACCGCCATTCCCTCTGGGATGTTGTGGAGCGTGACCGCCAGCACGAGCAGCGTGGTCTTTTGCAGACGGCTCCTCGGTCCCTCCGCCGCGCCGCTGACAAGATGCAGATGCGGGATGACGCGGTCGAGCAGCAGCAGGAACAAAACGCCCGTCCAAAAGCCGACGACCGCTGGGACGAACGAGAGCGCCCCCATCCCCGCCGACTGCTCCATCGCGGGAATCAGCAGGCTCCAGATCGACGCGGCGACCATCACGCCCGCGGCAAAGCCCTGCAGGGCGCGCTGAAGCGTCCGGCTCATTTCGCGCTTCATGAAAAACACGCACGCTGAGCCAAGCGCCGTTCCCAAAAACGGGAGCAAAAGCCCCTGAAGCACTTCCATAGAGAATTCCTCCTTTTCCTATGGAGAAAGCCGCGCAAAAGCGCGGCTTTCCCGTTTCATGATTCGCAGCCCCCGCGGCAGCCCGCGCAGCCTGCGCAGGAGCCGCAAGAACCGCCGCACGAGTGCTTCCCGCGCTTCTTGTCGCGGATCAGGGAGAGGGAGATGAGTGTGATAATGACAGTCAGGAGGAGTGCGACAAAAAACGTACCCATGGAAAACGCTCCTTTCCGAAATAGCGTTGGCGTATGGCGTTACGCCGCCTTGATGCGGACGTTTTTCGTCAGCTTGGTCGCTTCCTTGTACGGGCGGAACAGCAGCCAGACGAAGGCGATCACGACTGCTACGGCAAGCACGACGCCGAGGATATTGCCCGCGCCCGCAAACGCGCTGCCGAGCTGGTAGACCACGAAGCTCACGACATAGGCGAAGCCGCACTCGTAGCCGATGGCGAACCACGTCCACTTGCGGTTGTTCATCTCGCGCTTGATCGCGCCGATGGCGGCGAAGCAGGGCGCGCAGAGAAGGTTGAAGATCAGGAAGCTCATGCCGGACGCCGCCGTGAACGCCGCCGCAAGCGCCGCCCACGCGCTGCCCTCCGCACCGTAGAGGACGCCCATCGTGCCGACGATGTTCTCCTTGGCGACAAGGCCCGTAACGGACGCCACCGCCGCCTGCCAGTTGCCCCAGCCGAGCGGGATGAAGAGCCACGCAATAGCGTTGCCGAGCTTGGCGAGAATGCTGTTGCCGATCTCCTCATCGCTGAGACCCGCAAACACGAAGCCGCCGTCCGTCCAGCCGGAGTAGCTGAGGAACCAAATCACGATGGTCGAAAGCAGGATGATGGTGCCCGCCTTCTTAATGAAGCTCCAGCCGCGCTCCCACATGCTGCGCAGGACATTCGTGAGCGTCGGCCAGTGGTACGCGGGCAGCTCCATGACGAAGGGCGCCGGCTCGCCGGCGAACATCTTCGTCTTTTTCAGAATGACGCCGGAGCAGATGATCGCCGCCATGCCAATGAAGTACGCGCCCGTGGAAACCCACGCGCTGCCGCCGAAGATCGCGCCCGCGATCATGGCGATGAACGGCACCTTCGCGCCGCAGGGGATAAAGGTCGTCGTCATGATGGTCATGCGGCGGTCTCGCTCGTTTTCAATGGTACGCGAGGCCATGATGCCGGGGATGCCGCAGCCCGTGCCGACGAGGATGGGGATAAAGCTCTTGCCGGAGAGGCCGAAGCGGCGGAACACGCGGTCGAGCACGAAGGCGACGCGCGCCATGTAGCCGCTCGCCTCCACGAACGCGAGCAGGAAGAACAGCACAAGCATCTGCGGCACGAAGCCGAGTACCGCGCCGACGCCCGCCACGATACCGTCGAGAATGAGGCCCTTGAGCCAGTCGGCGCAGCCCACGGCATCCAAAGCGCTTTCGATCAGCACAGGGACGCCGGGCACCCAAACGCCGTAGTCGGCGGGATCGGGCTCGTCGAAGCCGTTCTCCTCAAAATAGGCGACCGCTTCCTGATAGGACATGGGGTCAACCGCGTCGTTGCCCTCCGCCCAGTCGGGAACGGCGTCATAATAAGCGGTAACTTCCAGCTCCTCAAGCGTCTCCTCGTCCTCGACCGTGATGGTCGCGGACTCGCCGGAGGTGACGGCGCGCGCGTCGGAGAGCACGGCGGCGGGGTCAAAGTCCTCGTCCTCAACGTCAAACTCAACGCCGAAGGCGTTCAGCGCGTTCGTCGCGTTGCCGTAGTCCTCCGCCGCCTCCTCGGCGGCAGCGGAGCCGATGCCGAGGAGATGCCAGCCGTCGCCGAACAGTCCGTCGTTCGCCCAGTCGGTCGCGCTCGCGCCGACGGTGACCATCGCGAGGTAGTAGATAAGGTACATCACGACCGCAAAGATGGGGAGGCCCAGCCAGCGGTTGGTGACGATCTTGTCGATCTTGTCCGACGCGCTCAGCTCATGCGCGCCCTTCTTCTTATAGATGCCCTGAAGCAGGTCGGCGATGTAAACGTAGCGCTCGTTGGTGATGATGCTCTCGGCGTCGTCGTCCAGTTCCTTCTCCGCCGCTTCGATATCGGCCTTGATATGAGCGAGCGTATCGGTCGGGATGCTCAGCTTTTCGAGCACCTTGTCGTCGCTCTCGAAGATCTTGATGGCATACCAGCGCTGCTGCTCCTCGGGCATACCGTGCACCGCCGCCTCCTCGATGTGCGCGAGCGCGTGCTCCACGGGACCGGAGAAGGTGTGCATCGGCACGGTCTTGCCGGACTTCGCCGCCGCGACCGCCGCCTCCGCCGCGGCGTCCACGCCGTCGCCCTTGAGCGCGGAGATCTCGACGATCTTGCAGCCAAGCTTCTCAGAAAGCGCGGGAATATTGATGGAGTCGCCGTTCTTGCGCACCACGTCCATCATGTTCACCGCGATCACGACGGGGATGCCCAGCTCTGTGAGCTGGGTGGTGAGATACAGGTTGCGCTCCAGATTCGTGCCGTCCACGATATTGAGGATGGCGTCGGGGCGCTCTTCGATCAGATAGTTGCGCGCCACGACCTCTTCGAGCGTATACGGGGAAAGCGAATAGATACCGGGCAGGTCGGTGACGGTCACGCCGTCGAACTTACGGAGCTTGCCCTCCTTTTTCTCGACCGTGACGCCCGGCCAGTTGCCGACGAACTGGTTCGAACCGGTCAGCGCGTTAAAAAGCGTTGTTTTACCGCTGTTCGGGTTGCCCGCAAGGGCAATTTTGTATTCCATGGTTTTCTCCCTTCCGGTTAGTTTTCCCTAACCGCCAATTAAAAAATAAAAGTGGTCAAATTTCGACTTCAACCATCTCGGCGTCCGCCTTGCGGATGCTCAGCTCATAGCCGCGCACCGTGACCTCGATGGGGTCGCCGAGCGGCGCCACCTTACGGACATAGACTTCGACGCCCTTCGTGAGCCCCATGTCCATGATGCGGCGCTTGACCGCGCCTTCTCCGTGGAGCTTGACTACCTTGCAGGTGTCTCCGATCTTGACCTCTCTTAAGTTCGTCGTCATGCTTCTTCCTCCTATCTCAAAATATTCTCAAACCATGATTTTCTGCGCCATCTCGCGGCTGATCGCCACACGGGACTCCTTGACCTTGACAATGACGTTCCCGCCGATGGCGCTCACGACCGTGACGGGCGTGCCCACGTTGAAGCCAAGGTCCGCGAGGTGCTGCTTGACCTCCGCCGTTCCCCCGACCTTGCGCACGATGTTCTCAGAGCCCGAATCCGCCAAAATCAACGGCATCATAGATGACCTTCTTTCTTCGTTCGTTTCCGCTAACAACACGTCAAAAAAATAAGCGCCGACATTCTACGCGGTTACCCGCAGGGCAAGCGGAATGGCAATTCCTGCCCGTTGTCGATGTCGACGGCAAAGCATTAGCCCCCGCTAACCACCTGCATTATAGTTAGCGGGAACTAATTTGTCAATAGCTTTTTCAAAAAATGACTCTTGCGCTCCATTGCTTCTTCATCGTCCGGAGTTCCGCTCGCCACTGGAAAGCGGCAAGGCGGTTGTTGATTTTTTTGCCGATAGTGGCAAACAGCTTCCCGCGGAGGCTGCGCTTTCTCATCTCCTCGTTGCAGCTGCGCTCGAAGCAGAGCGTTATACGCGGCTCCAGCGCCAAATACTCCTCCGACATCTCACACCTCCACGGCAACCGCATGGCGCTCCAAAATGTCGCGCAGCGCCGCCATCGAGCTTGAATGGGAACGTGCGATGACCGTGTCCTTTCCCTTGATCGCGCGCAACGTCCCTTGCAGCATCTTGTGTGACATCGTGCCGGTGAAAAGGACCAGCAGATCCGGCGAGCCGACCTTGCCGCTCATGCCCTCCTCCTTGGTGTATACCTTGGCGCGACAGCGGAATTCCTCGCACAAGTCTTTATACTGGCGCTCCATGCGCTCATTTCCGCCAACGATCACAACACTCATGGGCGTCCTCCTTTCTTGTAGTTACCTTGCGCTAACATTTGGTCAAAAGAAAAAGCTGCCTAGCCTTTTCTGATTTAGCTTGCTTGTTAGTTTAAGGTAACTCTCCGAATTTGTCAATAGTTTTTTTGAGGCGCAACAGCGGCAGGCTTCTTCGCGTCCGGTAGTTAGATTACACCAACGCTCGGACGCCCAGCCGAGTCAAAAAGCCAAAGTCGCCGCAGTGCCGTCTGCATATTAGTGCATTCCAGCAGAATAGGCAGTACCTTGCCAACGATTATTTCGTCAAAAGCGGGGGGGG
>JAWRIJ010000021.1:0-7929 GCA_040307975.1 Oscillospiraceae bacterium | reverse complement strand
CGTGGCCGGAGAGCGCGAGCGTGATGGACACGTGGGAGCTTGTCGCGACGCTTGAGGACGAAAAGCTCGTTTATAAAGACGGGCACAAGACCGTGAGCGAATTTGACGAAAACGGCGAGCCGTGGATCACGGACGAGAGCTATGAGGAGAGCGGATACTTCTACCTGAACAAGGCGAACGAGCTCTGCTGGCACGACGATATGACCATCGACGGCGAGGACAGCGTTTTTGCCCGCTCAAAGTGAGGAGTGAAAACCTGAACGAAAAGCTCGCTTTTCTAGCAGAAAAAGTGCTTGACAAGCAGCAAACGAACCATTAAACTAAATGCACAAAAACTCGCTGGCAAGAGTGGCTTTGTTTGTGCTGTCGGCACGAATCGACAACTGCATAGTCGGAAGAATGACCCGAGAGAGACCGTGCGCGGCGCCGAAGGGGAACGCAAAAACTCTCAGGCAAAAGGGATCGGGTCAGGACGACACTTCGGAAAGTGCGCTCCGCGGAGCGTACGCCAAAGGGGCAACCGGAAAGCGCGGCAGCGCGGCGAAGGGAATCTCTCAGGGGAAAGACGGAGGCAGAAAGATATCTAAGGGGTATCTTTCTGCCTCCTTATATTTTTGTGTGCTCGAAAGCGTTGTCTATGAATACGGATGATCGGAAAGGAAGGAACACAGTATGAGCGAACTCAAACGCACCCAACTCTACGACACCCACATCGCCGCCGGCGCTACCATGGTGGACTTCGGCGGCTGGGAAATGCCCATCGAGTATCCTGAGAGGATCGTGGCGGAGCATCTATACACCCGCCATTTCTGCTCGCTGTTCGACGTGTCGCATATGGGGCGCATTTTGGTCGAGGGGCCGGATCGCGTGCGTTTTTTGCAGCATGTGCTTACGAGCAACGTCGGCGGCCTCGATTTAGAAAAGGCGCAGTACAGCATCATCTCCGACGAGAACGGCTGCGCCATTGACGACGCGTACCTTTATCGCTTTGAGGAAGACCGCTTTCTGCTCGTCGTCAACGCGGCGAACACGGACAAGGATCTTGACCACCTCATGCCGATCGTCAAGGGCTACGACTGCACGCTTACGAATATCACTGCCGACTGGGCGGCGATCGCCGTGCAGGGCCCAAAGAGCAAGGAGCTGATGATGAAGCTCTCCGGCGGCGCGGCGCTGACCGAGCCGATGAAAAACGCGCTCGGCACGATCGAGCTGGAGGGACATCTTGCCCGCGTCGCGAAAACCGGATATACCGGAGAACCGCTCGGCTACGAGGTGTATGTGAAGTCCGACGACGCCAAGTGGCTTTGGGACAGTCTCGTCAGGCTGGGCGCGAAACCCGCGGGACTCGGCGCGCGCGATACGCTGCGCTTGGAGGCGGGTATGCCGCTTTATGGGCATGAGATGGGCGTCGATCCCGACGGCGTGCCGATGCCGATTTTTGCCGTGCCGCTCGCCAAGTTTGCCGTCAGCTTTTCAGACCGCAAGGGCGACTACGTTGGACGCGCGGCGCTTGAGGCGCAGAGCGCGGCGTTCAAGCGCATCCAGAACCGCGACTTTTCCGACATGGCCGCGCTTCCCAAGTCCATTCGCCCCATCACGCTTTTAGACCGCGGCGTCATGCGCGCGGGCATGGAGGTTTTCCGCAACGGCGAGAAGATCGGCTGGGTCACGAGCGGCACGATGGTGCCATATTACAATGCGGAGGGCGAGGGGCTTGAGACCGTCATCACCGACGAGGTCTTAAAGCGCGCCATCGGCGCCTGCTACATCGCGAGCGACGTGCTGCAGGACGATATCGTCGAGGTGGATGTGCGCGGCAAGCGCCTGCGCGCGGTCATCCCCGAAAAGCACCTCGACAACATGGCGCCGCCCTACGCCCGCCCCATCGTTTACGGCGCCGAACTGAGCCGGCGCGAGGAGAGCGCGGCGGCGCGCCCCGCAAAGGCGGTCGAGCTTTTGAAGCGCGCAGAGAAAAACCATCTTTGGCGTCAAAAGAAATGCGTCAACCTCATCCCGTCCGAGAATACGCCGAGCCGCGCCGTTCAGGCGCTCTGCGCGAGCGACCCGAGCTGCCGCTATGCCGAGCACAAGAAGGTGAAGTCCTTCTACGACAAGGATATCTTCTACTATCAGGGCACGGGCTTTATCGACGAGGTCGAGCAGCTCGCGGTGGAGGAGATGAAGAAGTACTTCGGCTGCACTGAGGTCGAAACGCGTGTTATCAGCGGGCAGATGTCCAATATGTGCGCGTTTTCCGCGCTGATGGACTGGAAAAACCGCCTAGACCGCAAGCACACGCCGCGGCGTTTGGGTTATGTGCTCAACAACCACATCATCAAGGGAGGGCACCTCTCCGCGCAGCCGATGGGCGCGCTGCACGACTACATTGCCGTCGATCCCGCCACCGAGCGCAGCGCGGTCGTGAACTTCCCGGTATGCAAGGACAACGTCTTTAAGATCGACGTGGAGGAGACGAAGAAGATCATCGACGAGTACCGTCCCGAGCTTATCATCTTCGGCAAGAGCATGGTGCTGCACAAGGAGCCCGTCGCCGCCATCCGCAAGTATGTGGACGAGCAGGGCATCCAAACCACCATCATGTACGACATGGCGCATGTCCTCGGGCTTGTGGGCGACTACTTTCAAAAGCCGTTTGAAGAGGGCGCGGAGATCGTCACCGGATCGACGCACAAGACCTTCTTCGGTCCGCAGCGCGGGGTCGTCGCGGTCAACTATAAGGAAAGCGAGCTCAAGTACGGCCTGTGGCAGACCATCGAAAACCGCGCCTTCCCCGGCAGCGTCTCCAACCACCACCTCGGCACGCAGTTGGGGCTTCTGATGGCGGCGTACGAGATGAACCACTTCAAGGACGCGTATCAGAAAGCGGTAATCGAGAATGCAAAGAGCTTTGCAAGATCCCTCAAGGCGCAGGGGCTGGACGTCTGCGGCGACCCTGCGGTCGGCTACACCGAGACACATCAGGTCCTCGTCTCCGTCGGCTACGGCGCGGGCGCGGAGATCGCGAGCCGTTTGGAGAAGAACAACATCATCGTCAACTATCAGGCAACGCCCGACGAAGAGGGCTTCACCGCCTCCGGCGCGCTGCGCATGGGCGTGAGCGAAATGACCCGCTTTGGCTTCGGCGCGGGGGAGTTTGACCAGCTTGCCCAGCTCATGGCGGACTGCATCCTGCGCGGCCGGGACGTCTCCGAGGACGTTTCAAAGCTGCGCGCGGGCTTCACGACGATGCGTTACTGCTTCGACGGAAGGGAGTTCGACGCCGCGCTGGACGGCTTTGCATCGAAGATCGGCTTCTGAACCATACACTGTCGACCAGAATTTAATTTATGGAGGTAAGAAACATGAATTTTCCGAGTGAGCTGAAGTATTCCAAGGATCATGAGTGGGTGCGCATGGAGGACGGCGTCGCCGTGATCGGCATCTCCGACTTCGCGCAAAGCGAGCTGGGCGACGTCGTTTTCGTCAACCTGCCCGAGGTCGGCGACGACACGACCGTCGGCGACGCGTTTGGCGACGTCGAATCCGTCAAGGCGGTCAGCGATCTCGTAAGCCCTGTCGGCGGAACGGTCTGCGCCGTCAACGAGGACTTGTTCGATTCTCCCGAGAAGATCAACGAGGATCCCTACGGCGCGTGGATGATCAAGGTCGAAAACATCGGCGACGCCGAGGAACTGCTCGACGCTGCCGCCTATGAGAAGTTCTGCGAGGAGGAGAAGGGCTGAGCGCCCTTTTCATAGGAAAACGGAGGAACGCATATGAGCTATGTACCCTCTACCCCGCTTGAGCGCGAAGAGATGCTTCGCGCCGTCGGAGTCAAGGACTATCGCGACCTCTACCGCGACGTGCCGCGCGATATGCTGCTGGACCGCCCTCTCGACCTTCCGGAGGGCATGAACGAGCTGGAGGTCGCGCGCGCCGTGTCCGCCATGGCGGAGAAGAACACGCGATTCCGCACCATATTGCGCGGCGCGGGCGCTTACGACCACTTCATTCCCGCGGTGGCGCGATCCATTCCCGCGAAGGAGGAGTTTTTGACCGCCTACACGCCCTATCAGGCGGAGATGAGCCAGGGCGTGCTGCAATCCGTCTTCGAGTACCAGACCATGATTTGCGAGCTTACCGGCATGGATGTGTCCAACGCCTCCGTCTACGACGGGGCGACCGCCGCCGCCGAGGCCGCCGCCATGTGCCGCGACCGCAAGCGCCGCGTAACGCTTATTTCCGCCGCCGCGCACCCCGACGTCATCAACACCGTGCGGACGTACTGCTATGGCACGGGCGACGAGCTGAAGCTCGTTCCGGCGAAGGATGGCAAAACGGACATGGACGCGCTGCGCTCGATGCTTGACGACGGCGTTGCGTCGTTTTACGTCCAGCAGCCGAACTTTTTCGGACAGCTTGAGGACGCGGAGGCGCTCGGCGAGGCGGCGCATGCCGCGGGCGCAATGTTCGTCATGGGCTGCAACCCCATCTCGCTCGGTGTGATGAAGACCCCGCGTGAGTGCGGCGCGGACGTCGCGGTGGGCGAGGGGCAGCCGCTCGGCATGCCGCTCGGTTACGGCGGGCCGTACCTCGGCTTTATGGCGACGACCGAAAAGCACATGCGGAAGCTCCCCGGGCGCATCGTCGGCGAGACGGCGGACGACCGCGGCGAGCGCGCGTACGTTCTGACGCTGCAAGCGCGCGAGCAGCACATCCGCCGCGAGAAGGCGAGCAGCAACATCTGCTCCAACGAGGCGCTGTGCGCGCTGACCGCCGCCGTGTATTTGGCGGCGATGGGGCCGGACGGTCTCGCCGAGGCGGCAAGGCAGTCGATGGCAAAGGCGCATTACCTCTGCCGCGCGCTCACCGCCATCGACGGTGTGGAGCTTGTTTACAAGGGAGAATTCTTCCACGAGTTTGTAACCACGCTTCCCAAACGGGACGAGGTTTTGACCGCGCTTCAAAAGGCGGGCATCCTCGGCGGCCTGCCAACGCCCGACGGCGTGCTGTGGTGTGCCACCGAGAAAGCGGAAAAGAGCGAGCTTGACCGCGCGGCGGCGATCGTGAAGGAGGTGCTGGCGCAATGAAGCTGATCTTCGAAAAGAGCGTTTCCGGCCGGCGCTGCGATCTGCTGGCGAAGTGCGACGTCGACTATGTCGAGCTGCCCGCGGCGTTTCGCCGCGAGACGAAGCCCGCGCTGCCCGAGCTGAGCGAGGTCGACGTCACGCGCCACTACACCGAGCTCGACCACCGCGTTCACGGCGTCAACTGTGGCTTCTATCCGCTCGGCTCATGCACGATGAAGTACAATCCCCGCGTCGACGAGGATATGGCGGCGCTGCCCGGCTTCACGGGCGCCCATCCGCTCGCGCCGGCGGACGCCGTTCAAGGCTGTCGCGAGGTGCTGGACACAGCGGCAAAGTACCTCCGCGAGATCACGGGCATGGACGGCATGACCTTCCAGAGCGCCGCCGGCGCGCACGGTGAATTCACCGGCGTGCTGCTCATCAAGCGGTATCACGATAAACGAGGCGACAAAAAACGCACGAAGATCGTCGTGCCCGACTCCGCGCACGGCACAAATCCCGCCACGGCGGCGATGTGCGGCTTTGAGGTCGTGAACATTCCCTCCGCGCCCGACGGCTGCGTCGATCTGGACGCGCTTAAAAGCGTGCTTGGCGACGATACGGCGGGCTTGATGCTCACCAACCCCAACACGCTTGGCCTTTTCGACCAAAACATCCTGGAGATCACGCGTCTCGTGCATGAGGCGGGCGGCCTGTGCTACTACGACGGCGCGAACCTCAACGCCATTATGGGCGTCGTGCGTCCGGGCGACATGGGCTTCGACTGCATCCACATGAACCTGCACAAGACGTTCGCGACGCCCCACGGCGGCGGCGGACCCGGCGCGTGCGCCGTCGGCTGCAAGGAATTCCTGCGCGAGTTTCTGCCTGCTTCCGCGCTGATGCAAGAGCCGGGGCATTTGCAGGTGCGCGCGTTTGCGGGCAACTTCCTCGTCGTCGTGCGTGCGCTGACGTACCTCATGACGCTCGGACGCGAGGGTGTGCCCGAGGCGGCGCAAAACGCGGTGCTTAACGCCAACTACCTCATGTCGCGCATCAAAGGCACGTTTACCCCCGCTTTCGACCGCGTGTGCATGCACGAGTTCGTGCTGGATTTGAGCGAGTACAAGAAAGAGACGGGCGTGAGCGCGCTGGATGTTGCGAAGTCGCTCATCGACTACGGTATGCATCCGCCGACGATGTACTTCCCGATGATCGTCCACGAGGCGCTCATGCTTGAACCAACCGAGACCGAGAGCAAGGAGACCCTCGACTGGGCGGCGGACGTGTACCGCGAGCTTTACGAGCTCGGCAAAAAGGACCCGCAGCACATGCGCGACGCGCCGCATCACGCGCAGATCGGCCGGCCCGACGAGGTGCGCGCCGCGCGAACGCCCGTCGTACGCTGGAAGAAAAGCGAATAACATCCACCGAGGAGCGCTTATGAACGATTATCAGCTTATTGTCATCGGAGCGGGTCCGGGCGGTTATACCGCGGCGCTGCGCGCATCGAGGCTCGGCATGAAGACTGCCGTGGTCGAAGCGCGCGAGGCGGGCGGCACCTGCCTCAACCGCGGCTGCGTTCCAACCAAGGCGCTGCTGCACGTGTCGGAGGCGTATCGCTCAGCGACGGCGAGCGCGGGCGTCGGAGTCCATGTTGAGGGGGCGCGCGTGGATATGGCGGAGGTTTTCGCCTACAAGCGCCGTATTTCCGAAACGCTTTCGCAGGGCGTGGAGAGCCTGCTCAAGGGCGCAAAGGCGCCGCTGCTGCGAGGGCGCGCGCAGATCGTCGCGCCGCATACCGTTCGTGTGACCGCACCCGACGGTACGAAAACGGATTACACCGCGGACAGCATCCTCGTCGCCACCGGCTCCGCTCCGGCGCGCCCGCCGATCCCCGGGCTCGATCTGCCCGGCGTGATGACCAGCGACGAGCTGCTTGAGGGAACGGATCGTCTCTACCGTTCCGTCGTTGTCATTGGCGGCGGCGTCATCGGCGTCGAGTTCGCGACGTTCTACGCGGAGCTCGGCTGCGCCGTTACGATCGTCGAGGGCATGGACCGGCTGCTGCCGAATATGGACCGCGAGCTGGGGCAGAGCCTTGCGCTGACGCTTAAAAAGCAGGGCGTGCAGGTATTTACGAATGCCCTCGTCAAGAGCGTGGAGCAGGGCGCGGACGGCCTGACGGTCAACTTTACCGCGAAGGACGAGCCGGGCGCCGCCGCCGGCGAGGCGGTGCTCTGCGCCATTGGACGCAGGCCGTACTGCGAGGGATTGTTCATCGACGGCGTCGCGCCGGAAACGGACGGCAGCTCCCTCCGCGTCGATGCGCGCTATCAGACGAGTATCGAGGGCGTGTACGCCATCGGCGACGTATCCTCCCGCGTCCGGCTCGCGCACGTCGCGGCGGCGCAGGGGACCGCGTGCGTGGAGATGCTTGCGGGGCTTGAGAACCACACCGATATGAATGTTGTGCCGAGCTGCATCTACTGCCGCCCGGAGATCGCGACCGTCGGCATCACCGACGCCGAGGCGAAGGAACGGGGCATCCCCGTCAAGACCGGCAAGTGCGTCATGGGCGCGAACGCCCGCACGCTGATCGCCGGGGCGGGGCGCAGCTTTATGAAGGTCGTCGCCCACGCGGAGACCGGCGAACTGCTCGGCACACAGTTGATGTGCCCGCACGCCACGGATATAATTTCGCAGATAGGAGAGGCAATGGCGAACCACATGACGGCGGAGCGGCTCCTTTGCGCCATGCGCCCGCATCCGACCTTTGAGGAGGCGCTTTCCGACGCGCTCGGCGATCTTTGCGCCAAGCTTGCGAAGTAAGAACAAACGTCCAACCCCCCCGCGG
>JAWRIJ010000020.1:0-9033 GCA_040307975.1 Oscillospiraceae bacterium | reverse complement strand
GCGGCCTTTTAGACCGCGGTCGAATCTCCTCTGTTTGCTTTTTAACCGTTCTGTATCCGCTCGTGATGCGGACGGTCGAGAACCTTGCGGCAGGCGCTCATCACCTGCGTGACGACGGAGGCGCTGAACTTCTGCTCGTAGATGGAAAGCCGCGGGATCAGCTCGTGCGGCTTTGCCACGACGTATTTGGCAGGCAGATTGGAAAGGGCCAGCGCGATCACGTCGATCCGGCAGCGGTTGCAGTCGCAAAGGCCAAACATCTTGATGTACTTGTCGGCCTTGTCCTCCACGAGCGCCTGCATGACGTTGAAGCAGATGTATTCGTTAGGCTGCCGTTCCCCGGCGGCGCGCAGCTCATTGAGCGTGTGCTCCAGCGGAGTATCCGCGATCTCGCTGATGGGGAAAAGCTCGCCGGACGCATCCGGCTCGCTTGCGGCCGCCGGCGCTTCCGGCATGGGCTCGTCGCCCTCACCTTCGTGCATTTGCTTGAGCTCAAAGTCCTGGATGCTCTTTCCTTGAATGGAGCTCTTCGGGCTCTTCGGGCGCTTCGGGCGCGCGGGCGCCGCGGATTCGGCAAGCTCCATTTCCAACGCGCCCTCAAGCGCGCCGCGGATCTTCGCCTGCGCGCGCCTGTCGTCGGCGAGCTTGGCGCTTTCCGCCGCGGCTTGCGGCGCTTCCGCCTCAGCGGATGTTTCAATGGACTCGGGATCGGTGAGCAGGTTCAGCACTCGCGCGGTCTTGCTGCTCTTTCCCGATTTTCCTGATTTGGCGCCTTGCTTCGGCATGGTCAATCGCTCCTTTCCTTACCCTTCCAGCATTTCGTCGAGCAGCCCCATGAAATCCTGCGCCGGCTTGGAGCCGGGCGAATAGGTGAGGACGCTCTCGCCGTAGGCGGGCGCCTCCGCGACGGCGACGCTCGCGTGTATCTTGTTTCGGAACACCTTGGTGTCCAGCTTGCGCGCGACCTCCTGCGACATGTCTTCGACCTCGCGATTGAGCACGAGACGGGAAGAGTAGCGGTTGAGCAGGATGCCCATGACCTCAAGGTCGGCGTTATAGTAGCGGCGGACGGTCTCCACCGTGTCGCGCAGCTGCGAGATGCCGAGCAAACTCAATATCTCCGGAGCCATCGGAATGATGAGACCCTGCGACGCAACGTAGGCGTTGACCGTGAGCACATTGAGAGCCGGCGGCGTGTCGATAATGATGTAATCGTAATCGTCGGCGACCTTGACGAGCTGGTCGCGAAGCAAAAACTCGCGCGCCGGCATGTTGAACTCAAGCTCCGCCGTGGAAAGCAGAATGTTTGAGGGGAGAAAATCGCCGATCTCCGTGTCGGTGATGACGTCGTCGATTTTTTTCTTGCCCTTGAGCACGTCGTAGATCGTGTCGGTGTTTTCAATGTCGAGTCCGGCGCTGAAGCCGAGAGACCCCTGCGGGTCGAGATCGACGCCGAGCACCTTGAATTTGCGCAGATGCAGCGCGCTGATCAGGGATAACGCGGTGGTGGTTTTGCCGACACCGCCCTTCTGGTTGGTGATGGCAATGATTTTTTTCACAGCGACGACCTCCGTAAAATTTTGTTCCGCACCCCTAATCTTTCTTACGGAACTGTCGATATAAATTATAAGAAAAGTACCCGCACAGGTCAAGTCTTTTGTGTAAAAAAAGGAGTTGAGCACAGATGGCTAACGTAAACAGCATTTCCAGCAATTCGTACGGCAATACCCAAAGCCTGTACGGAAGCAAGAACGTCCTCACGGGTCTCGCGAGCGGGATGGATACCGAAACGATGATCCAAAACAGCGTCGCCGGTTACCAAACGAAAATCGCTTCGCTTCAGCAGAGCCAAACGAAAATCGAATGGAAACAGGACGCCTACCGTGAAATCACGGATCAAATGAACAGCATCTTGCAGAAGTATACGTCCTATACGTCCAAGACCAACCTTGCCAGCAACGCGTTCTTTACGAGCGCCAGCAAGACCGAGACGCAGGGCGCGAACGCTGCGGCGATCACCGCCACGGGCCAGACCAAGAGCGATATTCAGATCGACGCGGTGACGCAGCTTGCCACCGCGGCGCGCTATGCCGTGGACGCGAGCGCGCTCGGCGTCAAGGCTACGGATCAGGCGGTCGGCAGCGCGATCGACTGGAATATGCAGAAGGAGGTCGGGCAGATCAACGGCTCGATCACGCTCAAATACGGCTCGCAGGACATTGAGCTCAAGTTCGACGAGAGCGACGTTGACATCAAGACCCCCGGCAAGCTCAAGGAGGCCATTGAAAAGAAACTCGCCGACGTATCCATCAAGGCGAAGGACGGCAGCAGCGTCAAGGCGAATACGCTCATCCGCGTCAAGACCAACGGCAACGCGTTCACTTTCGAGGTCAACCGCGGCAACAGCGACGACGACGGCAGCTCCGTTTATATCAACGGCGTTTCCGGCAACGTGACGACGATGCTGGGCGCGAGCCGCCCGACCTCGTCCACCGTTGAGGAGAAGGTCAAGAACACCGGCTTTACCGTGCCGGATATGGACGCGCTGGTCAAGACGCCGACCATGGCGGAGTACCTCAAGGACAAGAAGGTCGACGTGACGCTTGACGGCGTGACGAAGTCCGTGAAGATCGGCGACTTGGCGGATGCGGACGTTACGGTCGGCTTGTCGACGATGAAGGGCTCGGAAGCGATCGCGCTGCTGAACGACGAGAATACGAGCGACAGCTATAAGCAGGAGCTTTCGGCGGCGCTGACCGACGCGCTCAAGAGCGATTTGCAAGCCTCCATCGACAAGGCGTTCGGTAGCGGCAAGGTGACGGTGAGCAACGCGGACGGCGCGCTGCGTTTCGATGTGGCGGAGGGCTCCGGTTCCACCATCAAGGTCTCCTCCGCCGCGGGCGAGGCGCTTGGCATCGGCAAGGGCGGCGTCTCCAACTACTTCAACACCGCCAACACGCTCAAGGATCTGCTGGGCGAGGATTGGCTCAACGAAAACGCGCGCATCGCCGCGAGCGGCGACAGCGCGAGCTTCCGCACGACCGGATCGGGCGACGATATCAAGTATTTTGACGCCGACAGCAACCGCGTTGCCCAGGGAACGGACGGCAATTGGTACCGCGTCAACGACAACGGCAAGTTCCTCTACAGCATGGAGATCAACGGCAAGCGTGTGGGCCAGTTTACCGAGGACACCGCGTTTGAAAACGTGCTCACCGCCATCAACAGCGACGCGGACGTGGGCGTGAACGTCAGCTATTCCAACCTCACGGGCGAATTCGTGTTCAACGCGCGCGAGACCGGCGCGGGCGGCAAGATCAGCTTTGACAGCGCGCTGGCGAAGAAGCTCTTCGAAGCGGACGGCGTCGCCGCGGAGGACAGCGCCGGCTTCGCGAAGGGCGCGGACGCGGTCATCAACGCCACCGTCAACGGCAAGGCGCTCACCCTCACGCGTTCGTCCAATACCGTCAACATGGACGGACTGAACGTCACATTCAAGAAGACCTTCAACACCGAAGGCGCCGGCGAGGCGGTCACGTTCAAGACCTCCTCGGATTCCGACAAGGTCGTGGACACGGTCAAGGAATTTGTGGACGACATCAACAAGCTCATGCAGAGCGTCCATGACGCCTATGCCACCGCGCCGCTGAAGAAGTCTACCTCTCAAAAGAACTCAAGCGGCTACGAGCCGCTGACCGAAGAGGATAAGGCGGACATGAGCGAGAGCGCGATCACGGCGTACGAGGAGAAGGCAAAGACCGGACTCCTCTTCGGCGACACCGACCTCTCCCAGCTCTACAGCAGCCTTTTGAGCACGCTTCAGGCATCCGGCGCCGACCGCATGGATATGGAGGCGATCGGCCTGACAACGACCTTTTCCGGCGGCGTCACGCAGTTCTCGCTCAACGAGGATAAGCTGCGCAGCGCGCTCGACAGCGATCCCGACAAGGTGCGGGGCGTCTTCACCAAGACCAAAGAGGGCGGAGCGAAATCCAATGGCCTGATGGCGTCCTTTAAGACGACAATGACCAACTACGCATCCACCTCCCTCGGCTCGCCGGGGATCTTGGTGCGCAAGGCGGGCACGAAGCTCTCGGCGATCTCGCTGATGAACAACAACCTGCAAAAGCAGATCGACAACATCAACACGCAGATCGAGCAGTGGCAGACCAGACTCAGCGATAAGGTCGACTACTACACCAGACAGTTCACGCAGCTCGAAAAGCTGATGAGCACGATGAACAACCAAAGCTCGATGCTCGCCGACCTGATGGGTGGTTGACACCGCGCGCCGTATGGCGTAAAATAATTACACAGGAGCGGGATGCAAGCTATGGACAGAGGCCTTCAAAATTATAAAGCGCAGTCCCTCAACACCATGACGCAGGGGGAACTGCTGATCCTTTTGCTTGACGAACTCGTCAAACGCCTGATGCGCGGCGACATGGCGCTGGAGCAGGGCGATATGCAGCTTTTTGAGCAATCCATCCAACGGTGCATCGACATCGTGCGTTATCTTGACGATACGCTTGACCGCCGTTATGAGGTCAGCCGCGGGCTGCATCGGCTTTACGATTTCTTCTGCTATGACCTCAACCGGATCATGCTCGGGCGCAACAAAACCGAGCTCGACAAGCTGCGCCCCATGATCACGGATCTGCGCGATACGTTCCGCATTGCGGAGAGGACCACGGCGCAACAAGGACAAGGAAGGTAAACGGAAGAGGAACATGGGAAAGCTTGAACTGGAAGAACTGCGCAAGAGAAAGAAAGACCAAACGCTGAAGCTCATCGAGGTGGCGGACGTCACGCGACAGGTTGCGGAGGCGGTGGAACGGGGCGATCTCGTTGCCGCGCAGATGATGCTTGGCGAGCGCGACGAGCCCGTGCGGGGCCTCCGCGAGCTGGAGGAGGGCATCCGCGCTTACGTGCTTGAACGTCCCGAGCAGGAGGCGATTCGCCTCAACGAGCTTTTGAACGGCGGAGACCCCGAGACGCCGGACGAGAAGGAGTTCGCCGAGCAGGTGGCGCAGTTCCGCCGCATCCTCGACTCGGTGCTTTCGCTCGACAAGCAGCTCAGCGTCCGCATGGGCGGCAGCCAGTCCTTCTATAAAAAGTTCAGATAGAGCGCGAACCCGCTTCAACCTTTCGATTGGAGCGGGTTTCTCAGCTTGTTTCGAATCTTCGCTTTTCAGAGCGAGAGCGGCGCGGTGACGAGCCAAAGCGGTGCGCCGTCGTGACGGCTTTTGGAAAGCTCGTCCACGATGGTCTGCGGCTCCCAGACCGCGAGCGAGTTGTCGCGGCTGTTCGGGTCGGCGACCAAAATGCCGCCCGAGAGCGTGACGCCGTGGAGCAGGATGAAGTGTCCGCGTCCGGTGAAGTGCCCAGGGCCCATCAGCGCGACGATGACCCCGCCTGAGGCAAGCGTTTCATAGAGCGTGTCCGCGTCGATCGCGCCGAGGGACTCGCAGGTGAGTCCGTAATGCTCGGAAACGCCCTGCACAATGGAAAGATAGGAGCCGCTGCGCGGCGCACAGTAGCCCGCGCTCGCCGCCCAGTCCGCGACGTTTGCGGGATCGGCGGCGTCGTCGATGAGTGAGGCGACCGCCATCGCGAGCGATGTGGGGCCGCAGCCGTAACCGCGGATGGAGTCGCCGCCGAAGAGGTGATCGCCCCATTGCTCGTCGCCCTGATTGTAGTAAAACAGCGAGACGTTTCCGCCGGTGAGTATCTCGCGCCCATCCTCGAATTTGAACTCGGTGATCGCGGGATCGGCGAAGACAAGCTTTTCGTGGATGGTGGGCGCGCTCGCCTCCTGCGCGGCAAGCTTCGCGGCGAGCTCCTCGGCGGCGCGCTGGCGTTCCAGCTCGCGCGCACGCTCCAGTTCGCGGCGGCGCTCCTCCTCGCGGCGGCGGCGTTCGGCCTGCTCGGCCTCGATCTGTGCGAGGTATTCGGCGAAGCGCGCGTGCGAGGCTCGATACGCCTCGCGCATGGGGCCGACGACAGACTCGTACACGTCCGGCGCCTCGTAGCGGGCAACGGACAGCTCCGCGACGCCGATACAAAGCGCCGCGAGCGCGAACAACGCGATGAAATCCCTGACCGGGTGCTTTTTTGGCGTCCGCGTCATCAGCCGTCTCACCTCCGCTTCGTGGACGGTCTTCAGTATATCAAACGGCGCAAAATTTGTAAAGTGGAGGCGTTGCCATGCCGGGTATCCGTGCCGAACATGTGGCAAAGGTCTATCGGGACAGCAAACGGGGCGTTTCGGAGACGCTTGAGGCCGATTTTTCCATCCGTCAGGGCGAGTTTGTGTTTATCGCCGGCGATTCCGGATCGGGGCGGAGCACGCTGATGGAGCTTCTCGCGGGCGAGATCGAGCCGGACCGCGGCTCGGTCTGGCTCGGCGGCGCGGAGCTTTCCAGCCTGAGCAAAAGCGAGCTGGCGCGGGCGCACAGCGAGTATATCGGGGCCGTTTTGCAGGACTCCGAGCTGCGCCGGACGGAAACAATTTTTAAAAACCTTGCATCTACCGGAGGATTGGAGTATCTTAAAGATAAGATATTCCATCGGCCTCAGATCGAAAAGGCGCTTTCGCTGGTGGGGATGGCCGGCAGCGAGGAACGCTATCCCACGGAACTCACCTCTTCCGAGTGCCGCCGCGTCGAGCTGGCGCGGGCGATCTGGCGGAGCCCTTCAATCCTCTTGCTGGACGGGCTGACGGAGCGCTCGGACGACGATACGATCTGGGATATGCTCCATCTGCTCACGGCGCTCAACAAGCGCGGGACGACGGTGGTTTTCGCGTCCGAGGACGCGAGCTTCGGCAGCATCCTCGGCAAACGCGTCATCACGCTCTCCTCGGGTAAGATCGTGGGCGACGCCTATCGGGGCTGACGGTACGAAAGGACGAGAATTATGAGGGTAGGTGCGGTTATGGCGGAAGCAAGAAAAGAACAGGACAATAACATGATTTTCGCGTTGGATATCGGCACCCGCAGCATCATCGGCGTGGTCGGCGTCGTCGAGGGGCGGCGTCTCCACGTTTTGGCCATCGAAAAGCAGGATCACGGCCAGCGCGCGATGCTCGACGGACAGATCGAGAACATCGAGCAGGTCGCGGAGGTGGCACGGGGAGTGATTACGCGTCTGGAGAAAAAGACCAAGACGCATCTCTCCCGCGTCTGCGTGGCGGCAGCCGGACGCGCGCTCAAATCCGAGGCGGCGAGCTTTACGCTGGAGCTTTCCGGCACGCAGACCATCACCGAGGACATCGTCAACCAGCTTGAGGCGGGCGCGGTGTCCGAGGCGGAGCATGCCCTGCTTGAGCAGTCCGAGACGCAGCACGACCAGTATTATATGGTCGGCTATACCGTATCCACCTACCGGCTTGACGGCTACCCGATGTCGAGTATCCGCGACCATACGGGCAAGGTGCTTCAGGCGGAGGTCGTCGTCACCTTCCTCCCGCGCGAGGTCGTCGAGAGCCTGTACGCCGTGGTGGGGAAGCTCGGCCTTGAGGTTGCGAGCCTTACGCTTGAGCCGATCGCCTCGCTCAACGCGGCGATCCCGAGCGACATCCGCCTTCTGAACCTCGTGCTCGTTGACATCGGCGCGGGCACGTCGGATATTGCCATCTGCCGCGACGGCAGCGTGGTGGGCTACACCATGGCGACCATCGCGGGAGATGAGATCACCGAGATTTTGATGCGCGCGCTGCTTGTCGAGTTCAATGAGGCGGAGAAGCTCAAAATGGCGCTTGCCGACAAGGGCAAGGTCGGCTATACGGACATCCTCGGCCTCGCCCACGAAACGACGGCGGACGAGCTGCGCGAGATCATTGCGCCCGCCGTGACCTCGCTCGCGCAGGAGCTTGCCAAGCGCATCCTCGACCTCAACGGCAAGATGCCCTCGGCGGTTTTCCTTGCCGGCGGCGGCAGCAAGCTGCTCGGGCTCAAGGAGCGCGTGGCGGAGGAACTGAAGATCGAACCGGCACGCGTTGCCGTTGCGGGCAACCACTTTGAAAAGAACGCTTTCGCCGAGGACTACGACCTCAACGACCCCGAGTACGCAACGCCGCTCGGTATTGCGATTTCGGCGGGCCTCGGCCTCATCAACGACAGTTATGTGATTCTGCTTAACGGCTTGCCGGCGAAGCTGTTCCGCAGCGGCGTGCTGATCATGCGCGACATCCTGATGATGAATGGCTACCGCTATGCCGACCTCATCGGCAAGACGGGCGCGAACCTTTCGTTTATGCTCAACGGCGAGCGGCAGTTCTTCCGCGGCTCGCTCGCGACGCCGCCGGTGATCCTGCTCAACAACGAGATGGCGGAGCTGACGGACGTTGTCCACGCGGGCGACAGCATCACTTTCAAGCCCGCGAGGCAGGGCGCGGACGCGGCAAAGACCATCGCGGACTTCGTCGGCAAGAACTACGACGGCGTTGCGACGATCAACGGCGCGGCGGCGCCGCTCGACCAGCCCATCCACACGGGCGACGAGGTTTGGATCGACGGCCTCGGCTCTGTCGTCAGCGGGCGTGTTCCCGAGCTGTTGGAAGCGGAGGACGAAGATGTTTCCGCGGTAAAGCCCGCTACGGCGGAAAACCCCGCGCCGGCACAGGAGCCGGCGTCTGTGGCGGCAGCGCTGAGCATCACGCTCAACGATACGCCCATCATACTGCCCGGAAAGCCGGGAGGGGAACCGTATTATCTCATGGACATGTTGGAGTTTTCCGGCCTCGATTTCGACCATCTCGACAAGCCTGTCGAGCTGCTGGTCAACGGCGTGCCGGGGCAGTTTAGCCAGGTGCTGGCAAACAACGACAACGTCTCGATTCGGTGACTTGGTATGAAGTTCAAGAATCTTTTCCGCGCATTTCAGCGGAAAGAGCAGCCTCCTGCGCCGCCTCCGCCGATGCAGTTCGGCTGGCCTGACGCGCCCTCAGGCCCGCCGGGCGGCTGGCCTGACGCTTCGCAGGGCGGCGCGACGGGATGGCCCGCGGTCCCGCAGGACGGCGGCTGGCCGACG
>JAWRIJ010000019.1:0-9673 GCA_040307975.1 Oscillospiraceae bacterium | reverse complement strand
AGATCCCCTATACCACCACAAGCGAGGCGATTATGGACAAGGTGGCGGAGCTCATCAAGGCGGGCAAGATCAAAGACATTGCCGACATGCGCGACGAGACCGACCTTTCCGGCCTCAAGCTCACCATCGACCTAAAGCGCGGCGTCGACCCGAAGAAGCTGATGCAAAAGCTCTTCCGCTCCACGACGCTGATGGACACGGCCTCGTGCAACTTCAACGTGCTCATTGCGGGCATGCCGCGCGTCATGGGCGTGCGCGAGCTGCTCGACGAGTGGTGCGCGTGGCGCACGGAGAGCGTCAAGCGCCGCGTGTTTTTCGTTTTGAGCAAGCGCAAGGAGAAGCTTCACCTTTTGAAGGGTCTCAAGCGCATCCTGCTCGACATCGACAAGGCGATCAAGATCATCCGCGAGACGGAGGCGGAGTCCGACGTCGTGCCGAATCTGATGATCGGCTTCGGCATCGACGAGGCACAGGCGGAGTATGTCGCGGAAATCAAGCTGCGTAACATCAACCGCGAATACATCCTCAAGCGCACACAGGAAACCGACGCGCTGAGCGAGGAGATCGAGGATCTGGAGGATATCCTGAACCGCCCCGCGCGCGTGAAGAAGATCATCGTCTCCGAGCTGGAGGATGTGAAGAAGAAATACGCCGAGCCGCGCAAAACCGGCATCGTCTACGACTTTGAGGACGCCGCCGAGCCGGAGGAGGAAACGACCGAGGAATATCCCGTGAGCGTGTTCCTCTCCAAGCACGGCTACTTTAAGAAGATCACGCCGCAGTCGCTTCGCATGAGCGGCGAGCAGAAGTTCAAGGAGGACGACGCTTTGCGCCAAACCTTCGAGACGACCAGCAATGCGGAGGTCATGTTCTTCACCGACCGCGCGCAGGTCTACAAGACCCGCCTCGGCGAGTTTGCCGACACGAAGGCGTCGGTGCTGGGCGACTATTTGCCCGCGAAACTCGGCATGGATGAGGGCGAGAGCGTCGTTTACATGGTGCTGCCCGGGGATTACCGCGGCTTTATGCTGTTCTTCTTTGAAAACGGCAAGTGCGCCAAGGTGGAGCTTGCCGCCTATCAGACGACCTCGAACCGCCGCCGTCTTACCGGCGCGTACAGTGACAAGAGCCCGCTCAAGACCGTGATGTTTCTCACGGAGGACTGTGAGATCACCGCCTATTCGAGCGAGCCGCGCTGCCTTGTGGTGAACACCGCGCTTATGGGCGTGAAGTCCACGCGCGCGACGCAGGGCGTGGGGCTTATGACGCTCAAAAAGAACAAGACGCTGGACTACGCCTGCACGCTGGAGGAATCCGGTATCACCAACCTCGCCCGCTACCGCGGGCGCACCATCCCCGCGACGGGCGCTCTGCTCAGAACGGAGGACGGTGAGGATAAGCAGATGACGATATTGTGATCACATGAAGAAGGAAACCCTCAAAAGCTACGCCATTATTACGCTCGGCTGCGCGATCTACGCGGTCGCGTTCGACTGGTTCTACGCGGCGAATAACCTCACCTGCGGGGGGCTTACCGGCGTGGCGCAGATCATCCATTACTATGTCCGCACGTTGCCCATCGGCGCGATGGTCATCGTAATGAACGTGCCGCTGTATCTGCTCGGCTTCAAACGCTTTGGGCTGCATTTTTTCATGCGTTCGCTCTACGGCATGGCGGTGAGCTCGGTGTTTGTCGACCTGCTCGCCTCGCTTTACGACTTCCCGCCGATGGACAATCTACTCGGCGCGCTCTACGGCGGCGTGCTGCTCGGCGTCGGCTGCGGACTCATTATGCGCGAGGAAGCAAACACTGGCGGAACGGAGCTTGCCGCATGGCTTTTGAAACGCCGCATGCCGCAGCTTTCCCTCGGCAGCGTGCTGCTGGGTCTTGACCTTGCGGTCATCGTCGGTTACGCGGCGGTATTCCAAAACCTCAACAATGCGCTCTACGGCGGCGTGGCGCTCTATGTCGAGACGAAAGTGCTCGACTTGATCGTTTACGGCGGAAACACCGGAAAACTCGCCCACATCATTTCTGAGAAGGAATCTGAGATTGCGGCCGCGCTTTTGGAACAACGCGTGGGTGTGACAAAGCTGCATGCCGTCGGCGCGTATACGGACGCGGAGCGCACCATGCTCCTGTGCGCCGTGCGTCTGCGGGAGATCGTGATGGTCAAGCGCATCGTCAAGGAGATCGACCCCGACGCGTTTTTTATCATCTCCGACGCGGTCGAGGTGCTCGGCGAGGGTTTTGGCGAGTATGACCCGAACGGGTTAACATAACAGAAAACGAAAGGGCGGGGTGTATGGACTTTTCCAAGGTAAAAGGCGCGCTGGAGGCGCGCGGCTTCTCAGTCACGACATGTCCGACAAAAGAGGCGACAAGCGAATATCTCAACGCGCGGATCGACGGCGCGAGCGTCGGCTTCGGCGGTTCGGTGACGCTCAAGGAGATAGGGTTGTATGACAGCCTTAGTAAACATAACACCGTATACAGCCATTGGAACGTACCGCAGGGCGCCACGCCGGATGAGATGCGCCGCGCGGCGATGGGGGCGGACGTCTACCTCTGCTCCGTCAACGGCCTTGCCGAGACGGGCGAGATCATCAACATCGACGGGTCGGGCAACCGCGTCGCCTCCACGCTGTTCGGGCACAAGAAGGTCTATTTTGTCGTCGGGCGCAACAAGCTTGCCCCGACGCATGAAAAGGCGCTTTGGCGTGCGCGGAACATCGCGGGGCCGAAGAATGCCCAGCGGCTCGGACGGAAGACTCCCTGTGCCGCGAAAGCCGACAAGTGTTACGACTGCAACAGCCCTGAGCGCGTTTGCGGCGCACTGGTGGTGCTGTGGCGCCCGATGACGGGCTGTGACATGGAGGTCGTGCTCGTGGATGAAGAACTGGGGTATTGAGACAGCTTTGCCGCCCCAATACCATGATTGCCGTTTCGCTCGCCGCTTGTGCGGCAACCGCGAAGCATGGCTGCGTGATTTGATGCCCAAATGATAGGGAATATCATGAAACGACATGTTTTTGCTACAATTCTTTTGCTTGTCCTCTGCCTGACGCTGACGGGCTGCGGAGACGGGCTTTTGGAGCGTTCCTATTCCTCCGTCGTGCCGCACAGCGCGGTATACTGGGAGAATGAGGATGCGGACACGCTGCGCGCGGAGAACTATCAGGACCTTGTCAACGCGCTCCTTCTGCTGCTGAGCGAGCACAGCGAGGACGGCGTTGTGCGCATTTACGGCGACGCGCCGAATAAGGCGGCGATGGCAAGCGACGCCTGTGTCGAGGTGCAGAAGGAAACGCCCATAGGCGCGTATCTGCTCGATTACATCACCTATGACGGAAAGTCGGAGAGCGCGTATTACGAGCTGACCGTGCGCTTCGGCTATCGCCGCACGGCGGAGGAGCAGAACGCCCTCGTCAACGTGACGAGTACCGAGGCGCTGCCCGACCTGTTGCGCGCCGCCATCGAGGAGGGACGCGGGGCGTTCGCCATTCGCGTGGGATACTTTGCCACCGACCGAGACGGCGTGCTGGCGCTGGTTGCCGCCGTACACGACGAGGTGTATCCGCCCGCGAAGGATGCGACGCCGGAAAGCGGCGAAAGCGACACGACGGGGGAGAACCCGGACGCCGCGCCGGAGGACGGCGGGACGGACGAGCCGCCCGCGGACGCGGAGACTGCTCCGCCGCAGGGAGAAGCGCCGGAGGAGAATAAGCTGCCCGACGGCGGAGCGGCGCCGGGAGCGGAGACGCCGGCGGATGCGCCGGATACAACGCCGGAGCCGGTTTACGACCTCTCGCCGTGGCAGGTGAACTTCTATCCTGACGACCAGCCGGGCATTATAGAGGTCGTGCTGGCGAAGAAGTGACAGAAAAAGCAAAAGGAGAAGCGGCGAACCGCTTCTCCTTTTTGTGCGCGTTACGACACGCTCAGCCAGTCGATAAGCTCCAAGCCGGGATTGTGCTTGGTGAGGAAACCGACCGACCACTCGCCGCCGAATGCGATGAGTCTGCGACCCTTGAAGTCCTCCAAAACGCGCGAGCCGGTGCAGAGCACGAGATCCTTTACGTCGCAGGGGCACTCGCCGATGAGGCGCAGATGCTCGTAGGGCAGGCCGCTCATCCGCAGATCAACGCCGTACTCGCCCTTCATGCGGTACTCAAACACGTCGAACTGCAGCGTGCCGACCACGCCGACGACTACGTCCTCAAAGCCGCTGTCGGGAATTTTGAAGATTTGAATGGCGCCTTCCTGCGCGATCTGCTCGATGCCCTTGACGAACTGCTTGCGCTTCATCGTATCCACCGGGGATACTGACATGAAATGCTCCGGCTCGAAGGTCGGGATACCGGAGTAACGGTACTTTTTCCCGGGCACGGTGATCGTGTCGCCGATGGAAAAGAGGCCCGGGTCGAACACGCCGATGATGTCGCCGCCATAGGCGGTATCGACGATCTCACGCTCCGCCGCCATCATCGTTTGGGGCTGGGAAAGGCGCATCTTTTTGCCGCTTTGAACGTGGTAGTACTCCGCGTCGCGCTCGAATTTGCCCGAACAGATGCGCAGAAAAGCGAGACGGTCGCGATGAGCCTTGTTCATATTTGCCTGGATTTTAAAGACGAACGCTGAGAAATCCGGCGAGAACACGTCCACCTCGCCTTCGTCGCTCTCGCGCGAGAGGGGGGCGCTCGTCATTTGCAGGAAGTGCTCCAAAAACGGTTCCACACCGAAGTTGGTGAGCGCCGAGCCGAAGAACACAGGCGAGAGCGTACCGTTTCGCACCGCCCTGAGGTCGAACTCGCGCCCCGCGCCGAGCAGCTCGATCTCCTCGACCAGCTCGTCGCGCTTTGCCTGACCCAGCATATCCGCGAGCATCGGGTCGTCCAGCTCAATCTCCGTAACGCCCGCCTTTTTGGCGTGGCCTTCGTCAGTGAAGTGCAGGATGCAACGCTTTTCGCGGTCGTAGACGCCCTGAAATCCTTTGCCGCTGCCGATGGGCCAGTTGACGGCGTAGGTGTCGATGCCGAGCTCGCGCTCGACTTCCTCGCACAGCTCCAACGGGTCGCGCGTTTCGCGGTCCATCTTGTTGATAAACGTGAAGATGGGAATGTGGCGCAGCGCGCAGACCTTGAAGAGCTTGCGCGTTTGCGGCTCGACGCCCTTTGCGCCGTCGATGACCATGACCGCGCTGTCCGCCGCCATCAACGTGCGGTAGGTATCCTCCGAGAAGTCCTGGTGCCCCGGCGTGTCGAGAATGTTGATGCAGTAGCCGTCGTGCTGGAACTGCATCACGGACGAGGTGACCGAGATGCCGCGCTGCCTCTCAATTTCCATCCAGTCCGACGTCGCCGCGCGATTCCGCTTGCCCTTGACCTCGCCCGCCTGCGCGATGGCGCCGCCGTAAAGCAGGAACTTTTCTGTCAGCGTCGTTTTACCCGCGTCGGGGTGCGATATGATGGCAAATGTCCGGCGGCGGGAGATCTCTTCCTGTAAAGTTGACATAATATTGTCTCCTGATCGTTTTCGTGTCGGCTATGCAGTTTATCACAGGCGGCGGCGCTTTGCAACAAATTCTTGACGAGGAGTTAAATTGGGGCTTGACAAATGGGGAATGGTCTGTTAATATCTCATTTGTTCGCGGGCATAGCTCATCTGGTAGAGCGCCACCTTGCCAAGGTGGAGGTAGCGAGTTCGAGCCTCGTTGCCCGCTCCAAAAAAGAACGCCAACCTTTGGTTGGCGTTCTTTTTTGAACCTTATTCATTTTACGGCGGAAATGAATTTGCCCATGGCAATTCCTCGCTTCGCTGCGAATCGACGCGCGACTTCACAAATAGTAAATCTAAATAAGCGCAGTCAACCTTTCGGCTGACTGCGCTTGTCTTATGCGGAGGGCTCCTCTGTTACCTTTTCCAGCGTGTAGCCCATTTGGAGGTGACCGGAGGTCATGATGAAAGAGAGCTTGCCGTCCTTATCGTAGGTGAAGGTCTTGACCTGTTCACGTGTGGCGCGGTTGTTGAAATTGGATGAATCCAGCTCCTCCTCGGTGTGAAGCGTGGCGGATTTCCAACTGTAGGGCGTCTTATCGTTCTCCGGCGGTGTGAAGGTGCCCTCCCAGTAGAGAAAGCTCTTCTTCTCGCGCGGAAGGTACCACATGATCTTGATGGTATCGTCCGTAATGGTGCCGGTAAAGTACCACTCGGAGGCATCCGGCTGTTGCCACTCGCCCCGAAGATCAGGTGGCGGGCCGTATTCCTGACGGCAGGCGATGAGCGTCAGCGCGCACAAAAATGCCGAGAGCAGGGCGATGATCTTCTTTTTCACGGTTTGCGTCCTTTCTTTGCGAGCTTCCGATCAATGGCGCGGAGCCCCGCCAGACAAATGCCGGATACCAAAGAGAGCAGGGCGAGCCCTGCGGCAAGCTCCTTGCGTTTCATGCGCCGCGCCTCCTTTTACTACTCCTTCAGCCTTTCGAGCGTTACGCTCACGGTGATGCGCTCGCCGCCGCGGTCAAGCTCCAGCGTGACTTTTTCGCCCGCGCAATAACGGCGGCGGGCGCGCAGCAGATCGCTTACGCTCTCGACGTGCTCGCCGTCTGCGCGCACGATGCAGTCGCCGGGACGGACGCCCGCCTTTTCCGCGGGACCGCCCGGCGTGAGCTCATAGACCTCCAGCACGGTCTCGCCCGTTGGGAGCACGATAGGCTTGCGCAGTACGGAGATGCCGAACACCGGTTCGCCGCGCACCTCACCGTAGGCGATGAGATCGTCGACCATCCACGCGACGGAGCTGACTGGAATAGCGAAACCGAGCCCCTCGACGTTCATGGTGCTGTTCGAGCCCATTTTCATTGTGTTGATGCCGACGACCTGCCCGTAGACGTTGATGAGCGGGCCGCCGGAGTTACCGTTGTTGAGCGCGGCGTTGGTCTGGATGAGCGTCATGCTGACGCCGTCGAAGTTGACGTCGCGGTTGATGGCGGAAACGATGCCGTCGGTGAGCGTGCCGCGCAGCTCAACGCCGAGCGGATTGCCGATGGCATAGACCGTGTCGCCGACGCTGAGCGTGTCGGAGTCCCCAAACTCGGCGGTGGGTAGAAGATGGGCGTCGACCTTAATGACGGCGAGGTCTTTCTCCGTGTCGCAGCCAACGAGGCGCACGTCGTCGAAGCTTCGCCCGTTGTCGAGCACGACGTAGCAGCGCGTGCCGCCCGCGATGACGTGCGCGTTGGTGAGGATGTAGCCGTTTTCGGTGAAGATGACGCCCGTGCCGATGATCGCGCCGCCGTCCGGCAGCGCCGTCGCGACCGTGACCGTGCAGGGATTGACGCGCGCGTAGACGTCCTGGATGCTCAGAGCGCTTTCGTGCGTCTCGGCATAACGCAGGCGCGTGCCGTCGCCGTTCGGATAGCGCTCAATCGTCGTCTCTGCCTCGGCGTAGCTGTCCAAACGCTCGCTCCATCGCGGCATTTTGGCGGCGTCGGCGGCGTCGGCGGCGCCACGGCGGGCATTCAGCTCACGCTGCCACATGACTCCGCCCGCGGCGAGCAGACCGATGAGCACAACGGCGCAGCAGAGGAAGAGCCAAAGCCCCTTGCGCCCACGGCGCGCCGGTTCACCGCCATCCGTCGGCGATGCTGCGGACTCGGGCGCGGCACTGGCTTCGGATACGGCGCCGGTTTCGGGCGCGGGCGAAAGATAGCGCAGCACGACCTCCCGCGGCGGTTCCGGCGCGGGAGAGGCATAGCGCAACACGACCTCCCGCGGCGCTTCCGGCGCGGGAGAGGCGTCCGTATGCAAAACAGCGTTCTCTTCGTCCATAGGCCTCCTGACCGCCCTCTCAGCCGCCGGCGAGAGAGAGTGTAAAGGTGAAGGTGGTCACGCCGTCCTCACTGGTGACGGCGATGTGCTCCTTGTGCTGATCCAAAATAGTGTGCACGACGTAGAGGCCGAGCCCGACGCCGTCTTTATCCTCCGAACGCGACTTGTCGCTCTTATGGAAACGCTCGAACAGCAGGGGGATCTCATCGGCGGGAATCGTCTCGCCCTCATTGCGAACGCTGACGATCGCCTTGCCGCCCAATACGGTAAGGCCCAAATAGAGCGTTGAGCCGGGACGCGCGAATTTTGCGGCGTTTTCAAGCAGATTGTAGATGACCTGTGTGATAAGATCGTTGTCGCCGAGGACGGTCACGCCCGCGTCGGGAATGTCGGCGTCCACGTCGAGCCCGCGGTCGGTGATTTTCTTTTCCATCGAAATGAGCACGCGGCGCATGCTCTCGCACACGTCGAACGGCGCTTTGCGCAGCTCGCGCGACTGGAGCTGGGAGATATCGAGCATCCGGCGAACGAGGCGCGAGAGCCTGCGGCTCTCGGCGGAGATGATACGCAGGTACTGTTCCTGCTCCTGCGGCGGGATCGTGCCGTCGAGAATACCGTCGGTATAGCCTGCGATGGTCGTCATGGGAGTTTTCAGCTCGTGGGACACGTTGGCGATGAACTCGCGGCGCTGCCGCTCCGTTTCCTGAAGCGAATCCGCCATGTTGTTGAACGAGCTTGCAAGCTCCGCGATCTCCACGGGGTCGTCGTAGCCGCGCATGCGTGCGTCGAAATTGCCGTCGGCAAACAGGCGCGTCGCCTCCGCCATCTCGCTGATGGGACGCGTCTGGCGCATGCTTAGCCACGCGCTGAAGATAAAGGCGAGCAGCAGCACCGTCACCGCCGTCATAAAGAACATACCGACGACGCCGCGCCACATCGCGGTCAGCGTCTGCGCTTCCGTCACCGCGAGCACCACGCCGACGGTTTGCCCCATCGAAACGATGGGGACGCCCACGGCGAAATGTCGATCCTGATAGATATCGCCGAGCGTCGTGCGCTCGAAGCTGTCGCGCTGCTCCAAAATCGACTGCGCCATGCCCTCCGGCAGCGTCAGCACAAGCCCCTCGAGCGACGCGTCGGAGGTGAGCAGAACGTTGCCGGAAAGGTTGCAGATGAGAAAATCCTCATCCGTCACGGAGGCGGCAAAGGTCGCCAGCTCCCGCATCCCCGAGAGCGAGCCGCCCGTGACGTAGGCGGACACCATGCGCGAGACAACCGTCGCCTTCGCGCGCATGTCCGCTTCACGCTGATTGCGGGTGTAGTTGTAGCTCAGTGCAAAAAACGACGCGCCCAACAGCACCAGCGTCAGCAGCACGACCAGCGCCATGAGCGAGAAGTTCTGCCAATAGATGGTCTTTAACTGCTGCGGCGCTTGGAATTTACGCGTTTTCTTCTCCGTTTCACTCATTGTTTCAGCTCGAACTTATAACCCACGCCCCAGACGGTTTTGAGTTCCCACTGATCCGAGACGCCTTCGACCTTCTCTCGCAGGCGTTTGACGTGGACGTCGACCGTGCGAGAGTCGCCGAAATAGTCGAAGCCCCACACCTCGTCGAGCAATTGGTTGCGCGTATAGACGCGGTTGGGCGTCGCGGCGAGGTGATACAAAAGCTCCAGCTCCTTCGGCGGCGTGTCGATCTGCTTGCCGTCGACGATGAGCTCATAGGAATCAAGGTTGATGACGAGCTTGTCAAACGTGAGCTTCTTTTTTGTGTCGTCAGGGATCTCCGTGCGGCGCAGCACCGCGTTGATGCGCGCGAGCAGCTCCTTCATCTCAAAGGG
>JAWRIJ010000018.1:0-2707 GCA_040307975.1 Oscillospiraceae bacterium | reverse complement strand
CCCCCCCCGCTTTTTGTTGTGCGATCTCCTTTTTACGGCTTCGCGGTGCCGCAGCCCGGGCAGAACGCGCCGTCGTTGACCTTGCCGCATTTCGGGCACGTCCACGTACCCGCCGCCGCGAGCGGCTTGCCGCAGCTCGGGCAGAACGCCGAGCCGGGCGTGACGGGCTTGCCGCAGTGCGGGCAGAAACCGCCGCCCGCCTGCTGCGCCTGCTGGCCCGCCATCTGGTAGAGCTGATTGGCGTTCGCGCCGCCCGCGCCCTGCGCCATGTTCATGCCCATGAAGCCGACCGCCGCGCCGCCGGCGTTCTTCGCCGCGTCCTGCATCGCCTGCGCCTGCGCGCCGATGAGCGTCGCCGCGCCCATCGACGGGTCGCGGTTCACCGCGTTGCGCTGCAGCTCCTTGATCATCTTCTGATCTTCTTCGCTCAGCGTCATGCTGGAGATGCCGAACGCCACGATCTCGATGCCGCGCCTGTCGCGCCACTCAGCACTCAGCTCATCGTTGAGCGCCTGCGCCAGCTCCTTTGTGTGCGCGGGCACCTCGCTGTAGCGTACGCCCGTTGCCGAGATCTTTGCGAGCGCCGGCTGGAGCGCCGTCAAAAGCTCCGTCTTCATCTGGCTCTCAATGCGGTCGCGCGTATACTCGCCCTCGAAGTTGCCGCACACGTTCGTGTAGAACAAAACCGGATTCGTGATGCGGATGCTGTACTCGCCGTGGCACTTGATCGCCGAGTCGAGATCGAGGCCGATGTTCCGGTCGATGATGCGGAACGGAACGGGCGACGCCGTGCCGTACTTGTTGCCGACGAGCTCCTTCGTGTTGAAGTAATACACGCGCTGGTCGTTCGCGGGCTGGCCGCCGAAGGTGAACTGCTTGCCGATCTCCTTGAACACCGCCTTGATGCTCTCGCTCAAATCCCCCGAGAACAGGGAGGGCGCGGAGGAGCAGTCATAGGTGTATTCGCCGGGTTCCGCGCAGATATCGACGACCTTGCCCTGCTCGACGATCGCCATGCACTGGCCGTCCGCGACGGCGATCACGCTCCCGTCCGAAATGATGTTGTCGTTCCCGCGGGTGTTGCTGCTGCGCCCGGAGGTCCTCTTCTGTCCCTTGACGGCGAGCACGTTTTCGGGAATGGAGTTGCAATAGAAGTATTCCTTCCACTGATCGGCGAGCACGCCTCCCGCCGCGCCAAGCGCTGCCTGAATGAGTCCCATAGTGATTACCCCTTTCTATTTGTCCGTATTGCTGCGGTTTATCAATGATTCGGATGTCCGCCCTGCAAAGGCTTCGGCGAGCCGGGCTGCGGCTGCTGCGGCTTCGCCTTTTCTTGCTTTTCCGTTTTGCTGTAGAGAAACAGGTCGCGTTTGAGTCCCATGCGGATGCTCTGTTCCGCAAGATAGCTTCCCGCCTGCGTCTTTTTGGCGATGGTGTTCATCGCCGACTTCATGACGCTGACGCGGATGAGTCCGATCAGGACGCCCACGGCCGCGGCGATCGCCGTGCCGACGGGGTGGAACGTCCGCCCGCCGAGCAAAAATACCAGCGCCGCGAGCACAACCGCCGCAACGAGCGCGCCGAGGCCGAGCTGCTTGCGGTATTCTCCCTTGTCCACGGGCAGCGAGCCCGCGACTCTTCCGCTCTGTCCGTTCATCGCAAAGCTGTAGACCTTGCCCTCAAATTTGGTCGAGAGCATCCACACCGGCAGCATCGCGTACTCGGTTTTCGTGTCGCTGATGCGGATGGCCTCGCCGCGATCCGTCAGCTCATCATAGTCGCGTTCCGCGTCCGCCTCCATCTTCTCACGGAAGCTGTTTTGCACGCGCTCGCTCGCGCGCGGCTGCGCCTGCGCAGCGTCCACGTCGAAGCGGTCGGCGAGGTAGCCGCTGAAATACGCCGCGTCGTAAGCGACGCCCTTGGAAACATCATAAGGCTCCAGCGAGTCCATCGTGTCGTCGTCCATCTTGGTCGAGGCGTCCACGGGGATGCGGGTGAAGTCCATCTCGCCGCTGCGCATGACGCGATAGGTATCCTTCTTCGTGTAGCGGAACCGTGCGTCTTCCCACTCTTTCTCCTTCACGCCGTCGAAGGTGACGCTGCCGCTCGCGTGACAGCTCATCAACCAAAACGGGACGTAGAGGCCCGTCATGTTCTCCACGCGGCTCGTTTGGGTAAACGTGCGCGGAAGCAGCTTTTTGCCGCGGTAAAACTCGCGCAGCGCCTCCTGCGCGCGCTTGCGGTCGACCGTGAACGGCACCACGAGGTCGGGGCGGTACATACCTTCGAACGCCTGCGGCACGATGGCGTTGTTGCCGCAGTACGGGCACTCGGTCGCGGCGGTCTTCTCATCCGCGACCATTTCCGCGCCGCAGGATGAACAGCGATAGCCGCTGACCTTTCCGTTTTCGTCGGTGAGCATCGCCGGCGCGGCGCTCGTCCACGTCATATCCGAGGACGCCGCGTCTTGTGCCTCCGCCTCCTGCGCCGCCTTCGCCTGCTCGATGCTGAAGCTTGCGCCGCAGTACTCGCATGTCAGCTCTCCCGTCGCGCCGCTGAAGCCGAGCGTCGCCCCGCAGCAGGGACATTTAAAGCTCAGGGTGTCTGCCATATGTTCTCCTCCTTTTCATGGGTATCTTTTCTCCGTCCGTTTATCCCCGCGTCCTCCACATTGAGCCCACGAAAGAGTCCGGCGCTTGCGCCGGAC
>JAWRIJ010000017.1:0-27525 GCA_040307975.1 Oscillospiraceae bacterium | reverse complement strand
GCCCATGGAATCGGCGTACTGCTTGATCTCATCGGTGGTGATGGCATACTCGAACGCTTCGACCAGCTTGTCGATGATCTCCTTGGGCGCGTCGCGCGGGATGAGGATCGGCCAGGTCTCGTTCAGGCCGGGCACGTTGTCCGTGCCGGGAACGAGCTTGGTGATGGACTGGGTGACCACGCCGTTGCCGAAGTCAAAGTCGTCCGCGCAAGTCACGGCGATGGGGACGAGCTGACCTGCCTGAATGAACTCGATGACCGCGGACAGAGAGCCCGCGCCGCACTGCACGTCGCCCGCGAAGCAGGCCGTAGCGGTGTCGCGGCAGGAGCCGAAGACGGAATAGTTCGGGGAATCCAAGCCCTTCGTGGTGCGGATGGACTCGAACTGGGTGTGCGGGCCGTTGCCGTAGGCGCCGATACCGAAGCTGTTGCCCGCCTTGACGAACGCAAAAACGTCGTCCATGGTCTTGATGCCGCTGTTGGTGTTGGCAAAGATCAGCGCGGGGCCGGAATAGGCGTGGAAGCTGAACCAGTCGGTCCAATTCGACGTCGTATACTCATTGACACCCCACGAGGACGCGCCGCCGGTGCCGGTCGCCATCATGCTGTAGCCGTCGTGGTCGAGGCCGAGCACGTAGTCGGCGGCGGTGGCGGAGTTAGAGCCCTCCATGTTCTGGCAGTTAATGGTTTCGCCCAGATATTCCGCCATCTTCGCGACGACCGGACGCACCGCGTTGTCGGTGCCGCCGCCCGCGCCGTAGCCGATGTAAACGACGGGCGTACCGTTGGGGAACACCTTGGCAGAGCCGCTGGTCGCGGGCTGCGGCGCGGGAGCCGCGGGCTGAGCGGCGGGAGCGGCAGGCTGGGCGGCGGGCTGGGCGGCGGGCTGCGCCGCGGGTTGGGCTCCGCCGCCGCATGCCGTCAGTGCAAAGACCATGCAAACGGTAAGGAACAGGGACATCACTTTGCGTAAGTTCTTCATTCTTGCTTCCTCCTGATTTTTGATCTTGTATTTTTCCCGCGCCCCGCGCGGATGGTTACCTTTACAGGCACGCCTGCCATCCTCCGTCGACATAGACGGTCTGCCCGTTGATGTAAGACGCCCCGTTTGACGCGAGGAACACGGCGACGCTCGCCAGCTCCTCCTTGCTCCCCCACCGGCGCAGGGGAACTTCGCTTTTGACCCATTCGTCAAACTCTTTGCGGGCGGAGAGCTCCGCGTCGATATCTGTTTTGACGTAGCCGGGACCGATCGCGTTCGCGAGGACGCCGTATTTTCCCCACTCCGTCGCCATGGATTTTGTGAGGTTTTTCAGCGCGCCCTTCGCCGCGCAGTAGGCTGAGATCGTTTCGCGCACCAGCTCGGCGTTGATGGAGGTGATGTTGACGATCCGCCCGCCGCGCCGCGCGATCATCCCTTTGGCGACCGCCTGCGAAACAAGAAACGCGCCGGTAAGGTCTACCTCGACGACCTGCCGCCAAATCTCCGCCGGAAATTCCTCCAGCGGATAGCGCTTTTGCAGTCCCGCGTTGTTGATCAGCACGCCGATCGGCCCGACCTCGCGCTCGATCCGCTCCACGCCGCGCAGCACCTCGTCCTGTTTCGTGATGTCGAACACGAAGCCGTGCGCCCGCGCGCCGCCTTCGCGCAGCCCCGCGACCGTTGAAGCAAGCGTGTCCGCCAGGATGTCGTTGAGCGCGAGGATCGCACCCTCCGCGGCAAACGCCTCCGCGATGCTTTTTCCGATCCCGCGCGACGCGCCTGTGATGAGAACGACCTTATCCTTAAGTCCCAGCTCCATATGACGCCTCCGCGGTCATTTCCTGACCTCGACGCCGGTGAGCTTCTCATAATACTTCAAAATGGCGCTGTGGTCGTCGCTGCCGCAGCCGTTGTTGTGCAGCCACTGGAGCATCTCCTGCACCGAAGAGGTGAGAAGCATCGGCGCGCCGAGGCCGTGGCCCGTATCGAGCGCGTTGTTCAGGTCCTTGATATGCAGATCGATGCGGAAGCCGGGCTTGAAGTTGCCATCCATCATCATCGGCACCTTGGCATCCATGACCGTGGAGCCGGCGAGGCCGCCGCGGATCGCCGCAAAGACCTTCTCCGGAGCGACGCCCGCCATGGTCGAAAGGCTGAACGCCTCCGCGCAGGCGGCGATGTTGGACGCCACGATGATTTGGTTTGCGAGCTTGGTGGTGTTGCCCGCGCCGTTCACGTCGCCGCAGTGGACGACCGACGCCCCCATAACGCCGAGCAGGTCGTAATACTTGTCAAACAGCTCCTTCGGTCCGCCGCACATGATCGAGAGCGTGCCGTCGATTGCCTTCGGCTCGCCGCCGGACACCGGCGCGTCCATCATGTTGATGCCGAGCGCCTTGCACTTTTCCGCGATGTCCTTGGACTCCAGCGGAGCGATGGAGCTCATGTCGATGAAGTCAAGGCCCGGCTTCGCTCCCTCGGCGAGACCGTTTTTGCCGAACACGACGTCGCGCACCTGCGGCGAGTTCGGAACCATCGTGATGACGACGTCGCTTTTTGCCGCGACATCCGCGCAGCTCTCGCCGCGCGCCGCGCCCGCGGCGACCACCTCGTCGAGCGCCTTTTTGGAAACGGGGACATAAGCCGTCACCTCATAGCCCGCCTTGAGCAGGTTCAGGCACATGGGGCGTCCCATTACGCCAAGACCGATAAATCCTACTTTCATTGTTTCGCTCCTCTCTTATTCTCTCGGCGGAGATCACTCATACGGGTACGCCGCGAGCTGATTCCAGCCGTCGTTGATATACTGGTCGATCGTGCGGTTTGCCACGCCGTAGGTCATGAACTCGTCCGGCGAAAGGCCGTCTTCCTCGTATGCCTTGCGGAACTCGTTCATGGTTAAAAGGCGGTCGAGCACATCCCGCTCCACGGGGATATCCGCACGCTCCTCCCGCGGGGCGTTCACCGGCACCATATGCGCGATTTCGGGCGAGAGCGAAAAGATGATCTTCGCGCCCGCCATTTCCTGTACCTGACGCGCGCCGCGCAGGCCCGCGGGGAGAATGCGGGTGCTGTAACCGCGTTCTTTAAAGATACGGTACGCTTTTTTCATGCAGGCGAGGCCCGCGGTGGTGATGTCGCGCTCGGAAACATCCGCGCGGGTATCGTGCGCCACATCGCGCAGATAGTCGTCCAGCCGCCCCGCCATCATCACCGCCGCCGTCAGCCCCGGTTTGCCGCCGCTTGCCGCCGCGCGCCGCTTGCCGCGCTCCGCCGCTTCCGCGACGGCGAGCACCTGAGACAGCGTATAGCTGATGGTCGCGCACATATTCATGCCCTGTGCGACGCATTCCTCAAAGGCTTCGACGCCCGCGCGCGTCGCCGGAACCTTGACCATCAGGTTTTCGCCGCCCCACGCGCGGTAGCGTTTTGCCTGCGCGGTCATATATTCCGCGTCGCCGCAGCGGAGCGGACTGGTCTGCGCGCAGACGTATCCTGCGCACGGTTTGCCCGCCTGAAACAGCGGCAGGTTTTCGCGGAGAAAGTAACCGACGACCGTTTGTGTCAGCGCCTCCGCCTTCTCATCGCCGCGCAGTCCCCTTGGAAGCTTCGCGAGACGGCTTTCCCAAAAGCTTCTGTCCTCGCAGAGCGTTTTGTGAACGAGGAACGGATTGCTCGTCATTCCGGTCGCGCCGTTGGCAAAGGCCTCAAGCTGTCCGGCACGAACGACTGCGTCGTGCCAGTAAACTGTCTCCGTCGAGGCCAGCCACTGCAAATATGCATGCCCGTTCATATTGCCGACCCGCTCAATAGCAGGTCACGCCGCCGTCCACGGTCAGCGACGCGCCGTTGACAAAGCTTGCCTCGTCTGACGCGAGGTATAAAACGGCGTTTGCCACGTCCTGCGCGGTGGCAAGCCGCCCGAGGGGAACCTCGCCCAAACGCTCGGCGGCAAAGGCGGGGTCCTTCAGGCGCTCGTGCACCAGCGGCGTATCCACCGTGCTGGGGTGGATGGAGTTGCAGCGAATATTGTTCTCGCCGTAACGTGACGCGATCGCCTTGGTCAGAAGCGTGACGGCGCCCTTTGATGCGGTATAGGCCTCTGGCGTGTATTTGTGCCCGATCAGGCCGCAGACCGAGGAGGTGTTGATAATGGCGCCGCCGCCCTGAGAACGCATCACGGGCAGCACGGATTTGACGCCAAGGAATACGGCGCCGACATTGACGCCCATCATGGTCATCCACTCGTCATAGCTCATCTCCTCGATGGGCTTGCGGATGTTGATGCCGGCGTTGTTGACGAGCACGTCGACGCGCCCTGTTTTGCCGAGCACGTCGGCGATCACGCGCTGCCAGTCCGTCTCCTTGGTACCGTCGATCGGCTCGTAGAACACGCTTCCGGCCGGCGCCTGCGCGATCTGTTTCTGCGCGTTTGCCTCCGCCGCCGGCAGATCCAAAATGAACACCTTCGCCCCGTTTTCGGCGAGCGTCCGCACGACCACCGCGCCGATACCGCCCGCTCCGCCTGTCACAAGCATTGTCTTTCCTGCCACATTCATTGCAAGATCAAACCCCTTTCACATGGTTTCTGCCCGTTTGACGCCATCATTGTAGCGTCCGGCGTCGGAATCGTAAATCCGTGAAAACCGACTTCGTGCATTCAAAAACCGACTTCTTTTTATGAATAACCGACAACTTGCTCATTCTTGTTGCAAAGTATTTGTCTATTTTGTATAATGCACTTGAGACAAATGCAACACACGGAAGGGGGGTATCCCTCTGTATTCGATGAAACGATTCTTTCAAAATCTGAAGCTGCGGAACAAGATATTCGTGATCCTTTGGCTGTCGCTCATCCCCCTGTCGCTGACGGCTATGGCCGGACTTACCGGTATTACACGCTCGTACAAAGAAATACTGTATCACAATATTGCCTCGCAGCTCTCCCGCTCCGCCGAAACCATCTCTGACCAGATCCAAAGCATCGAGATGATGAGCTATATGCTGGCGGCGCACGAACGGGTACAACAGGATATGCCGCTGCTCAGGCCGGACGAGGACTTTACCGCGCGGAGCGTGGCGCTGCGCGACCTGTTCAGCCTGCTGATGGAATATCACACCCGCTTTGAAGGAAACCATATCTCCTATGTCAGCCTTTTCAGCGGAGAGACCTCCACAAGCGGCAATATGGCGGTCTCGCTCCAAACGCCGCACCACGTGCATGACCGTGTTCGGGAGCAGGCGCAGCGGGCGGGCGGCTTACCTGTTTGGGTGAGCTCGTACAGCGGGAAGTACGGTCTTTTTCTCTCACGTGAGATTCTTCCGGCGAGGGGCGCCGGCTCGGGTGCGCTCGGCGAGGAGGTCGTGTGCATCGACATTGCCGGCATGGTGCGCGACGCGGTACGATTCGGCGGGGAGTATGAGTCGAGCGACTATCTGCTGCTTGACGGCAGCGGGGTCATCTTTCATTCCGGCGGCCTAAGCGACCCGCAGGCGTCTCGTGTTACGGGGCTTTTAAAGCGGGACTACGACGAGCTTTCGCTCGATGGGCGCCACTACTTTGCCGTGCGGGGCGCGATTCCCCGCTCCGAGTGGGAATACGTCTGCCTGGTGGGGTTCGATGCGATCCATCAGCAGTTCCGGGCCGCCCAGATTTCCTGCGGTCTTGTCATCCTGCTGTGCATCCTGATGATCGTGCTGTTTTCTTCGGCGGCGGTCGACTCGCTGGACAGCGAGTTTCAGGCGCTTGTGAACAAGATGGCGGCGGTGGGGAAAAACGAATGGCCCGACGTTGACGACGTGGGCGATTATTCCGAACGCGATGATGAGATCGGGCAGCTGCACCGCCGCTTCGACCTGATGACCGAGCAGCTGCAATATCTGATAAGGACCAACTACATCAACGAACTGCTCAAGAAGGAGGCGCAGCTCAGCGCGCTGGAAAACCAGATCAATCCGCACTTCCTCTATAACACGCTGGAGTCCATCAACTGGCGCGCGCGGGCGCTGGGCGCGAACGATATCTCCACCATGGCGCAGTCGCTTGGCGCGCTGCTGCGCGTAACGCTCAGCGAGAGCAGCGAGTCCTTCACGCTCCGGCGCGAGCTGGAGCTGGTGCGCAGCTATATCGCCATTCTCGCGTTCCGCTATGAAGACCGGCTGACGTTTTCCGTCGAGATCCCCGACGAACTGCTGGAGCTGCCGTTCCCGAAGCTGACGCTTCAGCCGCTGGTGGAAAACGCGATCAACTACGGACTGGAGGAGAACACGGAGGGCTGCGAGATCCGCATCGAAGCGGAGCTTTGCCAAGGCACCGTGCACATTCGCGTCAGCAACAGCGGCTCGTGCTTCGAGGACGATCTGCTGGAGAAGCTGCGCTCGCGCACCGCGTCCTCGCACGGGCACGGGATCGCGCTGCTGAACATCGACCGGCGGCTCAGACTGACTTATGGCGAGGAGTACGGATTGACGCTTTACAACGAGGACGAACGGGCAATCGCGCGAATTGACATACCCGTTGAGGAGGAACGCTCATGCTGAAGGTGATGATCGCGGATGACGAGAGGATCATTCGCGAGACGATTTCCCAACTGATCGACTGGAACAGCCTTGGGCTGGAGCTGGTTGGCGTATGTCAAAACGGGATCGAGGCATTTGACATGATCCAGGACGAGTCTCCGGACATCGTACTGACCGATATCAAGATGCCGGGTCTGAGCGGGCTCGAGCTGATTACCCGCATCTCGGCGAACAACCGCGACACGCAGTTCATCCTTCTCTCCGGCTACGGGGAATTTGACTATGCCCGCGAGGCGATGAAATGCGGCGTCCGGCACTACCTGCTCAAGCCCTGCGCCGAGGAGCAGATCGTCGCCAGCCTGCGCGAGGCGGCTGAGGAATGTTATCGGCACCGTGCGACGCACCGGGCGGAGAGCGCGCAGACGCGGGACGTCCTGTACCACAACATCATCGTCGAGATCCTCAACGAGCTTGCCATGACCGCGGACGATTGCCATGCGCAGGTCTATGAGCCGTATCGGAAGTATCTGGACTTTGACAACGAACCCTATGACCTGCTCTACCTGCACGGCGTGCGGGAGGAGGAGATGGAGGACGTCTACGAGCAGATACGAAGCTTTCACAGCGAGCATACGCCGGGGCTTCCGCTCCACGGCGTTTACGTGCCGGGGATGCTGATGATGTTTTGCAAAAAGTACGAGGGCGACCCCGGCTCGGTCAAGACGATGCTGGATTCGCTCGCGCGGGGGGAGGACGGGCCGCGCTTCACGCAGGAGGGGCATCGCCTCGCCAATCTTTCCGTGCTGCTCGATGCGCTCTGGAGCCGCGCGAGCCGCTTCGGAACGCTGCGCTATCTCGGCAATCTGCACCCTGTTTCGTCCTGCAATTACCGCGGCGTGATCCAGTCGGTCAAGACGCTGTGCGGGGAGCTTCGCGCCCTGTGTGCGGATCGGTCCGCGCAAAGCAGAACGGCGCAGACGGAGAAGGCGGAGGACCTGTTGAAGATATTCTCCGGCGTGATCAACCCCGACTTTCTCCTGCAGCTTTGTTCGTCCGTTTTGCTGAGTTTTTCCAATGACTCGCTGCTGCTTACCCCAGTCGAGGCCACTGAACGCATGATCGAGCTGCAAAGCTGCTCCGGGACGGAGGAGATTAACGCGAGCTTTGCGTCCTGGCTACGCGAGCTGGTCCGTGCCGTCGGCGGCGCAGAGCAGGACCAACTGGTCGCGCGTATCCAAAGCTACGTCCGCGACCATCTGGACAATCCCGACCTGACGCTCAAATGGATCGCGGAAACCTATCTTTTTATGAACGTGGATTACGTCAGCCGGAAATTCGCGAGGGAGACCGGCTGCAAATTCTCGAAGTACCTGACGGAAACGCGGATCCAATGCGCCAAGCAGCTTCTGGCGGAGAACAGCGCGGAGAAGATACAGTCCATCGCGGAACAGGTCGGCTGCGGCAATAACCCGCAGTATTTCAGCCAGATCTTCAAAAAAAGCACCGGCATGTCCCCATCCGCATACGCAAAGATGCTCGGGGCGCGCCAGCGCTGAAGCGGCGATATCGACTTGTTGAAGGGAGGCTCAACTTTTGTTGGCTCCTTTCGTTCTGCGTCCGGTGCTTCGGGCTTTTTGGCAAGCAAACAATATCCGAAGCCACGGCGAATAGCTGCTGGAAGATTCGCGGAAACGCAGATTCTACCAAAGCGACAAGAATGGCACGCCGGTTTTCGATTGCGGAGCGGCGGTCGGCGTGGTATCATGAAAGTAACACGGAACAAAAAGGAGACGCACCATGAAAAAACAAATCAAGACAACCGAAGCGATTTTCCCGATGCCCGTTCTGCTGATCTCCACCTTCAACGAGGATGGTACCGTTAACGTGATGAACGCGGCGTGGGGCACGATGGTCGAGCGCGACGTGGTGGCGCTCAATTTGACCGAGACGCACAAGACGGTGCAGAACATCAAGGCGCGCAAGGGCTTCGTCGTTCACATCGCCGACGCCAAGCACGTCGTGGAGGCGGACTATTTCGGCGTGGTCAGCGGGAACAAGGTTTCGGATAAGCTTGCCAAGTCCGGCATGACATTTGCTAAGTCCGAGCTGGTGGACGCGCCGATCATCAATGAGCTGCCTATTGCTATGGAGTGCGAGTTCGTCGAGTATCAGAGCGGCGAGACCGGCCTCGGCGTGATCGGCAAGGTGGTGAGGACGTCCGTGGAAGAAGCCAACCTGAAGGACGGCAAGGTCGATATTGATTCGCTTGAAGCGATTGCGTTCGATCCCTATACCCACGGCTATTACAAGGTCGGCGGCAGGGTAGGCGAGGCGTTCAAGGATGGGCTGAAACTGAAATAAGAGAAAAAACAAGGGCGTCGATGTGATTTGCCGCATCGACGCCCGATTTGTTTACGCGCTCTTATCCCCCTGCCATCTTGCGGGGAGAGCACGGAATCCCGCACAATGTGTGCGGGATAAGCTTCTTGAGTGGATGAGCGAGACAGAGAATGGGAATGAAACAGCGGACAGCACATTGCTGAAAAAGCATAGCGCGGCAATCGTTGGATTATCCAAATTGAGATGCAAATATTGAACACATTGGACAAACCTTGCCTCCAACAGCCAAAAAATGACGGTTGGGGATTGCCCTTTTATCAAAAGGTGGTATAATAAAAACATATTAAACCTATTAAACAGATAGATTTAATAAAGAACATTTAGGAGGAATCAAGCATGACGGGTCAAACTGGAAAAAAGACATTCGCGTACCGTGAGCCGCTCATTCTGATTGCGTTCGTCATCGTGGGCGCGATCATTGGCGTTGCATTGGGCGACAAAGCTGCGTTTCTCTATCCAATCGGGCAGATTTGGCTGAATCTGTTGTTTGTCCTGCTGGTTCCGCTCATCTTTTTCTCTATTTCCAGCTCCATCGCCGGCATCGCGGACACAAAGCGCGTCGGAAAGCTCTTGGTCCTGACCGTTGGCACTTTCGTCGTTACCGCGGCGATCGCCGGCGTCTTCATGTTTCTTGTGACAGGATTGTTTGGCGTGGACACCTCCGTGCAGATGGAGGCGGGTGAAGCGGCGAACGAGATAGCGTCGTCGAGTGTCGGCGACCAGATCGTGAACACCTTTACCGTCAACGACTTTCCGCTGGTGATCTCACGCGGACACATTCTTGCGCTGATCGTCTTTACCGTGTTTTTCGGCGTGACGGTCTCCTTGCTTGGCGAGCAGGGGCGCGCCGTGGCGGAATGGCTGAGCAATATGTCCAAGGTCTTTTACAAGATGGTCGCGCTGCTGATGAAGCTTGCTCCCATCGGACTGATGGCATACTTTGCCAATTTGACCGGCACCTATGGCGCGGAGCTGCTTAAGAGCTACGGCCGCGGGCTTCTGATCTATTATCCCGCCGCTGTCGTCTACTTCTTTGTGTTTTTGGCGCTCTATGCCTTCATTGCCGCAGGCCCGTGGGGCGTCAGAAATTTCTTCAGGCACATCCTCACGCCCGCGCTGACCGCGCTCGGCACGCGTTCCTCCGCGGCAACCTTGCCGCTGCAGCTGGACGCCTGCGACAAGCTGGGCGTTCCACGCGAGATCAGCTCCGTCGTTGTTCCGGTCGGCGCGACCTGCCACATGGACGGCGCGTGTCTTGCGACTATTTATGAAATCGTGTTTTGCTGCGTCATGTTCGGCCGCCCGCTGCGCAGCGTCGGCGATTTTGCTTTTGCGCTCGTTATCGCGGTGGCAGGCTCGGTGGCGGTCTCCTCTGTTCCCGGAGGCGGCGCGGCGATGGAGACGATGGTGATTTCCTCCTTTGGCTTTCCGGCGCTTGTCCTGCCCGTACTGCTGATGATGACGCAGCTCTTTGACGCGGGGTGTACGCTCATCAACTCCTGTGGGGATACGGTCGCGTCAATGCTGGTCACGCGCTTTCTCTACGGGAAGGACTGGTATAAGAAGGAACTGAACAAAAAGACGGAGGACGAGACGGCGCCGTTTAAGCCGGTTGCCGACGGGAGATTATAAACCATGAAGGACTTTGACAACTGCTATTCCGTTCAGATTACGGAAAAGCACTATGGCGAGCGGAACAGCCGTCCCGATCTGTACGGCGTTTTGATCCCGGGCAGGCGCGGGCGCCTGCTCGGTACGCTTTACACGGCGGGGGGTGACGGGCTGCATCCCTGCGTGGTACTCCTGCACGGCATTCCCGGCGTGGAGCGGAACCTCGACCTTGCACAGTATCTGCGCTGCGCCGGATTTCACGTTCTGACATTCCATTATAGCGGAAGCTGGGGCAGCGACGGCGACTACTCGCTGGAACACGATCTTGAGGACGCGGAGGCGGCGTTGGATTTTGTACTGCACGACGCGGAGCATGGATTCGACGCCTCTCGTATATACGCAGTGGGGCACAGCTTGGGCGGGTTTGTCTGCGGGCAGCTCACGGCGCGGCGCAGCGAGATCAAGGCGGGCGTTCTGCTGATGCCCTGCGACATCGGACGTGCGGCGCAGCTGGAGCGTGAGAATAATGAGGCGTATCATGTCATCACCGATGTGCTGGAGGAAAGCGCGCAATGGCTCCACGGAACCAGCGGCGAAGCGCTGCTTCGGGAGGCAAAGGAAAACGAGACGCGGTTTTCCCTCGCTTCCGCGGCAGCCTCGCTTGCGCAGAAGCCGCTTTTGTGCTGCACCGGCTCACTGGATCGCTATACGCCGGATCAATATTTCTGCGCGCCGCTGCGCAAGGCTGTGCGGGAGGCGGGCGGCACGCAGCTCGCCTACGTCAGCTATCCGACCGACCACTTCTTCGCAGACTATCGGCTGACGGTCGCGCGGAACGTGGCAGACTTTTTGACATCCGTTGACCGGCGCTCCGCCTGACGGAGCTATCCCGGCAATGACAGATCCGCAAGAGCGATAACGAAGCGCTCTTGCGGATCTGATTTTCCTGATGGTTTTATTCCTCCGGCTTTTTCTCCGGATGCTTGGTATAGTAGTCCTCCAGCGCGGACTGGATGGCCTCCTCGGCGAGCACTGAGCAGTGCATCTTGTAATCGGGCAGGCCGTCGAGCGCCTCCGCCACCGCCTTATTTGTGAGCCGGGCGACCTCGGAGAGGGGCTTGCCCTTGATGAGCTCCGTCGCCATTGAGCTCGACGCAATGGCGCTGCCGCAGCCGAAGGTCTCGAACTTCACGTCGGCGAGGGTGTCGCCGTCGATTTTGAAGTACATCTTCATAATGTCGCCGCACTTGGCGTTGCCGACCTCGCCGACGGCGTCCGCGCCCTCGATCACGCCGACGTTGCGCGGATTGCGGAAGTGATCCATCACTTTCTCGCTGTATAGTGCCATGTCTTATACCTCCTTACAGGATGTGCGGCGTCTTGCCGCTTTCGAGGTCGCGCCAAACGGGGGAGAAGCTGCGCAGGTACGCGACGACCTCTTTTACGTTTTGGATGAGATAATCAACTTCCTCCGCTGTCGCGTCCTCGCCGAGCGTGAGACGCAGCGAGCCGTGCGCCACGTCGTGCACGCGCCCGATGGCAAGCAGCACATGGCTGGGGTCGAGCGAGCCGGAGGTACAGGCGCTGCCCGACGACGCGCAGATGCCGCGGTCGTCCAGCAGAAGCAGCAGAGACTCGCCCTCGATGCCCTCGAAGCAGAAGTTGACGTTGCCGGGCAGGCGGTTCGACTCATCGCCGTTGAGCGCGCTGTGCGGGATTTCGCGCAGTCCCGCAATCAGCCGATCCCGCAGGGGCAGCAGATGCGCCGCGTTTGCCTCCATGCTGCTCGCGGCTTCACGCAACGCCGCCGCCATGCCGGCGACGGCGGGGACATTTTCCGTGCCCGCACGCTTGCCGCGCTCCTGCGCCCCGCCCTCGATCAGGTTCGTCAGGCGCACGCCGCGCCGCGCATAGAGAAAGCCGACGCCCTTGGGCCCGTGGAACTTATGCGCCGAAGCGGAGAGCAGATCGATGCAGCCCGCCTCCACGTCGATGGGAACGTGCCCCACCGCCTGCACCGCGTCCGTGTGGAACAGCACGCCGCGTTCGCGGCACAGCGCCCCGATTTCGCGGATCGGCTGAATGGTGCCGATTTCGTTGTTCGCGAACATGACGCTCACGAGGCAGGTGTCGTCACGGAGCAGCTTTTCAAGCTCGTCTACGCGCACGATACCGTTTTCGTGGACGGGCAGGAGCGTAATGGAAAAGCCCTCCTTTTCAAGCGCCTTCAGTGTGTGCAGGATCGCGTGATGCTCGAACGCGGTGGAAATGATGTGCTTTTTGCCGTTCTTTTTCCCCAGCGCGGCGGCGGAGCGGAGCGCCTGATTGTCCGCCTCGCTCCCGCCGGAGGTGAAGGTGATCTCCTTGGGCGAGGCGCCGATGACCTTGGCGACTTCCTCGCGCGAAAGCTCCAGCGTTTCCTTTGCCCGCTGCCCCAGTGAATAAAGGCTCGACGGGTTGCCGTAGACCTCCTCCATACATTTCAGCGTGGCGTCGAGCGCGGCACGGCTCATCTTTGTCGTCGCCGCGTTGTCTGCGTAAATCTTCATTGACATTCTCCTTATCGTGTGCTTTGTCGAGCACACTATACACCTATCAGCCTAGTATGTCAATAGGCATTAAAGAAAAACTAACAGCCCGCACAAGATCTCTGCGGGGTGCGGGCTGTTATCGTGCTTCAGATCACATAGTCGTTTCCGCGGCGCGCCGCCTGCTGATCCAAAATGTCCTGCAAGGTGATGCCGTCGAGGTATTCGTTGATGACTTTGTCCAGCCCGCGCCAGACCGGCAGCGTCGCGCAGTCCGCCTGACGTGCGCAGGGATTGTCGTCCGTTTCCAAACACGCCACAGGCGCAAGCGATCCCTCCGTCGCGCGCAGGATGTCGCCGAGGGTGTAGTCCTTGGGCGCGAGGGCGAGGCGATAACCGCCCTGATAGCCGCGCGTTGTGCGCAGCAGGTCGAGCCGGTTGAGCGTCGGAATGATCTGTTCCAGATATTTCTTGGAAATGTCTTGCCGCTGCGCGGAATCCTTCAGTGCGACGTAGCCGTTTCCCTGATACTCCGCGAGGTCAAGCATCAGCCGCAGCGCATAGCGTCCGCGCGTTGAAATCATCATGTATACCACCTCTTTCCCAAATTATACTACTAATCAAATAGGTTTTCAAGAGTGACTTGTAAAAAGCATTCGGCTTCCGCGAAAGCCGGATATCGGATCACAGCGCGCCGAGCGAGGCGAGTGTGACGAAAAAGGTCGCGACGGGCGCAACGTAGCGCAGGAGAAAAAGCCACAGCTTCTTCCGCGCGAAGGCACCGCTTTTTTCCACCTCCGCGAGCACCGCGTCCGGCTTCCACACCCAGCCGATGAAGATCACCATAAAGAGCGCGCCGAACGAGAGGAACACATTTTCACCGAGAAAGTCCACCGAGTCGAGCATATCCATGCCCGCGAAGCGTTCGCCCAGCCAGGCCAGCGGATGGACGCCGGAGAGCGGGCCATAGCCGAGCGACACAGGGATCGACAGCGCGAACGACAGCAGGCAGGACGCCGCCGTGGACTTGTCCGTGCTCCACTTCAAATGCTCCGTGCCGATGGGGACGAGCGCGCCGGTGATGCCGATACTCGTCGAAAGTCCCGCCGCAAACGCGGAAACGAAGAAGATGAAACCGAAGACATTTCCGCCCGGCATGTCGTCAAAGACGCTCTTGAGCGTAATGAAGAGAAGGCCGGGCCCCGAGGTCGGGTCGAGACCGTAGGCGAACACCGCCGGCATGATGGCAAGTCCCGCGAGCATCGCGACGATCATATCCGCGATGGGAATGGCGACCGCCTGACGCGGGATGTTCGTTTCGTCCGGCATGAAGGACGAGAGGAAGATGTTCGTGCCGAAGCCGATGTTGATGGAAAACCACATCTGCACGACCGCCAGCGAGAACACGCCGAAGAAGCCGATCTCGCGGATCGCCGCCATATTCGGCTGGAACATGTACCTGAGGCCCTCGACCGCGCCGGGAAGCGTGCAGCTCCGCACGGCGACGATGACGAGCATCACAAACAGCACCGGAAGCAGCACCTTGCAGGCTTTTTCATAGCCTTTGGCAAAGTCGTTGCGAATGATGAGATACGTTAGCCCCAAAACGATCGCCGTCCAGATCAGCGGCTCGACCGGCGCGGAGATCATTGCGCCGAAGAACGCCGCGCCGTCCGCGGCGGCGAAGCCTCCGACGCCGAAAACGGCGAGGAAGTACAGGCTCATATACTTCATCAGATAGCCCACGATCAGTGCGTAAAAGCCCATGACGAGGATACAGGTGATCTCGTGCAGCCAGCCGACGAAGCCCCACTTTTTGCTCACCGCCTCATATGCGCTGACCGGTCCGGCGCGGAACTTGCGCCCAAAGCCATACTCCGCGATGACGATGGGGATACCGACGGCAAACACCGCGACGAGATAGATCACGAGAAACGGAAAGCCGCCGCCGCGCCCCATCTTGAACGGGAAGCCCCAAAGGTTGCCGAGCCCCACCGCGCCCGCGACGTTCGCGAGGAAGAAACCCAGCGAGCCGGAGAAGTTGCTGCGTTTGCCCTGCTTTTTCATTTTATCACAACCTTATGCGTACAGATTTTTGCTGAAATAGCGGTCCCCGCGGTCGGGCAGGATGACGACCACGTTGCCTTTCGCGCCCTGCGCGATGAGCTTCTGCGCCGCCGCGAGCGCCGCGCCGGAAGAAGAGCCCGCGAAAACGCCCTCCCTCGCCGCCAGCTCCCGCGCGCCGGCAAACGCCTCGGCGTCGGTGATTTTCACCACGGCGTCCACGAGCGACATATCCATCGTGTCGGCAATAAAATCGTTGCCGATACCCTCGATGTCATAGTCGGCATGTTCGCCGCCGCCCATCGTCGAGCCGACGGGATCCGCGAGGATGCCGCGCACATCGGGATCCCGCTCCTTTAAGTAACGCACGACGCCGCTGTAGGTGCCGCCGCTGCCCGCACCCGCGACGAGGTAGTCGATTTTCCCATCCAGCGCTTCCCAAATCTCCGGCCCCGTCGTGTCGTGGTGGATCTGTGGGTTCGCCGGATTCTTGAACTGCGAAAGCGAGATCGCGCCGGGAACCGTGGCCAGCAGTTCCTCCGCCTTTGCCGCCGCGCCGAGCATTCCGCCCTCGCGCGGCGTATTGACGATTTCCGCGCCGAGGGCGCGCATGAGCGTCTGCTTTTCCTGCGAGAACTTGTCCGGCACAACGAAGATGACGCGATATCCGCGATTGAGCGCCGCGAACGCGATGCCGAGGCCGGTGTTGCCCGCCGTCGCCTCCACGATGGCGCCGCCGGGACGGATGCGCCCGGTGCGCTCGGCGTCGTCGAGCATTGCCTGCCCGACGCGGTCTTTCACGCTGCCCGCGGGGTTCCACAGCTCCAGCTTGGCAAAGAGCGAAACGCCCTCCGGCATTCGGATATGGTTGAGCTTGAGCATCGGCGTGCCGCCGACCAGTTCCTGCATGGATTCGAAATACTTCATTGCAATTTACTCCCTTCGATCGCCTGCGTCAGGTCGTCGCGCAGGTCGTTCCAGTTTTCAATGCCGATGGAAAGGCGAATAAGGCCGTCCGTGATGCCGACTCTCTCCCGAACGTCGCGGGGGATGGAGGCGTGCGTCATGCTCGCGGGATGGCACACGAGCGACTCGACGCCGCCGAGGCTCTCGGCGAGCGCGATGAGCTTGAGCGAAGAGAAGAATTTGCGGATGTCATACCCATCCTCCAGCTCGAAGGAGATCATCGCGCCGCCGTTTTTTGCCTGCTTCCGGTTGATTTCGTACCCCTGCGCGCAGGGAAATCCGGGATAGTATACCTTTCTGACGGCGGGGTTTTCCCTGAGCCACGCGGCGGCCTGTTCCGCGTTCGCAACGTGGCGGTCCATGCGCACGGCAAGCGTTTTGATCCCGCGCAGCAGCAAAAACGAGTCGAATGGCCCGAGAATGCCGCCCGTCGCGTTCTGGAGGAACGCCAACCGTTCCGCAAGCGCCTTGTCCTTCACCACGGCGAGACCCGCCACGACGTCGCTGTGCCCGCCGAGGTATTTCGTTGCGCTGTGGACGACGATATCCGCGCCGAGCGCCAGCGGGCGCTGCAAATACGGCGTCATGAACGTGTTGTCCACGACGGTGAGCACGCCGCGGCGCTTTGCGATCTCCGCGACCGCCGCAAGGTCGGTGACGGTCAGCAGCGGGTTTGCGGGGCTTTCCAGCAGGACCGCCTTGACGTCCGCCGTCAGCGCGGCTTCAAAGGCGGCGAGGTCGGTCGTGTCCGCGATGGAATAGGAAAGACCGAAGCGCTGAAACACCTTGTCCAGCACACGGTACGTTCCACCGTAGACATTGGAGGAGATCACGACCCGGTCGCCGCTTTGGAAAAGCTGCAAAACCGCGGTGATCGCCGCCATGCCGGAGGCGAACGCGAAGCCCGCGGCGCCGCCCTCCAGCTCCGCGATCAGAGCCTCAAGCGCCGCGCGCGTCGGGTTGCCGGTGCGGGAATACTCCCAGCCCGTGTTCTGCCCGAGGCCGCTTTGCTCGTAGGTCGAGGTCTGGTAGATCGGCACATTGACCGCGCCGGTCGTTTTGTCGCCGTAGACGCCGCCATGGATGACGGCGGATTCGATATTTTGATAGCTTGCCATCGCAAAGCTCCTTCTTTCTTTGTAAAATAAATCCCGTCCGTTCACCCAAAAGAGCGACCAGACGGGAATGGAATCCTGCGCCGCGCGCAGGATGACGCCGCATCTCCCGCCTGTCAACATCGACAGGACATGCAGCGCATGAAATAACTGTGAAGATATGCGAAAAACGAATCGTCCATCTTGATAATTCCTAAATAACTATAAAGTCGATTAAATTAATAGGAATTATACAAAGCAAAGATTGTTTTGTCAAGCCCCAAATTTCACTTTTTGTTCGGCTTGCTTACAAGTCGCGTACCGCGTTCAGGGAGCCAAAATTGCGGACGTGTTCAATGCCTGCTTCGCTGACCGAGGCGCGCCCGTAGAGCTTTCGGTCGGCGCCGAGCGGGCAGACTGCCGTACAGCGCCCGCAGGGATAGCGGAATTCGCCCTTGAGCTCCTGATGGTAGCGCGCACAGCGATACTTGTCCATGTCGGCGGCGACACGATCCTTCCTCGGCGTGAACGCCTGGATCGGACAGCTTTTGACGCATTGGCCGCAGCGGATGCAGATGTCCTTCTCCATCATTTTGTCCGGCGTGATTTCCGCGTCCGTGATGACGCTGACAAGGCGCACGCGCGGGCCGTACTCCTTTGTCAGGAGCGTGTGGTTCATGCCGATGGTGCCAAGTCCCGCGTAATAGCCCGCGACCACATGGGAAAACGGCGCCTCCGGCTTCTTGACAAGCACGGAGATATCTCCGTAGCAGTCGCGCGGGAAGAAATGCGCGCGGAACCCCTCGCGGTTGAGGCGGCTTGCGATGCGGTAGCCGATCTCGTCAAGCATCCGGTTGGTCGTGTTGTAAAGCTCGGAGTAGAGTACCGAGGGCGTGGTCTCAAGCATGGACGGGAAAATCTGCACCGCCATCACGATGACCGTCCTCGCCCAAGGCCAGATGCTTTGCGGATAATACGAAGGCTCGGTATAACCGTATTCCGCCCAGCGCGCCACGTTGGCAAAGCCGATCAGGTTGACGCCGAGCCTTTTTGCCTCGCGCTTGATGCGCTGCTTGAGCGCGGCGCGATCCTTGACGTTGGAATCCATCTCTTAAAGCCCCCTCAACGCCCCGTCCAGCTGCGCAAGAATATCGTCCGCGGCTTCAATGCCCGCGGAGAAGCGAAGCTGCCCAAGGGAGATGCCTGCCTTGTCGAGCTCTGCCTTGCTGTAAGCGCGATGCGAGGTCTTGGCGGGATAGGACACGGAGGTCGCCGTTCCGGCGAGGCTGGGCACATACTTGATGAAGCCGAGATGATCGACCACATAGGTCGCCGCCTCCACGCCGCCGCGGATGTCCGCGCTCAGCATACCGCCGTACAGTCCGTTTCGGAAAAGACGTCTTGCAAGCTCATGGCCGGAATTGGACGCGAGCCCCGGATAGTACACGCGCTCCACGGCAGGGTGTTTTTCCAAAAATTCAGCGATCTTCAGCGCGTTTTCGGACTGCCGCGTCACCCGAAGGTCAAGCGTGCGGAGACTGCGCGCGAGCAGCCAGCTCTCCGCCGCGCCCAGCGTAGAGCCGTAGAGCGTCAGCTTCTTTTGGACGCGCGCGATCTGCTCGGTGGAGCCTGTCGCCGCGCCGCCGACAAGGTCGCTGTGTCCGCCGAGGTATTTCGTCGCGCTGTAGAGCACAAGATCGGCGCCGTAGCGGATGGGCTGCGCCACGATGGGAGACGCAAAGGTGTTGTCGATGAAAAAGAGCGCGCCGTTTTTATGCGCGAGCTCGGCGACGGCGGGAATGTCGGGCACGGCGAGCAGCGGATTGCTGATGGTTTCCGTATAGACGAGCTTCGTATTTGGACGAATCGACTTTTCGACGTTCGCAAGGTCGGAAAAGTCTGTGAACGTGACCTCGACGCCGAAGCGTCTCAGCTCGTTTTCCAGATAATCGCGCACGCCGCCGTACAGGACGGGCGAGGACACGATGTGGCTCCCCGCTTCGACCGCGCTCAAAACGCTCAGGATGATCGCCGACATGCCGGAGGAGAAGACCAGCCCCGCCTCCGCGCCGTCCGCCTCCGCGAGCACCCGCGCGACCGCGTCGGTGTTCGGATGGCGCATACGGGAGTAAACATAGCCCGCGTCAACGCCTTCGTAGATGTCGTCAACGCTTTTGACGTCGTCGAAGGCAAACACGCTCGTCATATAGACGGGCTGTACCTCCGGCACGGAATGGTATTGCCGGAGCGTTTTCTCCGCCTGCCCGTCGCCCGCGTGGGCGAGGACGGTCGAAATGCTGTCACTCATGGCCTTTCACCTCTCTTAAGATGCGCGAGCGCACATCTTATCAGTATTTCGCAGCCGACGTCGATCGCGCCGTCGTCGATGACGATGCGGCCGCTGTGCAGCGGCAGCGCCGTGTCGGGGTTTCCGTCGCGCGCCGTTCCGACGTGGATGAAGCAGCCGGGGATGCGCTCGGCAAAAGCCGCAAAGTCGTCGCCCCCAAAGCCGAGCGGTACTGCCCGCCTGACGATCCGATCCGCGCTTCCCACCGTTTGAAGCGCGGCTTGATACATTGTTTCATAAGCGCGTGGGTCGTTGACGAGACAGGTGGTGTTCTGTTCAAACTCCGTCTCCGCCTCCACGCCGTACAATGCCGCGACGCTTCTGACCGTTTCCTGCACGGCGGAAAGCGCCGCTTTCCTCGAAGACGCGGAAAGCGCGCGCACCGTTCCCTCGATTTCCGCGCAGTCCGCGATGACGTTCCACGCGTTTCCCGCGCTGATCCTGCCGACGCCGACGAGAATGCTTTCCAGCGGGTCGAGCCGACCGGGCAGCCCTCGCAGGTGAAGCGTCAGATCCGCGGCGGCAAGCAGGGCGTCTCTGCCGAGATGAGGCTTTGCGATGTGGGCGCCCTTGCCGCGCAGCCGGACGAGCATATGGTCGCAGGAAGCGGCGTCCGTGCCGTCCGTCAGGATGACCGAGCCGAGCGGCGCGTCCGGGGTCACATGGAACCCATAGATGCGCTCCGCGCCGTCCGTCACATTTTCACGCAAAAAGTACTGCGAACCGTGTCCGATTTCTTCGGCCTGCTGAAAAACAAAGCGCACGGTCCCATGCAGGCTTTCGCGCCGCGAGGCGAGCAGCCGCGCCGCGCCGAGCAGCGCCGCCGTGTGTATGTCGTGTCCGCAGGCGTGCATGACGCCGGACTCTTCGGAGGGAAACGGAAAACTGCTTGCCTCTTGCACGGGGAGCGCGTCGATGTCGGCGCGCAGCAGGATCGTCGGGCCGGGGGATGCGCCTGTAAGCTCCGCGAGCGTTCCCGTTCCACCGACCGCGCGCCACCGAAGCCCGATTTTTGCAAGCTCCTCGCGTATCCTTCGCGCGGTGCGGCGCTCCTGTCCGCTCAGCTCGGGATGGCGGTGCAGATCGTGGCGGAACTCGTACAGCTCGTCGCGGACAGCGGAAAGATCTTCTTTTATCATTAGTGAGTGCTCCTCTTCGCAATCAGGTTTCCGACGATCTGTAAAACGCATACAAAGGCGATCAGCAGAAGAGTCGTGACCCACGTGATGTCCGTCATATAACGGTTGTGCCCGTAGCGGATGGCAAAATCGCCGAGTCCGCCCGCGCCGACCGCGCCCGCCATCGCGGTAAGGCCCAGCAGGTTGATCGCCGTGATCGTCGTTGCTCGGGAGAGCGCGGGGATCCCCTCGCGGAGATAGACCTTGAAAATGATGGTCATAGGCCGCATCCCCATTGCCTGCGCCGCCTCGACCACGCCGCCGTCCACCTGCGCGAGCGCGGCTTCCACCTGCCGCGCAAAGAACGGGACCGTGCCGATCACCAGCGGGACGATCGCGCCCTTCACGCCGATGCTTGTATGGACAATGGCTCGCGTGAGCGGCAGGAGCAGCGAGATGAGGATCACGAACGGGATGGAACGGAAGGCGTTGATCACCTTGTCAAGCGCCTGATAGACTGCCGCGCGCTCCAAAATGCCGCCGCGCCTTGTTACGATGAGCAGCACGCCGAACGCGATACCGAAGAGAAAGACGAAGACGCCGGAGATGCCGAGCATTTTCAGCGTGTCCACGATGGATTTCAAAAACTCCGGAACGCGCACGACCAAATTCGGAAAAAACCGCTCAAACAGCGCTTGCATCCTTGACCACCTCCACGGAAATGTTCTGCTCGCGCAGGTAGGCGAGCGCGGCGGAAACGTTCTTCTCCGCGCCGCTGAAAATGCCGACCGTTCCGCCGAGCGGCGCGCCGGAGATGATCTCCAGATCGCCGAAGAGAATGTTGTACACCACGTCATATTTGCGCGAGACCGTGGAGATGAGCGGCTTGGAGACCGTGGAGCTTTGAAAGCGCATCATCACGAGCACTTCGCCCGGCTTCAAGTCAACGACGGGGTCATTGTCCTCAACAAGCCGATAGATTTCGGAGAGGCTGGAGGTCGTGCTGATGAAGTCCTTCGTGATCTGCCGATGCGGCGCGGCAAATACCGAGAAGACGTCGCCTTCCTCCACGACCTGCCCGTTTTCCATGACTGCAACGCGGTCACAGACGCGCTTGATGACGTTCATTTCGTGCGTGATGACGGCGACGGTGATGCCAAGCTCCGTGTTGAGACGGCGGAGCAGCGACAGGATCGAGCGCGTCGTCTGCGGGTCGAGCGCGCTGGTCGCCTCGTCGCACAGCAGCACCTTCGGATCGCTCGCGAGCGCGCGCGCGATGGCGACGCGCTGCTTTTGACCGCCGGAGAGCTGGGAGGGATACGACTGCGCGCGGTCGCTCAAATCGACGTATTCCAGCAGCTTCGTGACCTTTTCGCCGACCTGCGCTTTGGTAAGTCCCGAGCCGTGGAGCGCAAGCGCGATGTTGTCGAACGCCGTGCGCGACGGCATAAGGTTGAACTGCTGGAAGATCATGCCGATCTTTTTACGTTCGCGCCGCAGCGCGCGTTTGTCCAGCGCGGTCATTTCAACGCCGTCCACTGTGACCGTTCCGGACGTGGGGCGCTCCAGCAGGTTGATGCAGCGCACGAGCGTGGACTTGCCGGCGCCCGAAAAACCGATGATGCCATAGATTTCACCTTTTTTGACGTGGAGGCTGACATTTCTGACAGCCTCCACGGTGCGGTTTTTCGTTTCAAAGGTCTTGCTGATATTCTGAAGTTCAATGATCGGATCGCTCATTTTTTATCCCACGCCGCGATGTAGAGCCCCTGGAAGTCGTTCGCGTAAATCTCCTTGGTACGATCGGTCTGATATGCCTTGACGATCTCCTGATACAGTTCGTTGTCCTTGTCCGCCGTGCGCGCCGCGATGACGTTGACGTAGGCGTTGGTCTTGTAGTACGAGGGATCGTCGAAGAAGATGGAGTCGCTGATGGGGGACAGCCCCGCGTCAAGCGCATATCCGCCATTGATGACCGCGGCGTCCACATCCGGCAGCAGGCTCGCCGTCTGAGAGGCGTCCACCTCGACGATTTCAATGTTCCTGGGATTCTCCGCGATATCGGCGACCGTGGGCGTCAGCGCCGCGCCCTCGGCAAGCTTGAGAAGACCCGCCGCCTGAAGCACGTTCAGCGCCCGTCCGCCGTTCACGGAGTCGTTCGGAATGGCGATCTTGCCGCCCTCGGGGATAGCGTCGACACTCGTGACCTTCTTGGAATAGACGTTCAGTGCGGTGATAAGCGTATCGCCGATGGCGTCGATCTTATAGCCGAACTTATCCTTCTCGTTGTTGAGGTAGGTGTAGTGCTGGAAGGAGTTGAGGTCGATGTCGCCGGCGTCCAGCGCGGCGTTCGGCTGGGTGTAATCGGTGAAGAACACATACTCGATCTTAACGCCCTTCTCCGCGAACTCGGCGACGATGGGGTCCCAGACGGTCTCGTCGCTTGCGCCCATGATGCCGAGCTTGACGGTGACGTTGCCGTACTCCGGCGCGTCGGTGGGTGCGGCAGGCTCGGAGGCGTCTTTCGTTACGCTCTCGGCGGGAGCCGGAGCGGCGGAAGGGGCGGAGGACGCGCTCGCGGAGGAGCAGGCGGTCGCGGTGGTGAGAAGCGCCAGCAGAAGCAGCGCGGCAATGATCTTTTTCATGATGGTGTTCCTTTCTGTATTGAAAATGTGATGGTTGTCGGTTCGGGATGAGATGTGGTCGACGCCTTCCGTCACATTCGTCCGCATCGGAAATTTGCTCGGACAAGACGCTCAAAACTGTTGTTCATGTCGCTTTCCTCTTTCCTTTCATCTCATAAAAAACGGAAGACTTCTGTGAAGCCTCCCGTCCTTCGCCATACAGGCCCGCGCTTATGCACGGCGGTGCAAAAGCCTGCGGAAGCCGTGAACGGGAAACGGGACGGCCATGCGCATACAAAGCTGCGTGCATACCGTTTCGCGCATATTGATGCTACCAGCGAAGAACATCGTCATCACGGTGACCTCCTTTCGCTTGATTGTGGCTGATTATAGCCGTGACACGCGGCTTTGTCCAATATCCCATCTTTATACTTGGTTATAGAAATGGTCTATAGCAGTACGGACGCCTTATATTATTTGCGATATGTCCTTGACAGCGCGCAAGCGGCGCGCTATTATTTGCCTATCTTGAAGATAGACTTTATGTGTATTTGCGCTGGAAGCGAGGTTACATTCATGCATCAGATTCCATGCCGGCAATATACCCGCATTATCGTCGAAGCGAGCCCCAAGCGCTTCGGCTTTGCTGCCGCGTCCTGTTGCTGCCGCCGTTGTGTCTGTCGAACAGGCGGCTGATCGCGTACCCTGAAAGAAGAAAAGCCCCGCCTGTTTCTGCTCAGCGTCAATGCGCCGAGGAACAAGCGGGGTATTTTTATACTTTTATACATTTTGAAACGAGAGATGGTTTTATGATAAACAATATGGAGAGCATGACGGCAAAGCTCTGCTCATTTGCCCGCGCCTATCATTCCAATAACGAGCGGTACAAAATCTTTGACGATTATCTCGCCTTTGATTTAATGGGCATTGACGAATACGAGGAGATCGGACAGTTGATCGAACATAACTACGATCGGGCGCTGTTCGACCCCGCGCGCTCTTTCAGCAGCCTCCGTATCCGTGAGAAACTGGATCAATACATCTCACCGATCCCGCTGTCCCGCGCCGCCTTTGCCGAACGCGAGCTTGCGCGATTCGCGGAGGAACGGGGCGAATGCCAGTATGTTATCTGCGGCGCGGGCATGGACACCTTCGCCTTCCGCAACGAAAATCCACACATTCGCGTGTTTGAGGTCGACCATCCGGACACACAGCGCTACAAGCTGCAAAAAATAGAAACGCTGGAATGGAGTATCCCGTCGAACGTAACATACGTTTCAGTGGATTTTTCAAAAGATGACATGGCGGCGAAGCTGAAGGAAGCCGGCTTTGACATCGGTTTGCCGGCGTTCTTTTCGATCCTTGGCGTGACCTACTATCTGACGCTTCCCGTATTTGAACATACGCTGAAACAAATCGGCGCTTTGACCACGCCGGGGAGTAAGCTGGTATTCGATTTTCCGGACGATTCCGCCTTCCGGAACAGCGCAGTCGAGCGGATACATACGCTCTCCGGCATTACCGCGTTTCTTGGAGAGCCGATGCGCCACGGTTATTCTCTTTCAGAGGTCGGCGCGGCGCTTGCGCGTCAGGGCTTCCGGATCGACGCGCACGAGTCGCCGGAACGCATCCAAAAGTGTTTTTTCGACGGCAGAGCCGACGGGATAAGCGCGTTTGAGAACATCCATTTTGTCCTTGCGGTACACGGACCTACCGCTCCAAATAACGCCGCAGTTCCCTGAGATAAAGCTCCGCTATTTGACTGAGGATCGCGTTCTTCCGGACGATGTAAACAATTTCCATTTCACTGCGCGGCGCTTCCGCGTCCGCCTCAAACGGAACGGCGATATAGTCGGAGCCGTTGAGCTCCTCGCAGATGATGCCGGAGCAGAGCGTATATCCATTCAGCCCGATCATCAGATTCAGCATCGTTGCGCGGTCGTTTGCCTTGATCGTGCGGGGGTACTCGCCGGTGCTCATGATCTCCTCGGCGAAATAGAACGAACCGGACGCGCCTTGCTCAAAGGAAAGGCAGGGATAATCGGCGAGGTCTTCAAAGCGGATGAGTTTCCGCTTTGCGAGCGGGTGTCCCTTCCAAAGATAGACGAATACGCCGCAGTCGATCAGATGATGGAACGTAAGCCCGTTTGAACGCAGGGTCTTCTCCATTGCCTTTCGGTTGAACTCGTTGAGATAGAGGATACCGAGTTCGCTGCGCCCGGTCGCAACATCGTCGATCACCTCGCGCGTCTTGGTTTCGCGGATCGCAAACTCGTATTCCTGCGTGTCATACTGCTTGACCGTTTCCACGAAGCTTTTGACCGCGAAAGAGTAGTGCTGCGTCGAGACGCCGAACTTCTTTTTCCGTATGCCGCCCTTGCCGTATTTTTCGAGCAGGGCGTCGTACTGCTGCACGACCTGCCGCGCGTAGGGGATGAATTCCGCTCCGTCGTTCGTCAGCGCCGACCCCTTGCCGCCTCGGCTGAAAATCGTGACGCCGAGCTCCTTTTCCAGCTCCTGCATCGCGCTGGTGAGGGAGGGCTGGGACACGTAAAGGAGCTCCGACGCCTTGTTGAACGAGCCTGTTTCCGATATCACAATGGCATAGCGCAGCTGCTGAATGGTCATGGTCGTACCCTCCGAGTCACAAAGCCTATCATATCCACAAAAATATGTGCAATTATAGAGGGCTGCTTGTGTAAAGTCAACCAGTTTCATAAAATTTTACTAAACCTATTGACAAAGTAAACTTAGTAGGTTATACTTGCCACAACTTTAGGAAAGGACGGCGGACAGCGACATGAATAATATCTTTTGGCGCCTGCTGCGCGCCAACTTCCGAAACGGCCGAATGTGTACCCGCTCTTGTTGACGTGAGACCTGCCCCGCGAACGGAAAAAACAAAACGGAAGCAACGCTTCCCCAACAACAAGAAAGAGGTATAAAGAAATGTCGAACTATAAATTTGAGACCCTTCAGCTCCACGTCGGTCAGGAGCAGCCCGATCCCGCGAGCGACGCCCGCGCGGTACCCATTTACGCGACCACCAGTTATGTTTTCCGCAACTCCGAGCACGCGGCGGCGCGCTTTGGCCTCGCCGACGCCGGCAACATTTACGGGCGGCTCACCAACTCCACGCAGGGCGTGTTTGAGGACCGCATCGCGGCGCTTGAAGGCGGCGTCGCCGGCCTTGCGGTCGCGTCCGGCGCGGCGGCGATCACCTACACCATCCAAGCGCTCGCCAAGGCGGGGGAGCACATCGTCGCGCAGAAGACCATCTACGGCGGCAGCGCGAACCTGCTGGCGCACACGCTTCCGCTCTACGGCGTCGAAACCACGTTTGTCAACATCCATGATTTAAACGAGGTCGCGGCTGCCATTCAGCCGAACACCAAGGCGATCTACATCGAAACGCTCGGTAATCCGAACAGCGATATTCCCGACATCGACGCGCTGGCGAAGATCGCGCACGAGCATGGATTGCCGCTCGTCATCGACAACACGTTCGGAACTCCGTTCCTCATTCGTCCTATTGAACACGGAGCCGATATTGTCGTGCACAGCGCGACGAAGTTCATCGGCGGACACGGCACGACGCTTGGCGGCGTGATCGTGGACAGCGGCAACTTCGATTGGGCGGCGTCGGGGCGCTATCCGTGGATCAGCGAGCCGAACCCCAGCTACCACGGCGTCAAGTTTACCGATGCGGCGGGCAAGGCGGCGTTTGCGGTCTACATCCGCGCGATATTGCTGCGCGACACCGGCTCCTCCATCTCGCCGTTCGCGGCGTTCCTGCTGCTGCAAGGCACCGAGACGCTGTCGCTCCGTCTTGAGCGCCACGCGGAGAACACGAAGAAGGTCGTCGAGTATCTCAAGAACCACCCGAAGGTCGAGAAGGTCTATCATCCGTCGCTGCCCGACCATCCCGACCATGCGCTCTACGAGAAGTATTTCCCGAACGGCGGCGCGTCCATCTTCACCTTCGATATCAAGGGCGGACAGAAGGAGGCGTTCGCGTTCATCGACGCGCTGGAGATCTTCTCGCTGCTGGCGAACGTCGCGGACGTGAAGAGCCTCGTCATCCACCCCGCGACGACGACGCACTCGCAGCTCACGACGGCGGAGCTGGAGGACGCGGGCATCCACCCGAACACCATCCGTCTCTCCATCGGCACCGAGCATATCGACGACATTCTCGCCGACCTCGAAAAGGGCTTCGCGGCGGTTTGACAAGACACTTTCCTTTTTGCCATAGTCGCATCTCCTAAAGCA
>JAWRIJ010000016.1:0-19278 GCA_040307975.1 Oscillospiraceae bacterium | reverse complement strand
ATGCGGTTCATCCGATGTAGCGAACCAACTCGCCGACGCTTTTGCGTGTCGGCGCGGCAGGATTCTCCGCGGGATAGCCCATGGGGATCAGGGCGGAAACCGTTTGCGTGGACGGCAGATTGATCGCCTCCGCCACCTTGGCGTCGTCGAAGATGCCGAGGATGCAGGTACCGACGCCCAACTCGTGCGCGGCAAGGCAGAAGGTCTGCGCGGCAATACCGGCATCGAAGGACTCCCAATGCGTCCCCTTGCCCGTGGAAAACGAGCCGTCGCGCTCATAGCCGGAGCGCTTGCTAAGAATCGACTGGATCGCAAGCGCATTGCAGCTGAGCAGGATGCCTGCGTTATGCGCGAAACCGAGAACGCATTCGTTCGCGATCTTCTCAATCACAGCTCGGTCGGAAACGACGGTGTAGCGCGCAGGCTGTGCGTTTTTCCAAGACGGCGCGTAGGCGGCGAGCGCCACGATCTGCTCGATCGTCTCTTTCAAAATGGGCTGGCCCGTATAACGACGGATACTGCGCCTTCCTTGAATACACTCTTTTGCGTCCATTCGCATGCACCTCTTACAACATGATTTGCCATTATTTTACATAATTCAGTGTGTTCTGTCAACTACCGGAAACAAAAATGAGAAGAAAAAAGGGCATATGCATGTCTTCACCGTCATAGATTGGACTATCACAAGGAGGGGACAGGCATGGAAAAAGACCGCATCCGGCGCTACGAACAAGCGGCGGAGCTACTGCCGCCGCGCCTTCGCCGCCTGGCGATGGCGCTGCCGGACGAACGCAAGGAGCGAGCCGAGGAGCTGCGACTTCGCGTCCGCCGGCCGCTGACGGTGGCGACGGGCGAGGGCGAGCTTTCCGTTGCGAGCGCGGAACGTGAGGCGCTTGTCACAAGTGAGGATCTTGAGCAGATGATTGCGGGCGTGACGGAGTTTTCCCGCTACGCGTCTGCCGAAACGCTGCGACAGGGCTATCTCGCCGTGCGCGGCGGATTCCGGCTCGGCGTCTGCGGTACGGCGGTGCTGCGCGACGGCGCGGTGTGCGGCGTCAAGGACTTCTCAGGGCTGGCGCTGCGCATCATTCACGAGCGGATCGGGCTTGCCGCCGATATCGCGCCGCAGTTGTTTGACGGCGCGGGGCGGTTCCAAAGCGCGCTCGTCCTCTCGCCGCCGGGGGGAGGAAAGACGACGCTGCTGCGCGACCTGATTCGCTGCCTGTCGCTTGGGGGCGCGGAACGGCGCGCCCTGCGCGTCGCGGTTATCGACGAGCGAAGTGAGATCGCCGCATCGTATCAGGGCGTCCCACAGACGGAGCTTGGCAACCATACGGACGTGCTGGACGGCTGCCCTAAGGCGCTTGGCATTCCCATGATGCTGCGCGCCATGTCGCCGCAGATCATTGCCGTGGACGAGATCACAACGCGGGAGGACGTCGCGGCGATGTGCGCGGCGGCAAACTGCGGGGTCGGGCTGCTTGCGACCATTCACGCGGGAAGCGCCGCGGAGCTGCCCTTGAAGCCGTTTTGGCGGGGCGTGTTGGAAGCGAGAGTGTTTGAGCGCGCGGTGACGATCCGAAACGAAGACGGCGTCCGCGCCTACCGCGTGGAGGCGCTGGCGCTGTGACGCCGCCGCTTCTGCGCTGGCTCGGAGCGGGGTTGATTCTCTGCGGCGGACTGCTCGTGCGGCAGGAGCTGCTCAGTGAGGAGAGGAAGCTGCGCGGCACACGCCGCGAGCTCGCCGGCGCCTTTGAGGCAATGGCGGGTGAGATCCGACTGATGCTTACGCCGATCCCCGCGCTGCTGCGCCGATCGCGCGGACAAAGTGCGGAGGCGTTTTTCCGCGGCGTACGGGAGGAGCTTGCGCGCGGCACGGCTTTGGACGATGCATGGCGGCGCGCCGCACAGAGCCTCCCTCTGCCGGAGGAGGAGCGCGAAACGGTTGCGTCGCTTGGCGCGCGGCTCGGAGGCGAGGCGGAGGAGACCTGCGCGGCGCTCGCGCTGGCGGCGTCGGAACTGCGGCGCGCCTATGTGCGGACAGAGGAACAACGGAGCGGGCATGAGCGCCTAATTACGTCGATTTGCATCAGCGTCAGTCTATTTTTTGCGATACTCCTGCTCTGACCAGATGTAAAAAACCAAGCCGTATCCGTAAGTAATATTACTTTACAAAGGTGAATATCAATGGACATTGACCTCGTATTTAAGATAGCTGCCGTCGGTATTGTGGTCGCGGTGCTCAATCAACTGCTCGTGCGCTCCGACCGTCCGGATCAGGCGATGCTTGTGAGCCTGGCGGGACTGGTGACGACGATGATGCTGCTCGTGAGGGAAATCAGCTCGCTGTTCGATCTCATCAAGACCCTCTTTGGTTTTGCGTGATGGAGACGGTGACGCAGATCGCGGGGCTGTGCCTCGCAGCGGCGGTGACAGCGACGCTTTTGCGGCGCTCGTCCCCAGAGCTGGCGCTACTGCTTTCGGCGGCGGCGGTGCTGCTCGGCGGCGCTCTTTTGCTGCGCGGCGCGTGGGACACCGCCGCTTTGTGCGGCGAACTGATCGAGCTGACGGGGCTTTCGCCGGAGCTGTTCGCGCCACTTTTAAAGGTGACCGCCATCGCGGTGGTCGTACGCGTCGGCGGTGCGCTGTGCGCCGACGCGGGGCAGAGCGCGCTGGCGCGTGTGATGGAAACGGCGGGGGCGGTGTGTGCGCTGGGTTGTGCGCTGCCGCTGCTGCGCGCGGTTGTGGAGCTGATACGGCAATGGACATGAGAAAGGTTTTGCCGCTTGTGCTGCTGGCACTCACGATGCTCACGGTATCCGCGCGGGCGACGGCGGTGGACGAAAGCTGGATATCGGCGCTGCCGGAGACAGTCACGCGCGCGGCGGAGGGCGGCGGCGTTCTCGCCGAGGGCGCGGCGTGGCTGTGGGGGATGGCACGCGATTCGCTGGATGCTATCGTGCGCTCCGGCGCGCGGAGCGCGGCGCTTTTGGCGCTCGCGGCGCTCATCTGCGGCGCGGCGGAGGGGTTTGCCGAAGGCGCGGGCGACAGGGCGGCGCGGTACGTTCCGTACTGCGGCGTGCTTGCGGCGACGGCGCTCGCGACAGGCGACCTGCGCTCGCTCATCGGACTTGGAATGCAGACGGTGGACGAGCTCGGGACGCTCTCAAAGCTCCTGCTGCCGACCGTGGCGGCATCAATGGCGGCGGGCGGCCTCGTATCCACCGCGAGCGTTTGGCAGGTGACGACGCTGATGGTCTGCGGCGCGCTGAGCGACACGGTGGCGCGGCTCCTTTTGCCGCTGGTGTCGTGCTATACCGCCGCGTCCGCGGCGGGCGCGGCAATGGGTGAGGAACGGCTTGACGCGCTTGCCGACGGACTGCAAAAGCTTATCTCCGTCACGCTGAAGCTAGGAATGACCGCTTTCACGGCGTATCTCGCCGTGGCGGGCGTGCTGACCGGAACCGCCGACCGCACGGCGGTGCGCGCGGCAAAGGTCGCGCTCTCCGGCGCGGTGCCGGTCGTCGGCGGCGTGCTGGCGGACGCGGCGGAGGGGGTGCTTGCCGCGGCGGGGGCGCTGCGCGGAACGATCGGCGTACTGGGTGTGTTTGCGATCCTTGCGGCGTGCCTGCTCCCGCTTTTACGTCTTGGCGTACAGTTCCTGCTCTACAAGCTCGCCGCGTTTGTCGCGCATCTCGCGGGAACGGAGTCGCTCGGCGCGTACATCGACCGCCTCGGCGAGGCGTTTGCGCTCGTGTTCGCGATGACGGCGTGCTGTGCGCTCGTGCTGTTGGTGGCGCTGCTGGTGGCGGTGACGGCGTCGATGGGATAGGAGGGGAGCGACATGGCTTTTGTGCGGCAATGGCTGCTTGGCGTGGTCGCCTGCGCGTTGCTTGTGAGTGTGGCTGACCAAATTTGCCCGGATGGGACAACGCGCAAGCTTGTACGCTTTACAGGCGGCTTACTGTTGCTGCTGACAATGCTGCTTCCGCTCAAACGCCTCCAAACAGAGGCGCGCGCGACGGACGCAGACGGATATTGCGAGGAAGTGGCGCGGCTGGAACAAGAGCTTTCCGAGGAACGGGAAAATACGCTGCGGCGCGGCATAGCGTCGGAACTGGAAGCATATATTGAGGACAAAGCCGAAGCACTGGGCGCGACGGTGTGCGCGGAGGCGGAGCTGGAGACACATGGCGGCGTCCCGCTTCCGGAACGTGTGACGCTCCGCGGGGCATACAGCGAGGCGCTGTCCGAATTCCTTGCCTCAGAGCTCGGCGTCGCAAAGGAGAAACAGGTATGGATCGAAAACAACTGAGCGCCGGAGTGCCGGAGAAGCTTCGCGCCGCGGCGCAGAAATATAAGTACGCCATCGCGGTCGCACTGCTTGGCGCAGCGCTGATGTTACTGCCGACAGGCAGTGGAAGACGTGGCGCCGCGCCGGCGCCGAAGCCGGAAGCGTCCACGCAGGCGGAGCTGGAGGGCGCGCTTGCCGCCTTTGACGGCGTGGGGCGGCTGCGGCTCGTAATGCGCGTGGAGCCGGAGACGCAACGCTGCGCGGGGGCGCTCGTGGTGTGCGAGGGCGGCGGCGACGCCGCGGTGCGCTTGCAGCTTACGCAGGCGCTCAGCGCGCTGACAGGACTTTCATCGGAAAAAATCGCCATTGTGAAAGGAACGCCGTGAAATGAAAATGCCAAAGCTCAGAATACCCAAAATCTATGCATTTTTCAGGAGGAACGAGAACATGAAGAAGCTGTGGAAACGAAACGCCGTGGTCGGCGCGGTGCTGGTGCTGGTGGTTGCGGCGATCGTGCTCAATGGGCGATATGCAGCGGGTGTGGAAGAAACCGCGCCGCCGACGGGTGGCAAGATCCTCGGGCAGGCGACCGAGGTGATCGCGCCGGAGACGGGGACGGCGGAGACCGGAGGCGAAACCGCGCCGGAAGCGGTGTCATCGGACTACTTTGCCACCGCACGGCTCTCACGTCAGCAGGCACGGGACAGCGCGCTGTCGCTTTTGGAGCGCGCGGGCGAGAGCCAGGAGCTTGATGAGCAGGCGGCGGGCGAGGTCGCGCAGGGCATCGAGGCGCTCGCAAGCTTTACGCTCAAAGAATCGCAGATCGAGAACATGGTCACCGCCAAGGGATACGACGACTGCGTTGTGTTCCTCTCCGACGAGAGCGTGAGCGTGGTCGTTTCCTCAAAGCACGACGGGCTTCAGACCGAGGACGTCGCCAAGATCACCGATGTGGTGAAGCAGGAGACGGGGCTGCCGGTGAGCGCAATCAAGATTTTGGAGGTCAGCTGAACGGGCGACAAAATAGCTGTTGTATTTTTCGCCAAAGGATGATAAAATACTCAGGCTAGTGGATTTCAAGGCAAGGGAGTGTTTCCTATGGCGGATTATTTGACCCATAATGAGGAAAACGGAACCGTCAACATCGCCGAGGACGTCGTTGCCGCCATCGTGGCGGACGCGGTCAAGCAGGTCGAGGGCGTGGGCGCGATGAGCCAAAACGTTACCGAACAGCTCTCCGGCAAGAAGGCGGTACGCGGCGTGCGCGTGGAGAAGATCGGCGACGCGGTCGTCATTGACCTCTATCTCATGGCGCGCTATGGCTTCGCCATTCCTGAGGTGGCGGAGAAGGTGCAGGAGAACGTGTCGAACGCGGTGGGCGGCATGACGGGATTCTCCGTCAAGGAGGTCAACGTCCACGTCAGCGGCATCAGCTTCAACGACTAAAGAGAGATAAGGACTTACTATGGTTACTCGCAGCACCGCAAGAGAGATTGCCATGCATCTCGTATATGAGCTGAGCTTTGCCGACGACCCCGCCGCCATGCTGTCCGAGCGGTTGACAGACGAACGTTTCGCGGAGCTGTCCGGCGAAGACGAGCTCTATGCCGTCTTGCCGGAGCATGATCAGGCGGATTACATCCGCGGCGTCGTCAAGGGCGTCGCCGAGCACGCGCCGGAGCTGGACGGCTACATCGCGAAGTACGCTAGGGGATGGAGTTTTGAGCGCATCCCGCTCGTCGCGAGCGCCATTATGCGCGTGGCGATGTATGAGGCGATGTACCGCGACGACATCGACGTGGGCGTTGCCATCAACGAAGCGGTGGAGATCGCCAAGAAGTACGAGACGGAGGAGACCGTCAAGTTTATCAACGGCATTCTCGGCAGCTTTGCGCGTGAAGAAATAGAACCGCATAACAAATAAGTCTATCAAAAAAGCGGCTTGGCCGCTTTTTTGATTCTGGGAGAGGGAGGACAAGCCGTGGCGGAGCAGGCGCAGATGATTTTCAGCGTGTCCGAGGCAAACAACTTTATCAAGGCGCTGCTCGACGGCGTGCCGCAGCTGCAGGAGATCTTCGTGCGCGGCGAGATATCAAACTACAAGCTCTACCCCTCAGGGCATCACTATTTTACGCTCAAGGACGCCGAGGGCGCGATGCGCTGCGTATTGTTCCGCGGCAATGCGTCAAAGCTGCGTTTTCGGCCGGAGAACGGCATGAAGGTCATCGCCTTTGGGCGCATCTCCGTGTTTCCGCGCGACGGTGCATATCAGCTCTATGTCAGCGAGCTGACTGCCGAGGGTGTGGGAGACCTGCACGTCGCGTTTGAACAGCTTAAGGCAAAACTCGACGCGGAGGGACTTTTTGACCCCGCGCACAAAAAACCGCTGCCGCGTTATCCGCAAACCATTGCCATCATCACGTCTTCCGCGGGTGCGGCGGTGCATGATATGATCCGGATATTGAACGCGCGCTGGCCGCTCTCCAAGATCGTGCTCCTGCCCGTGCGCGTGCAGGGCGAGGAGGCGCCGCCGGAGATCGCGGGCGCGCTGCGCTATGCGAACAAGTGGCGCGTTGCCGACGTGATCATTACAGGCCGCGGCGGCGGCTCGATCGAAGATTTGTGGGCGTTCAACGACGAGCGCGTCGTACGCGCGATCTACGAGTCTGCGATCCCGGTCATTTCCGCCGTCGGGCACGAGCCGGACGTCACCATCTCCGACTATGTCGCCGACGCGCGGGCGTCCACGCCGTCAAACGCGGCGGAGATCGTCGTGCCGGATCAAAAGGAGCTGCGCCGAAGGCTCGGCGTGATGGGCGAGCGCATGGCAAAGAGCGAGGGCGCGCGTCTTGACGCGTTGCGAAAGCGCCTTAAGGAGCTTTCCTGCAAGCGTGCGCTGACCGATCCGGCGGCGTTCGCGTCGGACAAGCGGCTGCTGCTCGACTACATGCAGAAGAACCTGATCGCCGTCGCGGAAAAGCAGCTTGCCGAGCAGCAGCGGCAATACGCCGCGCTCTGCGCCTCACTTGACGCGCTCAGCCCGCTCAAAGTGCTTGGCCGCGGCTATGCCGTGGCACGTACGGCGGACGGGCGGATACTGCGCAGCGCAAACGACGCGTCGGTGGGCGACAAAATAGACTTAACGTTGGAAAAAGGTAGATTGACCTGCGCTGTGGAGGCGCGGGAGTTGGAGGAAGAACGTCATGGCTAAGACGGGAAAGAGCTTTGAGGAGAACATCGCGCGGCTGGAGGAGATCGTGGGTGCGTTGGAAAAGGGCGACGTGAAGCTTGCGGACTCCCTGAAGCTGTTTGAGGAGGGTACCGCGCTTGTGACGAGCTGCGGCAAGATGCTTGACGAGGCTGAGCAGAAGGTCGCAAAGCTGTCTAAGGGCGCGACCGGCGCGCCGGTTGAGAGCGCATTCACCGGCGAGGCGGAAGGCAATGGACGATAAGCGGTTTCAGGAGCGGTATGACGCGTATCGCGAAGCAACGGAAGTCTATCTTGATAGACTTTTTACAAGCCGAATAGCGGAATTTCCATGGCACGTGCTGCATGAGTCTATGCGTTACAGCTTGCTTTCCGGCGGCAAGCGCATCCGTCCGGTGCTGACGCTGGAGTGCGCGCGGCTGGGCGGTATCCGCGACTGGCATATGGCGTTGCCGTTTGCCTGCGCGTTGGAGCTGGTACATACCTATTCGCTTATTCACGACGATCTTCCTTGTATGGATGACGACGACCTGCGCCGAGGAAAGCCGACGAACCACGTCGTCTACGGCGTGGCGATGGCGACGCTTGCGGGCGACGCCTTGCAGGCGGAGGCCTACGGCTTGATTGCAAACGCTCCGCAGCTCGGCGCGCGGGCGAAGGTCAACGCGGTTGCCGCGCTCTCGTGGGCGAGCGGCGCGAACGGCATGGTGGCGGGGCAGGTGCTCGACCTGACGGGTTATGGGCGCGACCGTCGGACGCTGGAATACCTCTGCGACCGCAAGACAGGCTTTATGCTCCGCTGTGCGGCGGAGCTCGGCTGTGCGGCGTCGAGCGCGTCTCGGGAGGTTTGCTGTGCGACGCAGACCTATGCCTCGCTTTTGGGACTGGCGTTTCAGATCAGGGACGACCTGTTGGATGTGATCGGCGACGAGGCGACCTTCGGCAAGCCCATCGGATCGGACAGGGACGAGGGAAAGACGACGTTTGTCGACCTGCTCGGCTTGGACGGGTGCAAGGCGGAGGTTGAACGGCTGACGGACGAAGCTGTCGCGGCGCTCGGCGGCGTGGAAGACGCCGAATTTCTCGTTGAGCTGGCGCATCGGCTGACTACGCGGACAAAATAGGATAAAACGGGGGCTGAAACGCCTCCGTTTTTGTTTGAATTTTCGATGAATCCTGTGAGGTATCCCTTGTAAGTTTGGGGAAAATCATATATAATACCATCCTGCTAAACGGCGGCGCAGTATCCTAGTCAGATCTGCCGTCTCCTAAGAAGGGCCTAAAAATCCTTTAAAGGGCACAACTGTGAAACCTTTGGTGCTTGCTTCTTACGCCCAGTTTGGGGTGGGTGCTGAAGGGAGGCAAAAGTCTTTCCACCACGAAAGCTGCGCCTGCGGACTCCGGGCGTCCCCCAACGGCATGGGGGATACGACCCTGTTTCCGTGGAGACCCGCTTTTCGTGCCGGGCGTAATCCAGGGATGGTAAGCGACCGCGGTACGGGGCGGGCGATGAACCCGCGTTGCGGTGTGAAAACGGCGATTCGCCGTGAACGCTGTGCGCGGAGTAGCCTGCCTTGCGTGGCGGCGGCGAATCGGAGAACACAACCAGATCCCCCGGCCAGGGGAGAGGGCGATCGCTCCGTGAAACCGTCGCTGCAAAAGAGGCTAAGAGACGGTTCGACTGTGGCGGAAATCGCCTAGGCTGTCCATTGGGGCAGGCCGGGGATTACAGTGCGGACTAAGTGGCAATCGGGTATCGCGCGTCGGCGACGGCGCGGCGCGGCCCTCAAAGGGGAACCACCTGACCGGCAACGGGAGGCGGGCCGCGGGGAAAGCCAACCCGACCTTAAGCCGTAGGATTACCCCGTCTTGCCGCCGCTGTTTGGCTTTCATAAGGAGATTACGAATGAAAAAGGAAGAAACCAAGCCGCGAAGTTATTGGCGGTGGGTCATTCAAATATTTCTGACGTCGGTGGCGCTCTCGGCGGTGCTGAGCCTTGCCTCCGGCGCCGCGCTGGTCGACGCGGGCTATGCCGTGGCGGTGCTTGTTTTGGTGCTGTTCGTGCTGCTCGGCATCGTGTTCGACGTCGTCGGCGTTGCGGTGACGGCGGCGGACATGAAGCCGTTCCACTCGATGGCGGCCCATCGGGAGAAGGGCGCGAAGGAGGCGCTGTTTCTCCTCAAAAACGCAGAGAAGGTGTCGAGCTTTTGCAACGACGTGGTGGGTGATATCTGCGGCATCGTCAGCGGTTCGACCGCGGCGGTTATCGTCGTGCGATTGCAGCAGAGTCTGAATACGCAGAGCATCCTGCTCTCCATTGCCGTGACCGCGCTTATTTCGGGGCTGACCATCGGCGGCAAGGCGATCGGCAAGAAGCTGGCGATGGAAAAAAGCACGGGCGTGGTACTTTTCGCGGCAAAGCTGCTATATGTATTTCACATCGGAAACAAAAGATGAGGTAACGCATTTTGATTTTGGAGCATATCAACTCTCCGGAGGACGTCAAGGCGCTTACGCGCCGCCAAACGGAACTCCTGTGCGAGGAACTGCATACCTTTTTGCTGGAAAGCGTCGCGAAGACGGGCGGGCATCTTGCCTCCAACCTCGGCGCGGTTGAGCTGACGGTTGCGATCCATCGCGTGTTCGATACTTCGCACGACCGCCTTGTCTTTGACGTGGGCCACCAGTGCTACGCGCACAAGGCGCTGACAGGGCGCATGGGACAGTTTCCGACGCTGCGCCAGTATGGCGGGCTTTCGGGATTTCCTAAGCCGAACGAGAGCGTGCACGACGCGTTTGTTGCGGGGCACGCATCCAACTCGGTCTCGGTCGCGCTGGGCATGGCGCGGGCGCGCACGCTGCTCGGCGACGATTATTCGGTGATCGCGCTTATCGGCGATGGGGCGCTCTCCGGCGGCCTTGCCTACGAGGGGCTCAACAATGCGGGCGCGTCGGGCGAGCCGCTGGTCGTCATCCTCAACGACAACGGCATGTCGATCTCCCGCAATGTCGGCGCCGTGAGCGCGCATCTTTCCCAACTGCGCAACAAGCCGGCGTACTACGAGTTCAAGAAGAGCTATCGCCGCTTTTTGCTCTCCAGCGCGCCTGGCAAGGCGGTGTACCGCTTTAATCACCGTGTCAAGACGGGACTGAAAAACGCGATACTGCCCAACGCCTCGCTGTTTGAGGATATGGGTTTTACCTATATCGGACCCATTGACGGGCACAACGAGGCACAGGTGGAGAGCGCGCTCGAATGGGCGCGCGAGCTGCGCCGCCCCGTGCTCGTACACGTGCGCACGGTCAAGGGCAAGGGCTACGCGCCCGCAGAGCGCGAGCCGGGCAAATGGCACGGCGTGGGACCGTTCGATGTCGCGACAGGACAGATGAAAGAGGACGGCGAGACGTTCTCCTCAGTCTTTGGCGAGGCGCTCTGTACGCTCGCCGCGCGGGACAAGCGCATTTGCGCCATCACGGCGGCGATGGCGGACGGAACGGGGCTGACGGAGTTTTCGCGGCGATATCCCAGCCGCTTTTTCGACGTCGGCATCGCCGAGGCGCAGGCGGCGGCGATGGCGGCGGGCATGGCAAAGCAGGGGCTCATCCCTGTTTTCGCTGTGTATTCGACGTTTTTGCAGCGCGCCTACGACCAGCTTTTGCACGATACGGCGCTGTCCAACCTGCATGTGGTGTTTGCCGTGGATCGCGCGGGGTTTGTCGGCGCGGACGGCGAGACGCATCACGGTATTTTCGATGCGACGTTCCTCTCCGACATTCCGAACATGACGGTGCTGTGCCCCGCCAACTTCGCGGAGCTGCGCGCGATGCTGCGCCGCGCCCTGTTTGAGATCGAGGGGCCGGTCGCCATCCGCTATCCGCGCGGCGGCGAGGGGAGCTTCCGCGATGACCGCAGCGACGGCGCGTTCGCGGAGCTGCGCGCGGGGAACGACGTTACGCTGTGCGCGTACGGCATGATGACCGAAAGTGTGCTCGGCGCGGCGGATATTCTGGAACAGCGGGGCGTTTCGGCACGTGTGATCAAGATCAACTGTATCTCGCCGTTTTACGACGCGGACATCCGCCCGACCTTCGCGGGGACGAGAAAGCTGATCGTCGCTGAGGAGTGCGCGAGCGTCGGCTGCGTCGGGCAGCGCATCGCCGCCATCCTCACCGAGGAGGGGACGCCGCTTGAAAAACTGTACCTCTGCAATCTCGGCAAACGATTTCCGCCCCACGGCGGCGCGGCAGAGCTGCGCGAGGCATTCCATCTGGACGCGAAGTCGATCGCGGAGCAGGCGCTCGAGGTGATCGGATGAGCGGAAAGAAACGTTTGGATGTCGCGCTCGTTGAGCGCGGTCTTGCTGAGACGCGGCAAAAGGCGCAGGCAACCATCATGAGCGGCGTCGTATACGTCAACGGGCAGAAGGCGGACAAGGCGGGCTTTGCCGTCGCGGATGACGCGACGGTTGAGATGCGCGGAAACGCGCTTCCCTATGTGAGCCGCGGCGGACTCAAGCTTGAAAAGGCGATGCGGGAGTTCGGCCTGACGCTTCGCGGCTGCATTTGCGCCGATATCGGCGCGTCCACCGGCGGATTTACGGACTGTATGCTGCAAAACGGCGCAAGCAGGGTCTACGCGGTCGACGTCGGCTACGGGCAGCTCGACTGGAGGCTGCGCAACGATGCGCGCGTGGTGTGCATGGAGCGCACGAACGCGCGCTACCTGACGCACGAGCAGGTGCCGGACGAGCTGGATTTCGCGTCGATCGACGTGTCGTTCATTTCACTTAAGCTGATTCTCCCTGCGGTGAACGGACTGCTGCGAAGCGGCGGCCGTGTCGCCTGCCTCGTCAAGCCCCAGTTTGAGGCGGGACGTGAAAAGGTCGGCAAAAAAGGGGTCGTGCGCGACCCTGCGGTGCACCTTGAGGTATTGGAGCATTTTTTGGAACACGCGCGGGAGAGCGGCTTCGCGGTGCTCGATATGACTTATTCCCCCATCCGTGGGCCGGAGGGGAACATCGAATACTTAGGTTATCTTGAAAAGGGCGCGGCAACGGAGCGCGAGTTCAACCTCGCAGCGCTGGTGGAGGCGTCCCACGCGGAATTAGACGCCTGAGCGGAGGGGAGAAGGTGAACGGATGCTCAAAAAGGTGATACTTTGCCCCAACCCCTATCGCGACACGGAATTGCGTGTGGCGAAGGAGGCGAAGGCGATCCTCGATGAAGTGCATTGCCCGAATGTGGTGTGTATCCCGTTTCGCGGCAGCGAGGAGCCGGAGGGCTACGGGCTGACCATCCGCCCGCTGCAACAGGAACTGCGCGGCGCGGATATGCTCATTGCCTTCGGCGGCGACGGGACGATCCTGCACCTTTCCAAAACGGCGGCGCACAAGGACATCCCCGTGCTCGGCGTCAACCTTGGAAGCCTCGGCTTCATGGCGGAGCTGGAACAGACGGAGCTTAACAAGCTGCGCAGGCTCTGCGAGCAGGACTATCTCGTCGAGAGCCGCATGATGCTTGACGTCTGCGTTAAGCGCGAAGGGCGCGTGATCTACTCCGGCCTTGCGCTCAACGAAGCGCTTATCGCACGCGGCAACGTCTCGCGCGTGATCCGCCTGCATATCTTTACGGAAAACGGCAAGCTGGTGGATATCGCGGGCGACGGCGTTGTAGTTGCGACTCCCACGGGCTCGACCGCCTACTCTCTCAGCGCGGGCGGGCCGGTCGTCGAGCCGACGGCGCGCAATTTCGTTGTCAGCCCCATCTGCGCTCACAGCGTCCACGCAAATTCCTACGTTCTCGCGCCGGAGCGCACGATCACCGTGCAGACGGAGGCGACAGGCTACAAGCCGGTGGTGCTGTCGGTGGACGGCGGCAAGGCGTTTTCCCTGCGCCACGGCGACGCGGTGGAGATCATACGCTCGCGTTACGATACCAAGCTCGTGCGGCTCGAAAACCGCAGCTTCTGCGAGATCTTGCAGCGCAAGATGCTCGGCGGGCTGATGGAGAGCGCCGGAAAATAAACGCCGCCGTTAACGGCGGGGATCGAACAAGGAGGCAGCGCGGATGCTCCAGCTGCTGCACATTGAGAATATCGCGATCATCGAGCGTGCGGACATCTCGTTTGCGCGCGGCTTCAACGCGCTCACGGGCGAGACCGGCGCGGGCAAATCCATTGTGATCGATTCGCTCGGCGCGGTGCTCGGCCAGCGCACCTCGCGTGACCTCATCCGCACCGGCGCGCCGAAGGCGTATGTCAGCGCTGCGTTCGACGGCGTGGACGCTTCGCTCCCCGCGCTCGCGGAAAACGGCGTCGCGCCCGAGGAGGACGGGACGCTCCTTTTGCAGCGCGAGTTGTACGGCGACGGCAAGAACGTCTGCCGCGCGAACGGGCGTCCCATTACGGTCGCGCAGCTCAAGGCGATCGGTTCGGCGCTGCTGAATATTCACGGCCAGCACGAGGGGACGGCGTTGCTCGACGAGGCGCAGCATCTTTCCTATCTTGACCGCTTCGGGCGTATGGACGCGCCGCTCGCCGCCTACGGGAAGCGTTACGACGCCATGTACGCGACGCGCCGGGAGATCGAGGCGCTGCGCATGGACGAATCGGAAAAGGCGCGCCGCGTCGACACGCTTCGCCACCAGATCGCGGAGCTGGAGCGCGCGGAACTCCGAGAAGGTGAGGAGGAAACGCTGCTCGCGCGGCGGAACGTCCTGCGAAGCGGCGAGAAATTCATCGACGCGATGAGTGAGGTGGACTACTGTTTGAACGGCGGGGACGAGACGAACGGCGCGGTGAGTGCGCTCAAACAGGCGGAGGACGCCCTGCGCGGCCTGCGCGGTCTCGGCGATGAGTTCGCGGCGCTCTCAGACCGATTGGAGGCGCTGCGCAGCGAGGCGTACGACCTTGCCATGATCGTGCGTGACAAGCGCGAGGAGTTCGATTTCTCGCCCGAGGAGCTGGACGCGGTGGAGAGCCGCGTGGATCTTTTGTACCGTCTCAAGAAGAAATACGGCGGCACGGTGGAGGAGATGCTCGACTATCTCGCGCGCTCAAAGGACGAGCTGGACAAGATCGAATACGCGGACGACCGCATCGCACAGCTTGAGAAGAAGCTTGCGGGGGAGAAAGCCGCCGCGGAAAAGGCGGCACGCGAGCTGTCCGACGCGCGCAAGGCGGCGGCGAAGACGTTGGAATCGGAGATATCGCGCGAACTGCGGGAGCTGGACATGCCCAAGGTGCGCTTTGCCATCGACTTTCAGGAGAAGGAGCCGGACGCGACGGGTATGGACGAGGTACGCTTCCTTATGTCCGCAAATGTCGGCGAGGAGTTGAAGCCCATCCACAAGATCGCCTCGGGCGGCGAGCTGGCGCGCATCATGCTGGCGCTCAAGAACGTGTTTGCCGCGCAGGAGAGCGTCATGACCATGGTGTTTGACGAGGTGGACACCGGCGTTTCCGGCAGGGCGGCACAGCGCGTGGCGGAGAAGCTCGCACGCGTCTCGCGCGAAAAGCAGGTGCTCTGCGTGACGCATCTGCCGCAGCTCGCGGCGATGGCGGATACGCATTTCTCCGTCGAAAAGGGCGAGGAGAACGGGCGCACGCTTACAAAGGTGACAGAGCTTTCCCGTGCCGAGCGCGCGAGAGAGCTTGCGCGTCTTACGGGCGGCGAGACCGTCAGCGAGACGATGCTGCGCGGCGCGGAGGAGCTGCTCGACGCCGCGGAGGCGTTCAAAGCGCCATTTCGGGAGGGTAAGGCATGAACGGGTACGCCGAACGCATCCTGAAAGAGTATCCCGTGCGATGCAAGCCGCGGGAAAAAGAGCGGTTCCGCCTTTGGCTGATGGGGACGCTCCGTGAGTTGGGGTATCACGCGGAGCTTCAGTCGAGGGAGCCGGCGCTTCCATTCGGCGGAAATGCGACGAACGTGGTCGTCGGTGATCCGGAGAAGGCGAAGTTGCTGCTTATCGCGCACTACGATACGGGTATCCGCTCCGTTTTGCCACCGCTAATCATGCCGACGCGCCCGCTGACGGCCTTTCTCTACCTGGCGCTCACGCCGGTGCTCGCGCTGCTGGGAAGTCTCTTTGTGTCGTTTGCGCTGACATTTGCAATGAACGCGCCGCACCTCACGCTGCCCCTGTTTCTGCTTTTGATGGTTGCGGCGCTGCTGTATCTGCGCTTCGGCCCGAGCGAGACGCGCAATGCCGACGACAACACCTCCGGCGTCGCCGCGCTGATGGAGACCGCCGCCGCTTTGACGCCACGCTACCGCGGCGACGTCGCGCTTGCGTTTCTCGACGGCGGCTTTGGAGGACTTGGCGGCGCGAAGGCGTTCCGCGCGCGATACCCCTCTGCGAAGGAGAAGCCTGTCGTCAACGTGAATTGTGTCGCCGCGGGCGACGAATTGCTGATCCTGCCAAGCCGCGCCGCGCGTTGGGACGGCGATATGCTGGATGCGGTCATCGAAAGCTTTGACGTGGGCGGGACAAAGCCGGTTTTTCTCAAAACGGACGGATTGACGTATTATCCCTCCGACAACCGCGCGTTTCGCAACAGCTTCGCGGTCTGCGCCACGAAGAAGGTAAAAGGGTTTGGCAGAATAATAGTTCCGACTAAAAATAAGTCAATTGATTCGGACAACTTGGGCGTTCTCAAGGAAAGCTTATGTAAACTTCTGGAGAAAGCGCCAAAGTTATCGCAGAAAGCATGACTTTAGATAGAATTATAGTAAAAAGATAATGGAAATTACCGAGAAGGAGAAAATAGACATGCAAATCTACGAAGAACTCAAGGCTCGCGGACTGATCGCGCAGGTCACCAACGAGGAGGAGATCCGTGAGATGGTGAACGCCGGCAAGGCGACCTTCTACATCGGGTTCGACTGCACGGCGGACAGCCTGACCGCGGGCCATTTTATGGCGCTGACGCTGATGAAGCGTTTGCAGCAGGCGGGCAACAAGCCCATTGCGCTCATCGGCGGCGGCACGACGATGATCGGCGACCCCTCCGGCCGCACGGACATGCGCAAGATGCTCACACGCGAGGACATTGAGCACAACGCCGCGTGCTTCAAGCGCCAGATGGAGAACTTCATCGAGTTCGGCCCCGATAAGGCAATAATGCTCAACAACGCGGACTGGCTGATGGGTCTCAACTACATTGAACTGCTGCGCGAGGTCGGCGCATGCTTTTCCGTGAACAACATGTTGCGCGCAGAGTGCTACAAGCAGCGCATGGAGAAAGGGCTTTCCTTCCTTGAATTCAACTACATGATCATGCAGTCCTACGACTTCTATTATATGTTCCAGCACTACGGCTGCAATATGCAGTTCGGCGGCGACGACCAGTGGTCGAATATGCTCGGCGGCACGGAGCTCATCCGCCGCAAGCTCGGCAAGGACGCGCACGCAATGACCATCACGCTCCTGACTGACTCCAACGGCAAGAAGATGGGCAAGACCGCTGGCAACGCCGTTTGGCTCGACCCAAACAAGACCAGCCCCTACGACTTCTACCAGTACTGGCGCAACGTCGGCGACGCGGACGTGATGAAGTGCATCCGTATGCTGACGTTCCTGCCGGTCGAGCAGATCAACGAGATGGATAAGTGGGAGGGCAGCGAGCTCAACCGCGCCAAGGAGATACTCGCCTACGAGCTGACGAAGCTCGTCCACGGCGAGGAAGAGGCGGAAAAGGCACAGGAGAGCGCCAAGGCGCTCTTTGGCGGCGGCGGCAGAATGGAAAACGTCCCCTCGACGACGTTGACGGACGCCGACCTTGCCGACGGAAAAATCGACATTTTGAGCCTGCTCGTGAAAACGGGACTCTGCCCGTCCCGCGGCGAGGCGCGCCGCCTTGTTCAGCAGGGCGGTGTCACGGTGGACGAGAAAAAGGTCGCGTCCATTGACGAAAGCTACGATAAGACGCGCCTCACAAATGATGGACTGATGATTAAAAAAGGGAAAAAGGTCTATCATAAGGTCGGCATGTAAGGGCAATGCCGTACAACCCGGCGAGCGCGGATATGCGGCGGGATCGAAAGCGGAAAAGGAGCGGGCAGCAATACTGCCCGCTCCTTTCAGTCAAAGTAGAAAATGTCCTCAAATTTTTTGTCCAGCGCGATACACAAAATCAGCGCGAGCTTTGCCGTGGGGCTGAACTGCCCTGTTTCGATGGAACTGATGGTGTTTCGGGACACGCCGACCAGCGACGCCAGTTCCAATTGTGAGAGCTTTTTTTCCGCCCGTGCGTCTTTCAGGCGGTTTTTCAGAATCAGCTTGTCGTCCATAGCCATTCTCAACGATTGAGGATCTGCGCGCCCCATGCAATCAAAAACGAGAGGGCGCCTGCGCAATAGCAGAGCGCAAGAAGCAGTTCGTGCTTTTTTCTGAGGACTCGGTATTTGCAGACAAAGACCACGGCCGAGCTTGTGCATATGGTAAACAGAAGCTCATAGCAGGCGCGGCTGAACACAAAGGCGTCCGCAACGCAGATCACCGACGCGAGGCAGATGGTCACGGTCCACGCCGTCTGCACAGCGGATTTGAAGACCTCCAAGTTGGCAATATCCTGTCCTTGGTTCTCTTGCCGGCTGCGTGTCAAAATCTCATTTCTTTCCATGAAAAAGCCTCCTTTTGATTCGCCAAGTTTGCTTGGCACAAAAGCATCTTACATCCGCCAAGTTTACTTGTCAAGACTTTTTTGCAAAGTTTTCTTTGCACATATCATGGAAAGAACAGCGGCTTGCCTGAGCCGCTGTTCTTTCCGTTTATATAGGGCGTTTCTTTACGCCAGCTCTTTTGCGAGCGCGTCGAGCTGCGCGCGGGACACATCCGTAAGCGATCCAACAAGCCTGACAGACGAATCTGTAAAGGTAATATCCTTGCAAGACTCAAGCATTGCGCGCATTCCCTTGGCCGCCATCGGCGCCCAAGAGCCGTTCTCCACAAAAGCAACCGTGCGTTTCTGATAACCGCGCTCGGTCAGGTGCTCGATGAACTCGCGCATGATGGGGAATACGCCGCCGTTGTAGGTCGTCGTGCACAGCACCAGCTTGCCGTGGCGGAACGCATCCTCGACGTTTTCGTACATGTCCGTGCGGGCGAGATCGTTGACGACCACGCGCTGCACGCCGTTCTTTTTGAGCTGCTCGGCGAGGTATTCCGCCGCCTCGCGCGTGTGCCCGTAGACCGTCGTGTAGGCGATGACAACACCCTCGGTCTCTACGCTGTAGCTCGACCAGATGTTGTATGTGTTTACATAATATTCTATATTCTCAGTCAGGACAGGACCGTGAAGCGAGCAGATGGTTTGGATCTCCACATCGGCGAGCTTTTTAAGGAGCGTCTGCACCTGCGCGCCGAACTTGCCGACGATGCCGAAGTAGTAACGCCGCGCTTCGCACGCCCAGCCCTCGGGGTCGTCGTAGTCCTGCGCGCCGAATTTGCCGAACGCGTCGGCGGAGAAGAGGACCTTGTCGGTGCTGTCATAGGTCATCACGACCTCGGGCCAGTGCACCATCGGCGCGGTGAAGAACGTGAGCGTATGCTTTCCAAGCTCCAGCTTCGCGCCGTCGCCCACGACAATGCGCCGATCGGCATAATCCGAGCCGTAGAAGTTGGCGATGAGCTTGAACGCCTGCTGTGAGGCGACGATCTGCGCGTTGGGGTATTTTGCGAGAAACGAGGGGATGTTGGCGCTGTGGTCGGGCTCGACGTGCTGTACGACGAGATAGTCCGGCACGCGCCCACCGAGCGCGGCGTCGAGCTTTT
>JAWRIJ010000015.1:0-4296 GCA_040307975.1 Oscillospiraceae bacterium | reverse complement strand
AGCGAATCGCCGCCCTGCTTTGCCGGGACGGCGTCGACGTGAGCCTTCACACGCGCGAAGAGCTGGAACACTTTTACAAGCACGAATTGGAGTAGCGGCATGGACGAACAAACGACAGTCATCGGCACGATCGCGGCGGTCATCTATCAAAACGAGGAAAACGGCTACGCGGTCGTGCGCGCCGTGACCGACGAGGGCGAGCTGCTCACCGTCACGGGCTGCATCCCCTGCGCCGCTCCGGGCGAGGAGATCGCCGCCACGGGTACGTTCGTCACGCATCCGCAGCACGGCGAGCAGTTCGCCGCCGCCGAGGTCGAGCGGCACATGCCCGCGACGGAAAGCAGCATCCTGGACTACCTCTCCTCCGGCGTCATCCGCGGCGTCGGCCCCGTCACGGCGCAGAAGCTGGTGGAGTCCTTCGGCCCCGACACGCTGGACGTGATCGAAAACGCGCCCGAGGAGCTGCGCAAGGTAAAGGGCGTGACCGACAAGCGCGCCCGTGAGATCGCGGAGAGCTTCCGCGAGCAGATGGGTTTGCGGCGGCTGATGGAGTTTATGACGCGCTTCTCTCTGCCCGTTGCGCTCGCCGTGCCGCTCTACCGGCGTTTCGGCGCGGGCGCGATGGAAATGCTGCGCCGCAACCCGTATCTTCTTTCGGACGAGCCGTTCGGCGTTGACTTTGCCGTCGCGGACGAGATCGCGCTCGCGCTCGGCTTTTCCGGCGACGCGTCCTGCCGCACGCAGGCGGCGCTCCTGTTTGAGCTTTCGCACAACGAACAAAACGGCGGGCACGTATTTCTGCCCCGCGACAAGCTGCTCGCCGCGACGGCGCAGCTTTTGGATATGCCCTCCGACGCGGCGGAGAAATCGCTCGACGACCTCCTCGACGCGGGGAAGATCGTGCAGGAGCACGTGGCGAACGTGGACGCGTGCTATCTCTCCCGCTGCCTCGACGCGGAGCGCTACGTCGCGCTGCGCCTGCGCGCCATGCTTGCGGACAAGCCGGACCTGCTTCACGGCGCGAAGCGCGCCATCGACGAGATCGAGCGCGAGCAGGGCATCGAATACGCTCCGCTTCAGCGCAAGGCCGTCGAGCTTGCCGCCGAGCAGGAGCTGCTGATCCTTACCGGCGGCCCCGGCACGGGCAAGACGACCTCGGTGCGCGCGATCCTGGCGCTGTTTGAGCGCATGGGACTCGACGTGTTGCTCGCCGCGCCGACCGGACGCGCCGCGAAACGCATGGGCGAGGTCTGCGGGCGCGACGCGCAGACCATTCACCGGATGCTCGGCATGAGCTGGGATGAGCGCACGGGGCAGGTGAAGTTCACCAAGAACGGGAAAGATCCCCTGAAAGCGGACGCGCTCATCGTGGACGAAACGAGCATGGTCGATCTTGCGCTCATGCGCGCGTTGCTTGAAGCGCTGAGGCCCGGCTGCCGGCTCGTGCTCGTCGGCGACCCCGACCAGCTTCCAAGCGTCGGCGCGGGCAACGTGTTTTCCGACCTCATCCGCAGCGGGCGCATCCAGACGGTCGCGCTCACGGAGGTGTTTCGCCAGGCGCGGCGCTCCGCCATTATCCGAAGCGCCCACGCGGTCAACGCCGGACAAGTGCCGGAGCTTCAAAACGCCGCCGACGGCGACTTCTTTTTCCTGCCGCGCCGCGATCCCGTGCGGCTCGTAGACACGGTGGTGGAGCTTTGCAAAACGCGGCTGCCCGAAAAAATGGGCATCCCCGCCGCAGAGATCCAAGTGCTCACGCCCACGCGCAAGGGCGCCTCGGGCACCGCCGCGCTCAACCGCGCTCTGCAGGAGGCGCTCAATCCGCGCGCGGAGGGCAAACGCGAGCGCGCGTTCGGCGACGTCGTGTTTCGCGAGGGCGACCGCGTCATGCAGACGCGCAACGACTACGACGTGGTTTGGGAAAAGGAGGACGGCACGGCGGGCACGGGCGTTTTCAACGGCGACGTGGGGCGTATTTTGCAGATCGACCCCTCGGGCGAGCTTCTGACCATCGCGTTTGACGAGCGCGTCGCGACCTACACCGTCGATATGCTCGCGGAACTTGACATGGCGTATGCCATGACCGTCCACAAAGCGCAGGGCAGCGAGTACCGCGGCGTGGTGTTCGTTTCCGCGCCCTGCGCCGCGGGGCTTGAGGTGCGCGGCGTACTCTATACCGCCATCACCCGAGCGCGCGAGCTGCTTATCGTCGTGGGCGACGACTCGACCATTCGCCGCATGGCGGAGAACGATAAACGCCAGAGGCGCTACAGCGCCCTGCGGTGGCGGTTGGCGGAGGAAGTTCCCTGAGACCCTGAGAACGGTTTCCGACACCGCCTTTTCTCTTTTGTCTTGCCAAAAGAGAAAACACGGTTTCGGACTTCCCCAAAAGAGAAAAACGCCGGTGGAGACTTGCTGCCTTCACCGGTCGTTTTTTACGTTTTTGCGCGTCGAGGCGCAGGCTTCCCTTCGCCGGATGGCGCGGCGTCCTCTATCCGCCGGCGCTGCGCGAGGGGGATTATTTCGTCGTGTTTCCGCCGTCGCGCTCTTCGTCTAAACTGTCCAAAGCGACGCGCACCGCCTCGACGACAAACGCCGAAAAAGTGCAATCCATCCCTTGGATCGCCGCCTCCACACGCTCCAGAACATCATTGGGAAACCGAACGCTCTTATTCGTCGTCGGCGGTACTTTTGGAATCTTGAACGTTGCCACAAAATCACCTTCGCAATACAATTTGTGCTACTATCGTATTGCATTATCGCTCGCGCTTCTGTAATATATTCGTAGCACATATGCGTTGCAAAAGGGGGATGGCATGAATCTTTACAAGGAACTTTATTTCAAGCTGTTCGCGGTGATGGCGGACGCGGTGGAAGCGCTGGAAAAGGGCGATGCGGACTATGCGAGAAAAATTCTTATCGCCGCGGAGCAAGAAGCGGAGGAAATCTATCTCTCGGCAGGAGACGAGGCATAATAACCGCTCGCGCAGCGCCAGCGAAAAGCGGACGCCGAGCCATCCGATGAAGGGATGCCCGCGCTGCAACAAGCAAAAACGAGAAAACGACCGGTGAAGGGTTTCGACCTCCACCGGCGTTTTTCTTCTTTGACGGGCGACACCGTTTCTTCTTTTCAAGAAAAAGAAGAAATGGGGTCGCGTCCGTTCTCAATACCTTTTGTCCAACTCCTCCACCACGTCCGCGATCGCGCCGTCGGCGCAATGGGAAACAATGCGCATATCGGGAAGCGCCTTCATCTCGTCGATGGCGTTCGCGGGCGCGAAGCGGATCGCGCTGACCTCCGCCATCGAAATGTCGTTGCTGTGGTCGCCGATGCAGTACAGGTTCTCGCGCGCAACGCCGAGACGGCGAGCAAGGCGGAGCGCCATTTCTCCTTTGTTGGCGCCCTTGGCGGTCATCTCCAGCAGGTGGTCGCCCGAGTAGATCAGCTCATACTCGCCGCCCCAGCTCTGGGCATGAATGAAATTCGCGACCTCGTCGAGCGCGTCGCGCTCGTCCTCGAACAGAAGCTTCACCAGCGGGAAATCAACCGCGGCAAAGTCGTCGATCGGCTCGATCTTCGCGCGGGTGAGGTGCTCATGGTTCTCAATGTAGCGGTTGGGATGCATGGCGTGGATACGCCGGTCGGTGTGGTAGATCTCAAATGGGAGCCGCGGGAAGCGTTCAAGCAGCGACGCGACGCACCGGCGCACGCGCTCGTCGAGAAACGCGGTCTCAAGGTACTCCTCCGTGCGGAAATCGTAGATGCCCGCGCCGTTGGCGATGATGCACGGCGCGGTGAGCGGCAGCTCCGCGGCGTAGCGGGCGAACGCCGGCAGCGCGCGTCCCGTGGACACGGAGAAGTATCCGCCGTTTTGCGTAAAATAGGCAAGCGCCTCGCGGTTGCGCGCGCACATCGGCGGGATCTCGGTCAGACCCGCCTCCAGCGCGCCCTGGGTATAGACAAGCGTGTTGTCAAAATCGCTTGCGAGCAGGACCTTATCAAATTTGCCCATGGCGCTCACTCTTCCGTTTTCGGCGCGCCGCCTCCGCCGCCTCTGCGGTGATTGCGTCCACCGCGGCGATGGCTGCGGCGGGGCTTGTTTTCATCCGGTCCCTGCGGCGCGGCGGCGTCCGCCTCGGGCTTTGGTCTCGCGGGTCTGGGCGGGCGCTCCGCTTTGGGCTTTTCCGGCTTGGCGGAACGCTCCGGCTTGGGCGGGCGCTCCTGCTTCTCGGGCTTTTCCGCCTTGGGCTCGGCGGGAGCGGCGTCCGGCTTCTCGGCGTCACTGCGGCCGCCCC
>JAWRIJ010000014.1:0-7138 GCA_040307975.1 Oscillospiraceae bacterium | reverse complement strand
CCGTCCGCGTTATGCGTTTCTCTCTTTTCCCGCCGAGCTGTCCGCGCCGCCGGCGCGTTTTTCCGCCGCGTGCGCGAGCAGGCAGAGCGCGAGCGTGAGCGCCATGTCCGGCAGCGTGCTCCCCACCGGAAGATCCACGCGCATCAGCAGGCGGTACGCGGCAAAGCCGAGCGCCCACAGGATCAGGTTCCGCGCGTCAAAATCGACCGCGGCGCGGTCGCGGCGCAGCAGGAAGAAGTCCGCGATCTGGATCGCCACCATGGGTGCGAACACCGAGCCGATCAGGTATAAAAAGTCCGTGATGTCGTCCATCGGGAACAGCATCGCGCCCAGCGTGCCGACCGCCGCCGCGCCCACGGCGACCCACTTCCCGGAGAGCTTTGCGGACAAAGATTCGCTCGATACGCCCGCCGAGTAGGCGTCCAAAAACGTGGTCGTCACCGTGGACAGCACGATGACGAGCAAGCCCGCGACGCCCAGCCCCGCGCGCAGAACGATCTGCGCGAGGTCGCTCTCTCCGGCGAAGATCGCCGCGCCCATGCCGATCACGTACATCCAGCAGCTCACAAGCCCGTAGACCGCGGCGCTCGCCGCCGTCGCCGCCGTGCCGCGCTTTGCGCTGCGGGTGTAGTCGCTGATCAGCGGCAGCCACGAAAGCGGCATCGCGACCGACAGCTCCACCGCCGCGCCGAAGCTCATGGCGTCGCCTGCCGCCCCCGCCGCGCCGCCGCGGAAAATCACCGCGCTCAGCACCAGCGTCAGGCAGAACAGCGCCGCCATTGCAACGGTGTTGAGCTTGCCGAGGTTTTGAACGCCGACGAGTATCCACACGACGATCAGCGCGCCGATGACAAGGCACCACAAAATGCGCCCCGCCGTGAACACGCCGTCCGCCGCGAGCGCGCCGTCGTAGATCATGATGGCGGTCCAGCCGACAAGCTGCAATACGTTCAGCGCGGCAAAGAGCATCGCGCCTTTCCGCCCGAAGCTCAGCTTCACCGTTTCCATGGCGCTTTTGCCCGTCCGCGCGCCGATCAGCCCCGCGAGAAACAGCAGCGCGCAGCCGACGATATGCCCCAGCGCTATAGCGGCAAGCCCCTTGCCGAATCCGAGCGGCGCAAAATACGTTCCTGTCAGGATCTCGGCGAGCGACACACCCGCGCCGAACCAAATGAGCCCGTTTTCATAAACGGAGGTTTTCTTTTCTTCCATCTCAGACCGCCTCCTCCGCAAAGCGCCCCGTGAGCGCGAAGTTGTGCGCCATCGGCCCGCTGCCCGCGCCGAGGTCGAGCATCGCGGCCAGCGCGCCGGAGACGTACTCCTTCGCCCGTTCCACCGCCTGCGCCATATCAAAGCCCTTGGCGAGATTCGCCGCAATGGCGGACGAGAGCGTGCAGCCCGTGCCATGGGTGTTGGGATTGTCGATGCGTTTGCCGCGGAACCAGCGCAGCGCCCCGCCCGCGTAGAGGAGGTCGTTCGCGTCGTTGACCGCGTGCCCGCCCTTGAGCAGCACCGCGCAGCCGAAGCGTTCTCCGATCTCACGCGCCGCACGCTCCATGCCCGCCGTATCCGCGATCTTTCCGCCCCAAAGGATCTCCGCCTCCGGAATGTTCGGCGTCAAAACCGCCGCGAGCGGGAACAGGCGGCGCTCCAGCGTCTCCACCGCGTCCTCCGCGATCAGGCGCGCGCCGCTGGTGGATACCATCACCGGATCCACGACGACGTTTTCCGCCCGGTAAAAGGAAAGCCGCTCCGCAATCGTCTCGACAAGCGGCGCGGAAGATACCATGCCGATCTTCACCGCGTCGGGCCGAAGGTCCGAAAAGACGCTGTCGAGCTGCTGCGCCAGAAACGCGGGCGTGGTCTCGAAGATACCCTGAACGCCGACGGTGTTCTGCGCCGTCAGCGCCGTGACGGCGCTCATGGCAAACACGCCGTTCATGGTCATGGTCTTGATATCCGCCTGGATTCCGGCGCCTCCGCCGGAATCGCTTCCGGCGATTGTCAATACTTTTTTCATGTTGCTTCCTCCCCAAGCATTTTCAGTATTGCTTTTATAGAGCGACGGGGAGTGGTGCCCCCGGCCCGCCGCTTTTTCACTTTATTACGCATTGCCGACCGCCGCGAGGATCGCGGCGGAATCGGGAAAATCCCGAAGATAAAATTCGGCTGTCGCCGCGATCTCGTCCTGCCGTCCGGCGCTGCCCACATCGCGCACGCCCACGGTGCGGAACCCCGCCCGCTTCGCCGTCAGAAGCGCGTGCAGCGCATCCTCGAACACAAGCGTCTCGTCCGGCGCGCTTCCGATGCGCTCCGCCGCGATGAGATAGACGTCCGGCTTGTGCTTGTCCGCGCCCGCCTCGTCCGTGGTGACGATCGTGGAAAAGCGGTCCAATACGCCGTGTCTCGCCAGCGCCGCTTCGACCAGCCGCTTGTCCGTAACGCTAGCGACGGCGAGCGTTACGCTCCGCGCGCGCAGCGCGTCCAGCAGCTCCCGCGCGCCGGGCTTGAGCGGTACGTTATGAAGATAAAAGCCCTCCATCACGGCGTTGACGCCGTCCATCAGCTCCCGCGGCGTTTGGGAAAGGCCGTATGCCGCAATCAGGTAGTCCGCCGCCTGCGGCATCGTCATGGGAAAGAGCGTTTCCGCCAGATCGCTCCGCGCTCGCTTCCCGACGGAAGCGAGCCAGTCCGCCGGCGCCTTGTCCCACCACGGGCTCGAATCCAGCAGTGTGCCGTCCATATCAAAGATCGCGCCGCGGATCATACGCCCAGCTCCCGCCGTATCGCTCCGCGCAGCTCTCGTGCCGCTTCCTCGACGTCCGCCGCGGCAAAAATGGCGCTCACCACCGCGACGCCGTCCACGCCGCTGTCCGCGAGCGCGCCGAGATTGTCGCGCTTGACGCCGCCGATCGCCACGACGGGGATCGAGACCGCCTCGCAGATCGCCCGGAGCGTCTCGCGGCTCATGGCGCCCGCGTCCTTTTTCGTTCCGGTGGGAAACACCGCGCCCACGCCAAGATAATCCGCGCCGTCGCGCTGCGCGCGAAGCGCCTGCTCCACCGTATGCGCCGAAACGCCCAGCAGCCGATCCGGCCCGATGCGTTTTCGCGTCTCCGCCGCGTCCGCGTCACCCTGTCCGACATGGACGCCGTCCGCGCCGCTTTCGATGGCAAGCTCCACGTCGTCGTTGATAAGAAGCGGCGCGTGATAGCGCGCGCAGACGGGCTTGAGCTCCAGCGCCTCGCGCAGGAACGTCTCGCGGTCAAGCTCCTTTTCGCGCAGCTGCACGCAGGTCGCTCCGCCGCGCAGCGCCGCTTCGACCTGCTCGCGCAGCGTCCTGCCGCGAAGCCACGCGCGGTCGGTGACGGCATAGAGCGCCATCCACCTTCTATCGCATTTCATACCTTGCGCCCTCCTCCAACTGCCGCGCGGTCAGATTGCAGACCGCGTCGATAAGATAGCCGCGATAGGAGGCGCTGCCGTCCGCCGCGCCCATACGGGCAAACGCCAGCTCGCCGCACACGCCCATCGCTGCGACCGCCGCGCACGCCGCCTCGAAGGGACGCTCCGGCTCGGCGGCGACATAGGCGGCGGTCATGGCGGAGAGCATGCAGCCCGTCCCGGTGACGCGGCGCATCAGCGCGTTCCCGTTGGAGATCACGCAGGCGCGCTCTCCGTCCGTAACGATGTCCGTCGCTCCGGTGACCGCGATCACCGCGCCGGTTCTTTTGGCAAACGCCCGCGCAAGGCCGAGCGCATCATCGATCTCAGCGGCGCCGAGGCGATCCGCGTCGTCCGCGTCCACGCCCCTCGTGCCATGCGCGCCCTCGGCGAGCGCCTTGATCTCGGAGGCGTTGCCGCGCACGACGGCAATGCGCACCTCGTCCAAAAGCTTCGACGCCGTCTCCGTGCGCAGCTTCGACGCGCCCGCGCCCACCGGATCGAGCAGTACAGGGCGTCCCAGCGCATTGGCGCGCAGGCCCGCGCGCAGCATGGACGGAACGGTGCGGCTGTTCAGCGTGCCGATGTTGAGCGTCAGTCCGGCGCACAATGCGGCGATCTCCTCCGCCTCGTCCGGATCGTCCGCCATGATCGGCGACGCGCCGCAGGCGAGCAGGATGTTCGCGCAGTCGTTCGCCGTGACATAGTTCGTAATGCAGTGAACGACCGGCGCCTTGGCGCGCAGGCTTTCCAAAACGCCCGCAAAGTCGATCATATGCACTCCCCCTCCTTCAGCCGTGACATGAGCGCCAGCAAAATGCCGCCGCGTACCGAAATCTCCGCTTCCTCCGCCGTCCACACGTTGCTCACGCCCAGCGGAAAGGCGTTCGTCAACGTCTCGTTTTCGCATTCGTACTTGACGCCGCGCAGCGTCACGCCCTCGCAGACGTCGCTGAGCGCGAACACCGACAGCGACCAGCCCTCGCGCCGGGGGATGCGCGCTCCTCCGGCGGTAAAGGCCATCGCCTCCGTATCCGTGCCCGCGAGATACGCCCGCGCGCCATGGGCAACGAGCCAAGCGGCGGTCTGAACGTTCGCAAGCGTATGGTCCATCCTGCCTCCAAAGGCGCAGCAGACCGCAACGTCCCTGTATCCGCGCGCGATCGCCTCCCGCGCGGCAAGCATGGTGTCCGTGTCGTCCTTGTGCGAGGGAAACCGCTTCACCGGAACGTCCGCCGACGGCGGCGGCGCGGAGTCGAAATCCCCCACGATCAGATCCGGCGCAAGCCCCAAACGTTCGGCGTGGATGTAGCCCCGGTCGCAGGCGATGACGCACCGCGCGCCGCGCAGCTCCTCCGGCAGGGGCGAAAACTCTCCGCCGGAGACGATCAGGCAGAACTCTTTCATCGCTTTCCTCCGTGCAAAAAAACCGCCCCGAAAAATGGGGCGGTTCCAAAAATAAACCGTGCTCTTCTTCCTACGCCGGCATTACCCGGATCAGGTGAAGGGTCGAAGCGTCCGCTTCCTCTCAGCCCGCCGCGCGAGCTCCCCTGAACGATGATTCGATTGTGGCCGCGCAAAGAAGCGCTCAGGTCAGCGCGGTCTGCGCGTTCTTCAAAACGCCCGTCTTTTGCAGCGCCGAGAGCAGTACGCCCGCAATCGCCGATCCGCCCGTCGTGGAGACAAGGAACGGCACGACATAGGCATAAAACGCAAGTTCTCCGGCGTTCTTGCCCATGAAGGCGATCGCGATGGGATAGGACAGCAGCCCGCCCAGGATTCCGGTGCCGAAGACCTCGGCAAGCAGCGTCAGCGAAAGCTTCCCGCTTTTCCGGTAGGCAAGTCCGCACAGCAGCGCGCCGCACATGCTGCCCGGAAAGGCAAGCAGGCTGCCCATGCCGAGCATATTGCGCAGCAGGCTCGCCAAAAACGCCGAGGCAACGCCGTACCACGGACCGAGCAAAACGGCGCACAGGATGTTGACCATGTGCTGCACCGGCGAACAGCGGCTTCCGAAAACCGGAAAAGAGAACAGGCTCCCGACGACCGCAACGGCGGTCAGCAGCGCGGCAAGCGCCAATTTTTTGATGGATACGTTTTTCATGATCGCGTCTCTCCTTTGTCTTTCATCGGCCCAAAGAAGAGCGCGGCGCGCACAGCGATCCCCCGAGGGCCCCGCGCAGGCCCATGCCCGCGTCGGTTCGGTCGAGGCTCGCTGGCCTCCTCTCACGCCGGAACACGGCTTCCCATCGCTGTCGGTGCGGCCCGGGCCCGGGGCGCTCCCCCCCGGTCCGCTCCCTGCAAAAAGCCGGGGCGCCGATCACACATCCGTGATTCTACCACCGCAGCATGGCAAAGTCAAGAGCTCTTCCAGCGGACGTACGCGTCAAGCGCGCGGCGCTTGACAAACCGCTTTCCGCTCTGTATGATGCCTTCATGGTTCCTTTGAATTGCCGCGCCATACGACCGGCGCTTAGCCAAAACCGGAAAAGGAGTTGGGATTATGCAAAGCAAATTCATCGCCAAGCGCTTCCAAACCGCAAAAGGCGGCCTGTCGCTGAACACGGAGGCTCTGCGCAGATATAACGATGTGATCGATCTGAGTATCGGGGACACGGACTTCACGACCGACGGACGCATCATCGACGCCGCCTTTCGCGACGCCCGCGCGGGTCACACGCACTACGGCGACCCCAAGGGCGACGCGGAGCTCATCGACGCCGTTTGCCGCGCGTGGCGGGAGGATTTCTCGCAGGAGGTGTCGCCCGACGAGGTGATTGTCACCGCGTCGAGCTGTCTCGGCATGGCGCTCGTCATGCTCGCGACGCTCGACCCCGGTGACGAGGCGATCGTGTTCTCCCCCTATTTCACGCTCTACCGCCAGCAGATCGAACTCGCGGGCGGCGTGTGCGTGGAGGTTCCGACCTTTGCTGAGGAGGGCTACGCCATCCGCGAAGACCGCCTGCGCGCCGCGATTACGCCGCGCACGAAGCTGCTTGTGTTCGACAACCCCGTCAACCCCACCGGCATGGCGTATGACCGCTCGGAAATGGAGCTTCTCGTCAGGATCGCGCAGGAATACGACCTGCTCATCGCCGCGGACGAGATTTACACGACTTATCTCTACGAGGGCTCGTTTCTCCCCATCCGCACGCTGCCGGGCACGAAGGAGCGCACGGTCACGCTCAACAGCTTTTCCAAAAACTTCCTCATGACCGGCTGGCGCGTTGGCACGATCATCGCCGACCCCGACCTCATTCGCACCGTCAACCGTGTCAACGGGTGCCTCATCTACTCCGCGCCATCCATCTCGCAGCGCGCCGCGATCGCCGCGCTCGCCATGCGCGAGAGCATCCGCCGCGAGTATGTCGAGCAGTACCGCCGCCGCGTATTCTACGCCGCGGAGCGCATCGAGTCCATTCCCTACCTCGGGCTGTGCCGCCCAAAGGGCACGTTTTATCTCTTCCCCGACGCTAAAAAGACGGGACTCACGTCCGAGCAATTCTGCGAGGCGCTGTTGGAGCGCGCGCACATTCTCGTCAGCCCCGGCAGCGTCTTCGGCTCGACCGGAGCGGGGCACTTCCGCATCGCCTGTACCGTGGGCGAGCCTCATCTGAAGGAAGCGTTCGACCGCATGGAAAGGCTGTCGTTCTGACCTCGCAAGGCCGCCTCAAGCTCTGTCGCAAAAGGCGGC
>JAWRIJ010000013.1:0-5408 GCA_040307975.1 Oscillospiraceae bacterium | reverse complement strand
GCCGCGCTTTTTGGGCGCGCGAGCGTTTTCCTCAATCAGTTAACTTTTAGGAGGAGAGAATATGCTTCGTTATGTTCTCAAGCGCATCGGTTATGCGGTGTTGACACTGTTTTTCCTTGTCTCCATCTGCTTTTTTATGATGCGCGCCCTTCCCGGCGACCCGTTTATCGGCGACAAGACGCCCTCCCCGACGACTATGGCGAACATGAAAGCCAAATACGGCCTCGATAAGCCGCCCGTCGTGCAGTACTTCATCTACATCGGCAATGTGCTGCGTGGAGATCTGGGCACGTCGCTTACCTACGAGCGCCCGGTCGTGGACATTGTAAAATCCGCGTTTGCCGTTTCCGCCGACCTCGGCGTACGCGCGCTCATATTCGCCGTGATCATCGGCGTGCTTCTCGGCGCATTGGCCGCCATTAAGCGAGGCGGCCCCATGGATACGCTTTCCATGGTGGTCGCGATGATCGGCGTATCCGTGCCCAGCTTTATCCTCGGCGCCCTGCTCCAGTACTTCCTCGCCCTGAAGCTCAACAAAGCGGTGGGGCATCAGATTTTTGCCGTGCAGGGCTGGGGCAATTTTAAGCAGACCGTGCTGCCGGCGTTCGCGCTGGGCCTCAGTTCGCTTGCCACCGTCTCGCGCCTGATGCGCACGAGCATGCTCGACGTGCTGAATCAGGACTACATCAAAACCGCCCGCGCCAAGGGCCTTTCCCGGCGCAAGATCCTCTGGCGCCACGCGGTGCGCAACGCCATCATGCCCGTGGTCACGATCATGGGCCCCACGACGGCCGCGGTGCTGACGGGCACCTTTGTCATTGAGAGCATCTTCAATATCCCGGGTCTTGGCAAGTACTTCTCCATGAGCGTCAAGGATCTCGACTTTACCATGATCGGCGGCACCACCATCTTCTACGGCGCGCTGCTGATCGTATGTACGCTGATCGTCGACCTGCTCTACGGCTTCATCGACCCGCGCGTCAAGCTGGAGGGATAGCCCATGGAAAACACTATTACCATTTCAAAAGACCGCTTTGCCTACGTCGGCGAGGACGCCAAGGAGCGCGAGGCGATCGCACGCCCGAGTATGACTTTCATGCAGGACGCGTCGCGGCGTTTGATGAAAAACCGCGTCGCGGTGGTCTGCATCATCCTGCTGGCGGCGCTGATCCTTGTTTCGCTGCTTGCGCCGGTCTTCTCCCCGTTTGATTACCGTGAACAGCACTACGGTCACGAAAACGCCCCGATGGGCTCGGTTTGCACCAAAGAAGACTGCGCCGGCTTCGGCCACAAGCACATCTTCGGCACGGACGACCTTGGGCGCGACATTTTCACGCGCTGCTGGATGGGCGGCCGCGTGTCTCTGCTCATCGCGTTCTCGACCGCGCTCATCGACTTCTTCCTCGGCGTCGTCTACGGCGGCGTCTCCGGCTACTTCGGCGGCACGACGGACATCATCATGATGCGCATTTTGGAGATCATCAACGGCATCCCCTACCTGATGATCATTATTCTGCTGCGCATGATCATGCCCGGAGGCGTTCTGAGCATCATCGTGGCATACTCGCTCGTCGGCTGGATACCGATGGCGCGATTGGTGCGCGGCCAGGTGGTCGCCTTAAAGCAGCAGGAGTTCATCGCCGCGGCGGAAGCGCTGGGCGCAAGCCCCGCCCGCCTCATCTCCAAGCACCTGCTGCCGAACACCATCTCCGTGGTCATCGTGCGCGTGACGCTGTCGATCCCCGCGGCGATCTTCTCCGAAGCGTGGCTGAGCTACATGGGGCTCGGCGTGCAGCTGCCGCTGTGTTCGTGGGGTTCCCTTGCTCAAACGGGCATCGAGAACTTCCGTCTGTATCCCTCGCAGCTCCTCATCCCCGCCATCTGCATCAGCGTAACGATGCTGGCGTTCAACCTGTTCGGAGACGGCCTGCGCGACGCCTTCGACCCGAAGCTGCGGAGGTGAGAGCATGAGCGAACGTATTTTGACCATCAACGACCTGCACGTCTCGTTCGACACCTATGCCGGCGAGGTCAAGGCGGTGCGCGGCGTATCGCTGCACGTTGACCGCGGCGAGGTGCTCGCCATTGTGGGCGAATCCGGCTGCGGCAAGTCCGTCACGGCGCAGACCGTCATGAAGCTCAATCCCATGCCTCCCGCGCGCATCGTCAGCGGCGAGATCCGGCTCGGCGAGCATGACATCGTGGCGGCGTCCGAGCGCGAGATGCAGTCCATCCGCGGGCGCGAGGTGTCCATGATCTTCCAGGACCCCATGACGTGCATGAACCCGACCATGCAGGTCGGCAAGCAGATCGTCGAGGCGATCAAGCTCCACCGCAAGCTCTCGGCGCAGGAGGCGAAGGAGGAAGCGATCCGCTGTCTCAAGCAGGTGAACATCCCCAACCCCGAAGAACGCGCCAAGCAGTATCCGCACGAGTTCTCCGGCGGTATGCGCCAGCGCGCGATGATCGCCATGGCGCTCTCGTGCGACCCGAAGCTCCTGATCGCGGACGAGCCCACCACGGCGCTCGACGTGACCATTCAGGCGCAGATCATGGATCTGCTCGGCGAGCTGAAGGAGCAGATCAACACCGCCATCATCCTCATCACGCACGACCTCGGCGTCGTCGCGGGCAGCGCGGACCGCGTGGCGGTGATGTACGCGGGCAAGATCGTCGAGACCGGCGCCTCTCGCGACATCTTCTATCACAACGCGCACCCCTACACGCAGGCGCTCTTAAAGAGCCTGCCCTCTCCCGACACGACCAAGGACGAGCGCCTCGTCTCCATCCCCGGCACGCCGCCCGACCTTCTCAGCCCGCCCAAGGGCTGCGGCTTCGCGGCGCGCTGCAAGCACTGCATGAAGATCTGTCAGGAGGAATACCCGCCCGAGTTCACCGTGGGCGAGGGTCACACCGCAAGCTGCTGGCTGCTGCATCCCGACTGCCCCGGCGCGGCGGAAAGGGGGGAGAAGGATGGAGAATAAGAACAACGCCGTTCTCGTCGAGGCGCAGAACGTCTGCAAGTACTTCAAGGTCAGCGGCGGTCGCGTGCTCCACGCGGTCGAGGACGTGAGCCTCACCATTCACCGCGGCGAAACGCTCGGCCTCGTGGGCGAGTCCGGCTGCGGAAAATCCACCCTCGGGCGCACGCTCATGGGCATTTACGCTCCCACGAAGGGCAAGCTCCTGTTTGACGGCAAGGAGATGGATCTGCACAACAAGCGCGAGCGCTTCGCCTTCTCCAAGAAGGCGCAGATCGTGTTCCAGGACCCCTACGCCTCGCTTGACCCGCGCATGACCGTCGGCTCCATCATCGAAGAGGGCATGGTCATCCACGGCATGTACGACGAGCAGAAGCGCAAGCAGCGCGTCGCTGAACTGCTCGACACCGTGGGCCTCAACCGCGAGCACGCCAACCGCTTCCCGCACGAGTTTTCCGGCGGACAGCGCCAGCGTATCGGCATCGCCCGCGCGCTCGCCATCGAGCCGGAGTTCATCGTCTGCGACGAGCCGATCTCCGCGCTGGACGTGTCCATTCAGGCGCAGATCATCAACCTGCTGCACAATTTGCAGGAGAAGTTGGGTCTGACTTACCTGTTCATCGCGCACGACCTGAACATCGTCAAGTACATCTCCGACCGTATCGCGGTCATGTATCTCGGAAGCGTGGTGGAGCTCGCGTCTAGCTCGGAGCTCTACGCCAACACGCTGCACCCGTATTCCAAGGCGCTGCTCTCCGCGGTGCCCATCCCCGATCCGGAGCTGGAGGCGCAGAAAAAGCGCCAAATCATCTCCGGCGACGTGCCCAGCCCCATCAACAAGCCCAAGGGCTGCGCGTTCTCCAGCCGCTGCCCGCTCGCCTGCGACAAGTGCCGCGAGAGCGTCCCGCCGCTTCAGGAGGTAAGCCCCGGCCACTTCTGCGCCTGCCATCTGGTGGAGAAAGAGAAAGCGTAAAGCCTGCTTTATGCGCAAAGCAGCGCCCATCTGACGGTGGGCGCTGCTTTTTTGCGCTTTATTTCGATTTCTGTTGAGAAAAACCACTATAGGTAGAAAACCCGAGTAAATAGACCGCCATTGCGATTGATGTGCGTGTGTCATCTGCTCTTTTCTGCAATTCCTGCATGACAGTATCGTTGGGAGTTTTTATCTCTGAATTTTTTACCACAGACTCAATGACTTCCGGTAAAACCATGCACATTTGGTAAAACGCATCTTCCTGCCCTGTGACAATGGCATAAAACTGATCCAAACTTACGCGCCGAATTCGCTTGTGGGACACTTCTTTTTTGTCCACCGTTGTCTCCCACTTTTTATTTTGGGATCTCTTGGCTATTGCTTCCACAAGGAAGCACGCACAGTCATCGTCCTCTAAAAGCTGATTCTGCATTTTTATATAGGTCTTTCCAGCCGAGGATGAGTTCATCGTGTTGTGTTTGTTCTTCATTTCAATGTAGACCGTATGTACAACATCGCCTTTCGGCAGTAGAATACCTTCCGGCCGTCTGAATATGACATCCCACCCCCCCTTTTTCCCATTGTTTGGAACCTCGCAGTTTTCAAAGTAAGAAAAAATGCACTGATGAAAATAGCCGATGTCGTTATTATTTGACTTATCCCGTTGGCGAAAGATCTCGTTTTTCACAATCTCTTCCCAAGTGGAATGATAGACAGTTTTGTCGAATATAAGCTTTACAGGGTCAATGATATTCTTGTTGAACCGCTTGATATCATAGGATTTTAGCTTTTCTCCATACTTTTCGATGGTTTTGATCACATGGCGTCTGAAGTCTTCTTCCGAAATGAAGGACAGCGGCCACTCGCTTTTCTTCCCCACGGACGATCTCTCCCCTTTCAGTGCTTTCTTAATACATATGCCTATCTCGCGCGCCAACGCGACAGGAACCGCGTTTCCAACCTGCTTGTAGCGCTCGGACAGTTTGCCGCAAAACTCCCATTCATCCGGAAAGGTTTGTAGCCGCGCGTTTTCCCTGTAGGAAAAAGGTCTTACCTCCAGCGGATGACAACGGTCGGTCTGTTTCATCCCCGGGTTTGTGAGAACAGCCAAAGAAGGCTCGTCCAAGCCGATCCTGCGCAGGATCCCTGTGCGTCCGCCTCCCATGTCCCAGCAGGTTTTCATATAGTCCTTCGCAATATCCGGGTCAATATCTCTCCAATAACCACCCGGCGGTACCAACGCGAACACATCTGCTTTCTTCTGCGAGTACCTTGCGCACTCTGACAGCGGCGGGTCTCGGTCGAGCTTAATATCCCGGACAGTGAGCTTTTTTATATGCTCTTTCGGGAACTGAAAGTGGCAAACTGCATTAAGGTCTTTTCGGACGCCGATCGTTATCAGCCTCTCGCGCTTTTGCGGAACGCCGTAGTCCCACGCGTTAAGCACTCGATGC
>JAWRIJ010000012.1:0-31015 GCA_040307975.1 Oscillospiraceae bacterium | reverse complement strand
TTCCCGGGCTACCACTATATTTGGGGCTTGTTAGGCAAAGGTAGCAGAAATTTTTCTATATTTTGTGGTTTTTGGGGTTGACAAGCACAAGGGATACGGTTATTATGTAAAATAGATATGAAAGGGCTGAAGACCGCCGTGCTGATCGTGGGACTGCAAAAATTGACGCTGCTGGATTATCCCGGACAGGTGGCTTGCACGGTGTTCACCGGCGGGTGCAATCTCCGCTGCCCGTATTGCCATAACGCCTCGCTCGTCCTGCCAGAGCGCGTGCGGGAGGAGTCCGGCGGCGCGGCGGCGGTGCTTGCTTTCCTCGAAAAGCGGCGAGGCATTCTCGACGGCGTGACGGTGAGCGGGGGCGAGCCGCTTTTGCAGAGCGATCTCGCGAGTTTTCTGCGCACCGTGCGCGCGATGGGTTATAAGATCAAGCTCGACACCAACGGTTCGTTTCCCGAGCGCCTGCGCGCGCTTGTGGAGGAGGGGCTTGTCGACCGCGTGGCGATGGACGTCAAGAACGCGCCGGAGGAGTACGCGAAGACCGTGGGGCTGCCGATTTTGGATCTTTCCGCCATTGAGCGCAGCAAGGAGTATCTGCTCTCCGGCGCGGTGGACTATGAGTTCCGCACGACGCTCGTGCGCGGACTGCATACAAGCGAAAGCGTGCGTGCCGCCGCGGAGTGGATCGCGGGCGCGAAGGAGTACTATTTGCAGCAGTACCGCGATTCCGGCGACCTGATCGACGCGGAGGGGCTGGGGGCGTTTTCTGACGACGAGATGCGCGCCATGGCCGATATTGTAAGACCGTATGTTCCGCCTGTGCTCTTGCGCGGCATGGAATAGAGAGAAAATTGCAAGGGGAGAGAGAAATCATGTACGAGGTAGTCAAGCGCGACGGACGGATCGTTGAGTTCGATATCGCCAGGATCGCCGCGGCGATCAAAAAGGCGTTCGAAGCAACGAAAACGGAGTACAACGACAGCGTCATCGACTTTTTGGCGCTGAAGGTCTCGGCGGACTTCCTGCCGAAGGTCCATAACGGCCTTGTGGCGATGGAGGACATTCAGGACAGCGTGGAGGCGGTGCTCTCACGCGGCGGTTACGAGGCAGTGGCGAAGGCGTACATTCTCTACCGCAAGCAGCACGAAAAGCTGCGCAACACGCGCTCGACTTTCCTTGATTATAAGGACACTGTGGACAAGTACCTCAAGATCAACGACTGGCGCGTGAAGGAGAACTCCACCGTCACCTACTCCGTCGGCGGACTGATCCTCTCCAACTCAGGCGCGATTACCGCCAACTACTGGCTCAGCGAGGTCTATGACCAGGAGATCGCGGACGCGCATCGCAACTGCGACATCCATCTTCACGACCTGAGCATGCTCACGGGCTACTGCGCGGGCTGGAGCCTTAAGCAGCTCATCTCCGAGGGGCTTGGCGGCGTGCCGGGCAAGATCACCTCGTCTCCGGCGAGCCATCTTTCGACGCTGTGCAACCAGATGGTCAACTTCCTCGGCATCATGCAGAACGAGTGGGCGGGCGCGCAGGCGTTCTCCTCGTTCGACACCTATCTTGCGCCGTTTGTCAAAGTGGACGACCTTTCCTACAAGGAGACCAAGCAGTGCATCCAGTCGTTTATCTACGGCGTCAATACGCCGTCGCGCTGGGGCACGCAGGCGCCGTTTTCCAACATCACGCTCGACTGGACCGTGCCGAAGGATCTGAAGGATCTGCCCGCGCTCGTCGGCGGGAAAGAGATGGACTTCACCTACGGCGACTGCCAGCGGGAGATGGATATGGTCAACAAGGCGTTCATTGAGACGATGATCGAAGGCGACGCCAACGGCCGAGGCTTCCAGTACCCGATTCCGACCTATTCTATCACGAAGGACTTCGACTGGACGCCTACCGAGAACAACCGTCTCCTCTTTGAAATGACCGCGAAGTACGGCACGCCGTATTTTTCCAACTACATCAATTCCGATATGGAGCCGAGCGACGTGCGCTCGATGTGCTGCCGCCTGCGTCTCGATCTGCGGGAACTGCGCAAAAAGACCGGCGGCTACTTCGGTTCGGGCGAGAGCACCGGCTCGATCGGCGTAGTGACGATCAATATGCCGCGCATCGCGTACCTTGCAAAGGACGAGACGGACTTCTACCGCCGTCTCGACCATATGATGGATATTTCTGCGCGCTCGCTCAAGGCGAAGCGCACCGTCATCACGAAGCTGCTTGAGGCGGGGTTGTATCCCTATACCAAGCGCTATCTCGGACAGTTCGACAACCACTTTTCCACCATCGGCCTCGTCGGCATGAACGAGGCGGGGCTCAATGCCAAATGGATCCGAGCGGATATGACCGACCCCAAGTGTCAGGAGTTCGCCAAGCAGGTGCTCGATCACATGCGCGAGCGGCTGAGCGACTATCAGGAGCAGTACGGCGACCTCTACAATCTTGAGGCGACGCCCGCCGAGTCCACGTCCTACCGTCTTGCCAAGCACGACGTCGAGATATTCCCCGACATCATCACGGCGGCGCAGCCGGGCGGCGACCCCTATTACACCAACAGCTCGCATCTGCCGGTAGGCTATACGGAGGATATCTTTGCCGCGCTCGACATTCAGGACGAGCTGCAAACGCGCTACACCTCCGGTACGGTGTTCCACGCCTTCCTCGGCGAGAAGCTGCCCGACTGGGAAGCCGCCGCGAAGCTTGTGCGCAAGATCGCGGAGAATTACCGCCTGCCGTACTACACTATTTCCCCGACCTACTCGGTCTGCGCCGCACATGGATATCTCGCGGGCGAGCAGTTTACCTGCCCGCACTGCGGCAAGCCCACCGAGGTCTATAGCCGCATCACCGGCTATTATCGCCCTGTGCAGAACTGGAACGTTGGCAAGACGCAGGAATACAGGGAGCGCCGCGTTTACGACCTCTCGCGCTCCACGCTCAAGCATCGCGGCCCGCGCCTCGCGGACGAGGCACCGGAGGAAATGCCCGCCGCGCAGGTGCGCGCACAGCGCGCGCTGCTCTTTACGACGGCGACCTGCCCCAACTGCCGCATTGCCTGCCAGTATCTTGATAAGGCGGGCTACGCCTACGAAAAGCTGCTCGCGGACGAACACGCCGACCTCGCGCGCAAGTATGGCGTGCAGCAGGCGCCGACGCTGGTGCTCATTGACGGCGAGAACTTCGAGAAGATCGCCGGCGCGGGCGCGATTAAGCGGTTCGTGACGACGAGCGCCATCGCGTGACGCACACCGAAAATCGGCAAAATAGGCAGCGGTCTAAAGACCGCTGCCTATGGCATAAGGAGAACGGTATGTACGACATTATCATCGTCGGCGGAGGGCCGGCGGGGCTGACCGCCGCCGTCTATGCCCGCCGTGCGGGCAAGTCTGCGCTGGTGCTCGAAAAAGGTACATTCGGCGGACAGATCACGTGGTCGCCGCGCGTGGAGAATTTTCCGGGTTTTTCGTCCATTACGGGTGTGGAGCTGGGAGACAAGCTGCTCGCGCAGGCGATGGAGCAGGGCGCGGAGGTCGAGCTGGAGGAGGCGGTCGGCGTTCGCAGCGATGCGGCGGGTATTGCGGTCTTTTGCGATTCCGGCGCGGAGTTCCGCGCGCGCGCTCTTATTCTCGCTACCGGCGCGAAGCCGCGGATGCTTGGCGTTCCGCGTGAAGCGGAGCTGGTGGGAAGCGGCGTGAGTTATTGCGCGGTGTGCGACGGCGCGTTTTACAAGGGACGCGCCGTGGCGGTGGTCGGCGGCGGCAGCAGCGCTCTGCAGGACGCATTGTTGCTCAGTGAGACTTGCGCGAAGGTGTATCTTATCCACCGCCGCGGGGAGTTCCGCGGTGAGCAGCGGCTTGCCGAGGCGCTCGACAAGCGCGCGAACGTCAAATTTGTGCTGGAGGCGACGGTCGAGGAACTGCTTGGCGACGACGTGCTGCGCGGCGTCGTGGTGGAAAGGCGCGGCGAGCGGTTGGAGCTTGCGGTTGACGGGCTGTTCATCGCCATCGGCGGCGAACCGGACAACGGCGCGTTCGAGCAGATGCTGCGCCTTGACGAGGCGGGCTATGCCGACGCGAGCGAGAACTGTATGACGCCGACGCCGGGCGTGTTCGTCGCGGGAGACTGCCGCAAAAAGGCGGTGCGCCAACTCACGACCGCCGTAGCCGACGGCGCGGTCGCCGCGCTTGCGGCGACGCGCTGGATCGACGAGGAAGCGTCCCGATCCTGAGAGCGAAAGCTGCTTTCAGTTCATGCATTGTTTTGCCGAGAGCGCCTTCTTTGAAGATCACGTCTCTCTGCTTTAAGCGGTATGAAGTTGCTGACAAAAACGGCCATATCGGGCGTAGCGCCCAATATGACCGTTTTTTGCCGTACCGCTTGAAGCGAGACAGATCAAATCTGCATGGACGGTATCCGCGCAATCAGCCGATGCCGCCGAGAATGGCGCCGGCAATCAAAGCGACAAGAGCCAGCACGCAGTAGCCATAGCCGAGTTTCATGAACCAGTCGCCGATGGGCTTCTTGCTGCCTTCGTTGACCGCGGCAAGGGCGGTTTCCTTCTTGAGCACCACGAAGAACATGATGCCGGCGAGCAGAGCGCCAAGCGGGCAGATGTAGATGGAAACGACGTCCATCCACTGGGAGGTCCAGGGCTGGATGAGGATCGAGATCACGCAGCCAATCACGCCGATGGTGGCGACGGCGGGAATACGCTTGAAGTTGAACTTCTCCTGCAGGAATGCAACGGGAGCCTCATACAGGTTGACAATGGAGCTTACGCCCGCGAACAGCACGCAGATGAAGAAGATCATGCCGACAATACGGCCGCCGGGCATACCGTTGAGGACGGCGACCAAATACACGAACATCAGGCCGGGGCCGCCGCTGGACGGCTCAACGCCGCCCGCCGCCATGGCGGGGAGGATGACGAACGCGGCGAGCAGCGCGGCAATCGTGTCAAACAGAGCGACGTTGCGCGCGGAGGAAGGCAGATCCTCGTTTTTGGGGAGGTAGGAGCCGTAGATGACGGAACCGTTGCCCGCGACGGACAGGGAGAAGAACGCCTGACCAAACGCGAAGATCCACACCTTGGGGTCGGCAAGGCCCGCGGGGTTGATCGTGAAGATGTAGTGATAGCCGCCCGAGGCGCCGGGGAGGGTCGCGATGTAGACGCCGAGGATCAGAAACAGACCGAACAGCAGGGGCATCATGATCTTGTTGGCCTTCTCAATGCCGCCGGCAACGCCCATCGCCATGATGACAAGGGAGATAACGAGGCCGATGATCTGCCACACGCCGTTGCCGATGCCAAAGATTCCGTTCTCGAACATCATGCCGATCGCCTCGCCAAGCGTCGCGGCTTCGGGAGCGGTCGCGCCGAACGCGCCGCCGATGGCGGGCATTTCGGTGCCGAGGGCATACAGACTGCCGCTGATGCCCATGAAGCAGTACTTGAAGATCCAACCCATAACGACCGTGTAGCCGATGGCGAGCATCATCGCGCCGAGGATAGGAATGGCGCCGATGCCTTCGCCGAGCTTGCGGTTGCCGTTCTTCTCCTCGGTGCACTTACCGAACGCGCCGACGGGACCTGCCTGCGCCCAGCGGCCGAGGGCGAATTCCTCGATCACGCCGGAGGAACCGATGAGAACGACGAAGATGAAGTACGGGATAAGGAAGGTCATGCCGCCATAGGTGGAGACCATGATGGGGAAACGCCAAATGTTGCCCATGCCGACGGCGGAGCCGATGCAGGCGAGGATAAAGCCCCACTTGCTCTTAAAGCCGTCGCGCTGTTCAAGGGATTGATTGCTCATTTTCTTACTCCTTCTCCTAAATTAAAATGAGCGGAAGCCGCAAAACTATTCAGTTTTGCGGCTTCCGCCGTTTTACACAGGGGTGTTCCGCACGCTTTCCACGCGGCGCGGATTACGCGGGATTGTTGACTGCCTTACTTGTTGGGATACGGCTCCAGGAAGGCGTGGAAGTGACGCATCGGCAGGTTATGGCCCCAAACGATACGCATGTTGGGGATGTTCTCGCGATCCTCGTAGAGGGCCTTGACCGCGGCGATGACATAGTCAAGATGCTCGCGGGTCAGACGGCTGCGGTCGATGGCGAAACGAACAACGTTCGCGACCTCGGCCTGCTGCTCGGGAGTCTTGAGATCATACTCCATGGAGTAGTCGCCCAGTTCGCTGACGCGAATGCCGTAGCGGCGGATGAGTTCGAGGGAGAAGCCCTCGCCGGCGAAGGTCTCGTGACCGCGCTTGCCGTCGAAGAACTCGTCCATGTTGATGTAAACGGCGTGGCCGCCGGCGGGGAGAACAACACCCTTGACGCCGGCCTTGTAGAAGCCCTCGGCGAGGTAGTTGCACTGCTCGACACGCTCGTTCATGTAATTGAAGTCGCAGCTCTCATAGAGACCCACGGCAAGCGCCATGATGTCGCGGCCGCTCATGCCGCCGTAGGAGTCGTTGCCGTAGCAGGAGATCTGCTTGACCTTGAGGCGAACGCCGACATCCATCTTGATGCTGCCATCGGCGTTGAAGTCGGAGAAGTTCTTCCAGAACAGACCCTTGTCGCGGAAAGCGAGCATGCCGCCCATGTTGGCGTGGCCGTCCTTCTTGGCGGACATGGTAAAGCCGTCGCAGTAGGAGAACATCTCGGTCGCGATCTCGGCGATGGACTTGTCGGCATAGCCCTCTTCGTTCATCTTGATGAAGTAGGCGTTCTCAGCCCAGCGCGCGGCGTCGAGAATGTACGGGATGTTGTAGCTGTGCGCGATCTTGCTGACCTCGCGCAGGTTGCTCATGGAGACAGCCTGACCGCAGACAGGGTTGTTGGTGATGCAGGTGAAGATCAGCGGCACGTTCTCAGGGCCGACGCCTTCGATGAGCTGCTTGAGCTTGGCGATGTCCATGTTGCCCTTGAACGGATTCTTCGGATACTTGCCGCCCTCGGGAACCTCGTAGAGGAGCTTCTTGTTGTAAAGGTTGCGGGGGATGGAGCCCATCTGCTTGATGTTGCCCTCGGTGGTGTCAAAGTGACCGTTGGAGGGAATGGTGAACTTCTTGCCGGGATGGCGCTCGTTGAGAATGTTGCGCACGATCTCCATCAGTACGGACTCCGCCGCGCGGCCCTGCTGGATGATAAAGGCGTTGGGGCGCTCCATCTGCGCGGCGCCGCCGTTGAAGAGGCCGCCGTCGTACTCGCAGAGATAGACCTCGTCCATCATTTTTTCAACGTCGCGGCAGTCGGTGCGCACGAGGTCGATGATCTTCTTCCAGTTCTTCTCACCGCCGCGTTCAAAGATGTCGCGGAACGTGTCGAGCAGGACATAGTAACCGGTGTTGCGGCCGTAAGCCTCGTCGCCGAGGAACAGGGACGCCCACTGCTGGTTGGTCATGGCGGTGGTACCGGAGTCGGAAAGCATATCAACGGTGAGCATGCCGGACGGGAAGGCAAACTCGTTGTAGTGAGTCGCCTTCAGGGCGCGCTCACGCTGCTCGACCGTGACCTCGGGCAGATCGCGGACCGCAAAGGTGAAATGATGGGGAGCGGGAACACTCAGGGGATACTCTTTCGACATAATACTTTACCTCCAATAAAATTTGTTGATTTTTTCAGAGGATACTCCGGTCGTCGCACCGCGGATTCCCAGTCGGCGGGCGCTTAGCGGACAGTACCATTAGAAAAACTTACTTCGCGGCGATGACTTCGATCTCCACCAACGCATCCTTCGGCAGGCGCGCAACCTCGACGGCGCTGCGGGAGGGGAACTTGCCCTCGGTGAAGAAAGTGGCATAGACCTCGTTCATAGCGCCGAAATTGTTCATGTCGCTCAGAAACACCGTGGTCTTGAGGACGTGATCCATATCCGTGCCGGCGGCCTCAAGAACAGCCTTTACGTTTGCGAGGGACTGCTTCGTCTGCGCTTGGACGCCTTCGGGGAACGCGCCGGTTGCAGGGTCGATGGGCAGCTGGCCGGAGGTGATGACGAGTCCGTTCGCCTCGGTTGCCTGCGAGTACGGGCCGATGGCGGCAGGAGCCTTGTTCGTGCTGATGATCTGCTTCACGTGGATTCAACTCCTTTTCGTAATTGTGAAAAAATATTATCAGAACGAAAAAAATATGTCAATAGAAATTATGGACTTTGTACAAATACACATTTTGGCAAACCAAAAATTGTACGATATATCCAATTAAAGCGCGAAAGATGAAACGAATATTTTTCTCAATAATAAAAAATTTTCACATTTTCTTTGACAAAACGGCGCATGTCTGCTATATCTATTGTAGTAACCGAAAGGTCGTCCAAAACGTGTCGAAAGGGGTGCCGCATATGCCTGATCCTGCCAGGGAACTGCTGCGGCAGTACGCAAAGCTGACGGAATTTTTGGGTCGCGCGCTGGGGCCGGATTACGAGGTCGCGCTGCACGACCTGACCGATACCAACCGCTCGCTCATCGCCATCGCAAACGGACACATCAGCGGAAGAAGGGTCGGCGCGCCGCTGACCAACCGCGCGCTGAGCATCCTGCGGGATAAGAGCTACGAGCAGACGGACTATCGCATCCACGATTACGGCCTGTCCGTCAATGGCAAGGAGCTGCGCTCAAACACCATGTTCATCAAGCGGGACGGACGGCTGATCGGGATGCTGTGCATCAACTTCGACGACAGCCGCTATCGCGCCGTCGCCGGCGAGATATTGGGCCTGTGCCATCCGGACGCGTTCATCGCCTCCACGGCCTTGCCCGTTACGTCCGCCGAGAGCGTTCCGGCGCGTTCCGTGCCGGAAATGCTCAGCGATTCGCCGGAGGCGGTGGTCAAGGACGCCGTTGCCCGCGCGCTGGAGCAGCGGGGCGTGACGGCGGAGCGCCTGACCGCCGATGAGCGCGCCGAGATCATCACCGAGTTGGATTCCGGCGGCATTTTTCTCATCAAGGGCGCGGTCAAGGATGTTGCCGCGCACCTCGGCTGTTCGCAGGCGAGCGTTTACCGCTACCTTGCGCGAAAAAAGACGGAAAGCTAAAATACATGGCGCGCTGCGACGCAGTGCGAAAAAAGGAATGCCGCAGACTTCTGCGGCATTCCTTTGCAATGTGAAGCAATTTATTCGTTGTCGAACGCGCCCTCGCGCACAAGCTGCATGAAGGCGTCGACCACCTGTGCGTTGAGCTGCGTGCCGGCGGAACGCTGGATCTCCGCGGCCACGGTCTCAAGCGGCAGGCGTTTGCGGTAGGGGCGGGTGGAGTACATCGCGTCGAAGGTATCTGCGACGGCGATGATCTGGGCGACCTCGGGGATCTCGTTGCCCTTGAGCCCGCGCGGATAGCCCTTGCCGTCGATGCGCTCGTGGTGGTAGCCCGCGCCGAGGGCGAGCTTTGGGTCGATCTTGATATCCTTGAGGATCTCATAGCCGCGCTGCGAATGGTTTTTCATGACGGCGAACTCCTCGTCGGTCAGCTTTTCCGGCTTGTTGAGCACGCTGTCGGGAATGCTGATTTTGCCAATGTCGTGCAGCAGCGCGATATTGTAGAGCTCCTCGACCTCTTCCTTGGATTTGCCGAGACGTTTCGCCAGCATCTGCGTGTACTTCGCCACGCGATGCGAGTGGCCGTTGGTGTAGGGATCTTTCATGTCGATGCAGCTTGCGAACACGCTGGACATCTCATTGATGAACTGCCGGTTCTCCTCCTGCTTGCGCAGCAGACGCTTTGTCTTGCGCTGATAGACGAGCGCCACGGAAAACGCGGCGAGCAGCGCGACCAGAATGGCGAGCGCCGCCAAAAACCAAGGCTGCTCATAGAGCGTCTTTTCCTTGACGATCGTGACGCAGAGCGTCTGATCCGTTTCACCGCTCATCGTGTTGAGAAGGTTGAGGCGGAAGCGATACGTGCCACCGGCGAGGTTGGTGTAGGCAACGGGGCGCAGATCCTGCTTCATCAGCTCGACCGGCACGTCGTCAAAACCCTCCAGACAATAGTTCACGCGCGGATTGTTCAACGAATAGGTGAACGCATAGGCATAGATCTTCAGGCGCTTGCAATTCGCGGAGATATGTACCTCGCCGTTTTCTGGAACGGGAAGGTAGACGTCGTCCGCGGTGAGAAAGGGGACGCAGAGGCGCACCTCGCGGTTGTCCTCCGCGTCGTTGCAGATGTTGACGCTGCTCACGCCCGAGGCCGCGGAGAGGTAGAGCGTGCCGTCCGGCGCCAGGCAGCTATAGGAGTTCGCAGTCGACGCGCAGGGCAGACCGCACTTCGTATCATAATGCGTGTAATCGATCTTGCCGCCGGAGAGCATGCTCTCTCGCTTGACGACGTAGACGCCATTGCTGCTGAGCACCCAAATGCGCTCGGCGTCGTCAAAATAGAGGTCGAAGTTGTTCGAGTAGGGGAACCGGCGCACGGTCGTGACCTTGCCGTCTTTCATGTAGTTGATCGCATTGCTTGTGACGATCCAGTAGAGCTTCGGATCGACGGCGTCGCGTTTGAGCCGGAGGATGACCTCCGAGCTCAGCCCGTCGTCCCGTCCGATGCGCGTGACCTTGCCGTTCCCGACGACATAGACGCCGTCGCCGTCGCTGCCGAGGTAGAGGCTGCCGTCCGGCGCTTCTTCGATGCAGAGGATCTCCAGATTGCTGAGGCCCTGGGCGCCGTCATAGGTCTTGACGATCCTGCCGTCGCGGATCAGGTTGACGCCCGCGTTCGTTGCCACGGCGAGCGTCCCGTCGGAGAGCTCGAACACCATGCGCGCGCGATTGGATGCAAGCCCGTTTTCCGTATTATAGCTGAACCGTTCTCCGCTGCGCGGGTCATAGCGCACAAGCCCCTTATCGCTGTTCGTGCAAAACCACATCACGCCGGTGGAGTCGGTTTTGATGCAGCGGATGCGCACGCCGCGCAGCAACTCCGTCAAATCGTTCTCCACGCGCTCATAGCGTTCGTTCAGGATCGTCAGCCCCGTGTCCGCGCCGATGTACAAAAGCCCGCCCTCCAGACAGGTGGTGTTCACGACGAGAGGGGGAAGATCCGCAAGCTGCGAGACGTCCGTGAAGCGGTTGGGAACGATTTTCATCAGCCCCTGCCGCGAGGAGGTGAACCAAAGATTCCCCTCGTAGTCGCACAGGATGTGCTCGATGGAGTTCGTCATGGGCAAATTGTTGACCTGTGTGTAGCGGAGCCGCTCGTCGAGATAGCCGATGCCGTTGTCCGCGCAGACCCAAAGAAGCCCGTTGAGGCTGCGAATGGAGTTTACATGATCCAACGGTGCGACGGAGTAGGCGACGCAGTCGCGAAGACCGCTGGCGAGGCTGCCGTAGAGCATGGAGGATTCCTGCGTGCCGAGATAGACAAAGCCCGGGCGGAGCGGATCGGGATAGGCTGTGTTGATGACGCCGAAGCCCAGCGCCTGTGAATCGTAGTATGCGCTCAGGCGCAGACCCTCGATGGTGAAGAACGCGCCGGCATTCGTGACGCCGTATACCACGCCGTCAGCGCCGGCATAGAGTTCGCAGACGTATTCACGGTTGATCTGCGGCTCGTCGAGCACGTGCATCACGCCCTCGGAGTCGATGTAGGAGATGCCCATGGTCGTCGCGACGAGGATGTTGCCGTCCGCATCCTCCACGATGGAACGGACGGAGGACGAGCGCAGTCCCTGTTCGCGGTCGTAAAAGGTAAACGTTTCGTCCTTGAGCATGCCGACGCCGCTGTCGTTCGTGCCGATCCACAGGCGGCCGCGCGAATCGGCGCACAGGGACACGACGCTCGATACGCCTGTGGAGGAATCGTAGCGATAGAATTCGTTTCCGTCGTAGCGGATGAGGCCGCTGTAGCTGCCGATCCAAATAAAGCCCTCGGCGGACTGTACCACGGCGTTGACATCGGAGGTGGGGAGCCCGTTCGTGCTGTCATAGAGCACGTTGGCGTAGCCGAGACCGTTTCCGCTTGGACCACGGGCTGGCTCGGCATGCGCGGGCGCGGTGAGCGACAGCGTCAAAAGAACGACCGCGCTCAACGCGGCCGTATGGCGAAAGAACGTGTGCAAATGTGGCTTTTCCGCGTGCTTCATTTTTCCCCCTTCCCCGGCTCGTAGAAGGCACAGCCGCAGCGACCCGCCTCTTTCACACGATAGAGCGCGAGGTCGGCGTCTTTGGCAATGTGACCCGTGCTGTGCGCGGTGCCGCCAAACGCGACGCCGACGCTCAGCGAAAGCGGCGGCAGATCGTTCTGCGGATGCAGAAGCGTTTCGTTGATGCGCGTGATTTTCTCGCGGATCAGCTCGGCGAACTCAGGTTCTGCATTGACCATGATGACGGCAAATTCGTCGCCGCCGATGCGGCAGATATAGTCTTCGCCGCGGAAGCTGTCGCACAGGACGTTGGCGACCCGTACAAGCGCGAGGTCGCCCGTGGTGTGGCCGTAGGTATCGTTGACGTTCTTGAACTTGTCCACATCGACAAGCAGCAGCGCGCAGGTGTCCAAATTCGCGTTTTGCATCAAGAAATCGTAGCCGCTGCGGTTGTAGAGCCCGGTCAGCTTGTCGTGCGTCGCCTCATAGGCGAGCCGCTCGGTCTTTTCGCGGTTTGCCTCGAACATCATATTGTAGGTCTTTGCGAGGAAACGGAATTCCGCCGCGCCGCGGATGGGGATGGCCTGCTCGTGCTGGATGTGCGAAATACCGCTCACCAGCGGAGAGATCAGAAAAAGCGAATTGCTGACGATGACGACGGAGATGATGGCGATGAACGCATAGACCAGCACACGCTGGCGCGCGAGCAGTACCTGAAGCTGCTCCATGGAGTCATATTGCCGCTGGCGGGTGTCGAGCACCAAAGACCGCATACAAAGGCCGAGTGTGTCGGAGATGGCCTTTTTCTTATTCGTATAGTTTTCCCCCGTCAGAGTCTCCCTCGCCTTTTCTCCCTGACGCTCGGGAGAGAGCGCGGCGTCCTCCGCTTTAAGCTCGACCGCGGAGATCTCCTCCGGCAGCTCGGAAAGACCGTAGCCGTAGGATTCCGCTATGAGGCGCATCACGTAGTGTTCCTTTTCCTCCAGCGATTTGGATTGCTCCACCGCTATCTTCGCCCACATGGACGCCTCCATGCCGTCCAGATCCGTACACAGCCGCTCCAAAGCGATGTCCCGCCGACGATCCTCGTGCACCTCGCGGAAATACTCTTTCACATAGCGCAGATCACCCGTGAGCGTGAACAAACGGGTTTGATCGGTCAGGTAGTCCGACGTGGTTTCGATGTCGTCGACGCATTGCTTCCAAAGAATGTAGTTTTCCGTCGAGGCGCGCATGACAATATAGCTGCTGGCCGTATGTCCCGCCGCAATCAACAGCAGAACGGAGATCAGCAGAGAGAGGATCGACAGCGCACGGTTGATTCCGCGCATCGGCAAACCATGATATTTGAGGTCGGAAAGATCGTTCATTCAGCCTCCTGATATCTGAAGGAAAGCGCCGTTGACGGACGGAATATCAAGCAATGGACAATATCAACACTTTAACATAATATTTATATCATAGACGCGCGCTGATTTCAAGAAAAATCAACTGTTTTAGCGGCGGAAAAGGGAAAAAAGGACGCCCCAAAGGGCGTCCTTGGCGCGTTCACGCCGGATTGACGTGGATCATGATGTGCTTGACCTTTGGAAAAGCGGCCTCGACGTCGTCGTGAACCGCCTCGGCAATCGCGTGCGCCTCCGTAAGAGAAAGACTTCCGTCCACCGAGATCTCCAGCTCGATATAAATGCGGCTGCCAAATTCGCGCGTGCGCAGCAGGTCGATGCCGCGCACATGCTCGTCGGCGAGCACACGGCTTCGGATGGCGCGTTCCGTTTCCGCGTCGCAGCTGCGATCGACCATCTTGCCCACCGCGTCGAGGAAGATATCGGCGGCGGCCTTGCCGATGAATACGCAGATCACTACGCTCGCGAGCGGATCGAGCACCGGAAAGCCCATCCGCGCGCCGGCGATGCCAAGCAGCGCGCCGACGGAGGAGAGCGCGTCGGAGCGGTGATGCCACGCGTCCGCCATCAGCGCGCCGGAGTCGATGCGCCTTGCATAGTGGCGCGTGTACCAAAACATGCCCTCCTTGACGACGATGGACACGAGCGCCGCCGCCAGCGCGAGCGACCCCGGCATTGCGAGCGCGGCGGTGTGCGCGGTCACGATTTTGCGGATGCCGCCGTAGCCGATGAAGAGACCCGTCACCAGCAGGATCACTGCGAGCACGATGGCGGCGACGCACTCCATGCGCTCGTGCCCGAATGGATGCTCGCGGTCAGAGTCCTTGGCGGCAAGCTTGACGCCGATCATTACGATGAGCGTGCTGAATACATCCGACGCGGAGTGTACCGCATCGGAGATCATCGCGCCCGAGCGGGCAAGAATACCCGCGGCGAGCTTGAAAAGAGAGAGCAGCGTGTTCGCGGCAATGCTCACAAGCGACACGCGCATGGCGGTTTGCGTTTGATTTTCCATAAAACGCCTCCAACAGACAAAAACATCACAGGCAGCGCATATGCTGTCCCGTAGATGTTATGCATCCACTGTTATGATCGTAACACGGCTCCCGATGGGCCTGTTCAGTTACCCATATGATACGGGAAACGGACGGAAAAAGCAAGCGCTTTTCCAAAACGCGCCGCCGCCGTGCGCGCAAAGCGCACAAATCGTCAAGAGTGAATTTGCGGCAAAAACAGCGTAACGCATAAGGCGAACGGCTTGATTTTCCAAAATCGGATGATATAATAAAGTTTTGAAAAAAACGCGCACATTGGAATAAAAGCGCAGGGAGATGACTTGGTGAGCAAACCAAATGAAAAAGAACAGATGAGCTTTATGATGAAGCTTGCCACGTTTATTGTGGATAAGCGGAATCTGGTTTTTCTGCTCATTGGGATCGGGCTGGTCTTTTCCGTCATTTCGCGAAACTGGGTGCAGGTGGAGAACGACCTTACGGCATATCTGCCGGAGACGTCGGAGACGCGCAAGGGCCTTGACGTGATGGCTGAGCAGTTCACGACCTTCGGCTCGGCGAAGCTGATGATCGCGAACGTTACGTTCGACCGCGCGCAGGAGATCGCGGACGAGATCGCGGCGACGGACGGCGTGCAGGGCGTGAGCTTCGACAATACGACTGACCACTACAACAACGTTTCGGCGCTCTATGAGATCACATTCGACTATCCAGAGGCGGACGAGCGCTGCCTCGATTCGCTGAACGTGATTTTGGAGCGCTACGCCGCGTACGATACTTACCTCAGCACGACGCTCGGCAACCAGCTTGCGGAGATCATTCAGTCCGAGGTCAATGTCATCATGGTCATCGTTGCCGTCATCGTCGTCTCGGTTTTGGTGCTGACCTCGCAGACCTACGCGGAGATCCCTGTGCTGGCGCTCACGTTTGTAAGCGCGATGGTGCTCAACATGGGCACGAACTTCCTGCTTGGGAAAATATCTTTCGTGTCCAACTCCGTTACGAGCATTCTTCAACTCGCGCTTTCGCTGGACTACGCGGTCATCCTCTGCAACCGTTTCAAGGAAGAGCGTGAAACGCATGAGATCCGCGAGGCGGCGATCATCGCGCTGAGCAAGGGTATTCCAGAGATCGGCGCGAGCAGCCTTACGACCATCGGCGGCCTGGTGGCGATGCTCTTCATGCAGTTCCGCCTGGGGCCCGATATGGGTATCTGCCTTATTAAGGCGATCTTCTACGCGCTCTTTTCCGTGTTCGTATTCATGCCGGGACTTTTGGTGCTTTTCGGACCGCTGATGGATAAGACCAAGCACAAAAGCTTCGTCCCCAAGATCCCATTTGTCGGCAAATTCGACTACGCCACGCGCTTCATCGTGCCGTTCGTGTTTGCGGCGCTGGTGGTCGCGGGCTACTTCCTTTCGAGCAAGTGCCCTTACGTCTACGGCTACGACACCATCGTGACGCCTAAGCTCAACGAGCAGCAGATCGCCGCGAACATGATCAAGGAGAACTTCACGTCCTCCAACCTCGTTGCGCTCGTCGTGCCGTCGGGCGATTATGACAAGGAGCGCGCTATTCTCAACAAGCTCGACGCCATGGAGCAGGTGGACTCGACGATGGGGCTTTCCAACATTGAGGCGCTCGACGGATATACGCTCACCGACAAGCTTACGCCGCGCCAGTTCGCGGAGCTTGCGGACATCGACTATGAATTGGCGGAACTGGTCTACACCGCCTACGCCACGGAGAACGAGGAGTACGGGAAGCTGGTGAGCGGCGTTTCCCGTTACGCCGTGCCGCTGATCGATATTTTCCTCTACGTGTGCGACTACGTCGATCAGGGCGTCGTTTCGCTCGACGACGAGACGACGGATAAGCTCAATGACGCGGCGACGCAGATGCGCAACGGAAAGCTCCAGCTTCAGGGGGAGGATTTCAGCCGCATGCTGATTTATCTGAATCTGCCTGAGAGCGGTGACGAAACCTACGCCTTCACCGACCTCATTGCTTCGATCGCGCAGGAACAGTATCCCGACGGGCGCATCTATGTCGTCGGCAACTCGACCAACGCCTATGAGTTTAAGAAATCCTTTGCGCGCGACAACGTGGTCGTGAGCGTGATGTCCATTCTGATCGTTTTGGTCGTGCTGCTCTTCACGTTCAAGTCCGTGGGTATGCCGATCCTTCTCATCCTCGTGATCGAGGGCTCCATCTTCATCAACTTCTCGGTTCCGGTATTCACGCACGTGGATTTGTTCTTCATCGCGTATCTTATCGTTTCGTCCATTCAGATGGGCGCGAATATTGACTACGCTATCGTTATCGCCAGCCGCTACACGGAGCTCCAGCACAAGCTGGAACCGAAGGAGGCGATCATTGAGACGATGAACTTCGCGTTCCCGACCATTCTTACCTCCGGCTCGATCCTCGCCTCTGCGGGCTTTATTCTCGGAAGGATCAGCTCGGAGGGCACGATCGTCGGCATCGGGCAAAGCCTCGGGCGCGGCACGATCATTTCGATCGTCCTCGTCATGTTCTGCCTGCCGCAGATCCTGCTGCTCGGCGGGCGGGTCATCGAAAAGACTTCGTTCTCCGTGCCCACGCCGCTCAAGCATCACGAGTCGCGCGGACGCATTGCTGTCGACGGCATGGTGCGCGGCGAGATCGCCGGCACGGTTACGGGCGTGATGCACGCCACCGTCGAGGGAACGGCAAAGTTGGAGCTGCTCTCCGGCAATGTGGAGGAGGCGGAAGAAAATGAGAAGTAAGCGTATCTCCCGCACGCTGAGTCTTGCGATCCTGTGCGCGCTCCTCACACAGCTCTGCGCGCCGGCGCTCGCAGCGGGGGAAAGCGACACGGTCTACATCAACAACATCGGCGCGCTGCACGCCTTTGCCGAGCAATGCGCCTACGACGCGTGGTCGGAGGGCAAGACGGTGGTGCTGCGCAGCGATCTGTCTCTCGGCGGCGTGGACTTTTTACCCATCGCGAGCTTCGGCGGCAGGTTCGAGGGCAACGGGCACACGATCTCGGGACTGAGCGTTTCGTCGAGCGTTTCGCCGGCGGGGCTGTTCGGCGTGATCGCGGAGAGCGGCGTTGTGAGCGATCTGAACGTTGAGGGCAGCGTCGCCCCCGGCGGGAGCGCGGACATGGCGGGCGGCGTCGCAGGGATCAACCGCGGAACCATTGTCGGCTGTTCGTTTACCGGAACGGTCAGCGGAGAGAAATGCGTGGGCGGCATTGCCGGCGAGAACGCGGCGACGGGCGTGATCCGGCGCTGCACCGTGACCGGCGGCGTGTTCGGAAAGAACATGACCGGCGGCGTTGCGGGCGCGAACCACGGCACGATCTCGATGTGCGTCAACCGCGCCTACGTCAACACAAACACCCTCGACCCGTCCGTTTCCTTTGATAAGCTTGACCTCAACATGGTGAGCGGCGCGGACGCGCTGGCAAGCCCCGACAACTACAACGTTACTGTGGACAGCGGCGGCATCGTGGGCTTTTCCGACGGCGCGCTGCTCGGCTGCCGCAACTGCGGCAGCGTCGGCTACCAGCACATCGGCTACAACGTCGGCGGCGTCGCTGGACGCAGCAGCGGGCACGTCGCCACGTGCGCCAACGAAGGTGAGGTCTGCGGGCGACGCGAGGTCGGCGGCGTGGTCGGTATGGCGGAGCCTTACGTCAAGCTCGATCTGCAAGCGGGTGCGCTTGAGCAGGTACGCTATGAGCTGAACGCGCTCGGCGGCATCGTCGACCGCGCGGTGAGCGATGCGGAGAAAGCCTCGGATACGATTTCGGCGCGTCTGACGGAGCTGAATCGCGGCGTGGACGAGGCAACTCGGCGCGCCAAAACGCTTACCGGCAGCCTCGGCGACTACTGGGACGGAACGGTGCGGGAGATCGACCGCGGCAGTGAGATCGCGGACGCGGCAATTTCAAGGCTTTACGATATTTCAGACGATATGACGGACGCCTCCGGCACGTTTGCCTCGGCGCTCGGACAGCTCAAGCAGGCGCTTTCCTCATTTAACGGCAGCGGCACGTCGGGTGAGCTTTCGGCGATGGCAAGCGATCTGAGCACAGCCTCGGAGCTTTTCGACACGGGCGCTAAACAAATCAGCGACGGTCTCGGAAAGCTCGAAGGCTCTGTGGGTCCCAAGGACGGCGTCGACGAAAAGACGTGGCGCGAGGGCGTCTACGGCGAAAACGGCGCGCTTTCCCAAATCAGGGAGGGCGTTGCGGACGCGTCCGTGGGAATGAGCGCGATGGCCGCTGTTTTGAGCGGCGTCGCGGACGTCACGCCGCCCGCGAGCGAGGCGGATGTGGCGCGGTACATGCGGGACGTCGGCGATTATCTTGAGGAAACCGACGCAAACGGCGTCAGCAATCAGCAGAAGCTGAGCGACGGGGCGGAAAAGGCTGCCGACGGCTTTAAAAAGGCTGACCAGGGCGTCCAGTACATCAATGAGAACACCAAGATCGACGATCAGCAGGTCAAGGACGGCCTCGACGCGATCAGGCGTGGAATGGATACCTTTGCCGGCGGCAAGGACGGCAAAAACGGCGCGTTCCACTATATCAGCAGCGGCCTTGCACACCTGAGCCGCGCGATCAAGGAAGGCGAGACGGCGGGACGGGAGCTGGAGCGCGCGGTCGGTACGTTCCGCGACGCCGCGAGCGAGATGACGAGTGCGCTTCAAAAGACGGAAAAGCTGCTCGGCTACCTGAACAATCAGGAAAAACTGAGCTTTGAGACGCTCGGCGCGGAGACGGACGCGCAGGCGGATGCGCTCTATGATTCGATGCATGACATTTCGAACGGCATGGAGCTTCTCAACAGGGAGGCCAAGTCCGCCTCGGATGTTGTACTGGAGGACGTGCGGCAGATCAACGCGCAGTTTACGAACCTGATGAACACGCTCCTCGACGTGGTCGAGGACGCGGAGGAGGCGTCGGTTTCCACCATCGTGGAGGACACTTCGGACGAGGACGTGGACGCCGCGATGGACGGCAAGGTTCTGATGTGCGCCAACAGCGGCGAGGTCAGCGGCGATATTGACGTCGGCGGCGTCGCCGGTGCGATGCTGGTCTACAACGAGCTCGACCCGGAGGATGATGAGCATACGGTCTCGTCCGTGTTCCACAAGCGCTACGAGCTTAAGTGTATTTTGCAGGATTGCGTCAATACCGGCACGGTGTCTGGTAAACGCGACAACGTCGGTTCGGTCTGCGGCAGCGCGTCCCTTGGCGTCATCAGCGGCTGCGAGGCGTACGGCGCGGCGAAGAGCGAGGGCGGCTGCGTCGGCGGCGTCGCCGGTTTCGCGGACAATATTGTGCGCCGCTGCTGGTCGCGCTGCTCGCTTTCGGGCGAGAAGTATATCGGCGGCGTAGTCGGCTCGGGCCGCGCGGAGCGCGGGAACCTCCGCGTGGAGGATTGCCGCTCCTTTGTGGAGATCACGAACAGCAGCCAGTACGCGGGCGCGGTCATGGGCGGCGAGAGCGGAGCGCTGAAGGGCAACCTCTTCGTCAGCGATACGCTCGCGGGCGTCAATCGTGTGAGTGAGCGCGGCAAGGCGGAGCCGGTCACTTACGAGCAACTGCTCGCGGTCGAGGGGCTCCCAAAGCCGTTCCGCACACTGACGCTCGACTTTGTCGCGAACGGCGAAATCGTCCGTTCGATTCCGTTCCACTACGGGGACAGCTTCGGCGACGACGCGTTTCCGGAGATCCCCGCGATCGAGGGACAATACGCCTGCTGGGACCGCACGGATTTGGAGAATTTGCACTACGATACGACGGTCACGGCAATCTATGAGCCCTGCGTTACCGCCGTTGCGAGCGGCGTCACGCGCAGCGCCGCGCGAGCGACGTTTTTCGTTCAGGGCGCGTTCGACGATTCGGCGGTGCTGGAGGCGTCGCCGACGGTGCTTGATTTCACCGATGGGAGGGACGGCCTTTGGAACCGTCTGCGCTCGTATCGCAAGACCTTGCTTGAGCAGTGGCAGCTCCGGCTGCCGGACGACGGCGCGGGAGCGCATACCGTGCGCTATCTGCCGCCTGAGGGCATTTCCGACCACATTGAGCTCTACGCGCTTGGGGACGGCGCGTGGGAAAAGCTCGAAACGGGCAAGATGGGCAGCTACCTCACCTTTGAGACGGAACGCTCCGAACTGGAGCTGACCGTGCTCTCCACTGCGACGCCGTGGTGGGTCTGGACGCTCGTTGGCGTGTTTCTCGCAGTCGCCGCGGCGCTCTTAATACTGCTGCTGGCTCGCAAAAAGCCGAAACGTGCGCTGACCGAGGAGGAAAAAGCAAAGGCCGCCGCGCGTAAAAAGCGGCGCAAGACGGCGCGCACGATCCTGATCGCGGCGGTGCTGGCGCTCGGCGCTGCTGTTGGCGCGATGCTTGTGCTTGCGCCGGGGCTGACGGACAGCATGGAGCTATATATGCTTCTTCGCAACTATGCCGAGCGCACGGAGCTTGACATGGAGATATCCGTCAATACGCGCGTGAACGGCAAGAGCTTTGACGCGGATGTGGACTTTTATACCACCGATTGTGACGGAAAACGCGTTTCCTGCGTACTGTGGAAGGATATACCCCTGTACTACTGCGACGGCGTGATGCTGCTGGAGAACGGCAGGGCTTACCGCGCCGACGGCGTGCTGCCGGATTATTCCAAGCTGCTGACCCACGCGGCGCTGCTATACCGCACGGTGGACGTCACCGTCAGCGAGGAGAACGGCGTGAGGACCTATCACGCCGCGGCGAATGGGGAAACGGCGCAGCAGATACTCGCGGCGCTGTTGCCGGAGGCGTTATCCGCTGCGCCGGAGACGGACGCGGTGCGCTTTGAGCTGGTCGTATCCGATGGCGAGCCAAAGGATCTGAACATCCATTGGAACGGCGAGGCGGGAGAAGCGAGCGCGGCGCTGCGACTCTCGGGCGAGGCGCGCGAGCACAAGCTGCCGCAGGCGGTGCGCACCGCCGTTACCTCGGGCGAATACACCAAGGCGGAGAATATCGCGCCAGAGATCAAGCTGCTGCTTCTGAGCTGGACGAAGCTCGCCGCGCGTGACCCGCTCAGCGCGGACGTTGCGCTTGCGGCGAACTGCGGGCCGCTGCTGCTTGACGACAAGCTTGTCTGGCAGCGCGCGAACTGGCAGGGAACGGAGCTTTCCTGTATCTCCGGACGCGGGACGCGGCTCTATTATACCGGCGACGCCGTCTGCACCGGCAGCGGGCTCGTGATCGAACCGGGCGACGGAGCGTTTACGAGTACGGAGAAGCTGCTTCATCTTGCGTATGATGCGTTCCTGCTCGGCGATGCGGAATGTGCCGAAAGCAAGGACGGCTGGCGCTGCACCGTGTCGCTGGACGCCTCGCAGATGGCGGAGCTTGCCGGCACGATTGCGCCCGAGAGCCGCAACCTCGGCATTTCGTTCGAGGAGGGTACGGTGCGCTTCGATATCGCCGACGGCGAGGCGGCTTCATTGAGCGTGCAATGCCGCGGAAAGGTGCGCGTCGTGCGCGCGGAGTTGCCCGCCTCGGTCGAAGCGAAGCTGACTTTCGCGCAGGACCGGAACTTCTCCGTGCCGCCGCTGAGCGTCTGCAAGGCGCTTGGACTGAGCGAGCCGTAAAAACGCTGCGCGCGAGCATTGTGGCGCGCAGGTATATAAAAATCTCCGGAACCCCTTTGGGGCTCCGGAGATTTTTATAGGATTCGCCTTGTGCTTTTACAGCTGCGGACCGGCGGGGACGAGCGCCTTGCCGGCTTCGTTGTAGGTGTACTTGGTGAAGTTCTTGATGAAACGCTCGGCAAGATCCTTCGCCTTCTTGTCCCACTCGGCGGGATCGGTGTAGGTGTCGCGCGGGTCGAGGATGCCGGGGTCGACGCCGGGCAGCGCGGTCGGAACCTCAAGACCAAAGATGGGGATCTTCTTGGTGGGCGCCTTGAGCACGTCGCCGTTCAGGATCGCGTCGATGATGCCGCGGGTGTCCTTGATGGAGATGCGCTTGCCGGTGCCGTTCCAGCCGGTGTTGACGAGGTACGCCTTCGCGCCGACCTTCTCCATCTTCTTGACGAGCTCCTCGCCGTACTTTGTGGGATGCAGCTCCAAAAACGCCTGGCCGAAGCAGGCGGAGAAGGTGGGCTGCGGCTCGGTGATGCCGCGCTCGGTACCCGCGAGCTTGGCGGTGAAGCCGGAGAGGAAGTAGTATTTGCACTGTTCGGGCGTCAGGATGCTGACCGGAGGCAGCACGCCGAACGCGTCCGCGGAGAGGAAGATGACGTTCTCGGCGTCAGGGCCGGCGGACTTGCCGTTGACGTTCTTCGCGATTTTCTCAATGTGCTCGATGGGATAGCTGACACGGGTGTTCTCGGTCACGGACTTGTCGGCGAAGTCGATCTTGCCGTCCTTATCGAGCGTGACGTTCTCGAGCAGCGCGTTGCGGCGGATGGCGTTGTAGATGTCCGGCTCGGAGTCCTTGTCGAGATTGATGACCTTGGCGTAGCAGCCGCCCTCGAAGTTGAACACGCCGTTATCGTCCCAGCCGTGCTCGTCGTCGCCGATGAGCAGACGCTTCGGGTCGGTGGAAAGCGTGGTCTTGCCCGTGCCGGAGAGGCCGAAGAAGATGGCGGTGTGTTTGCCCTCCATGTCCGTGTTGGCGGAGCAGTGCATCGACGCGATGCCCTTGAGCGGCAGGTAGTAGTTCATCATCGAGAACATGCCCTTCTTCATCTCGCCGCCGTACCAGGTGTTGATGATGGTCGCCTCGCGGGAGGTGATGTTGAAGAGCACCGCGGTCTCGGAGTTGAGGCCCAGCTCCTTATAGTTCTCGACCTTCGCCTTGGAGGCGTTGTAGACCACAAAGTCAGGCTCGAAGTTCTCAAGCTCCGCCTCGGTGGGCTGGATGAACATGTTCTTGACGAAGTGCGCCTGCCAGGCGACCTCCATGATGAAGCGCACCGCCATGCGGGTGTCCTCGTTCGTGCCGCAGAACGCGTCGACGACGAACAGGCGTTTGCCGGAGAGTTCCTTGATCGCGATGCCCTTGCACGCCTTCCACGTTTCCTGCGAGGCGACGTGGTTGTCGTTCTTGTACTCCGGAGTCGTCCACCACACGGTGTCCTTGGAGTTTTCGTCCATGACGATGAACTTGTCGTTAGGGGAGCGACCGGTGTAAACGCCGGTCATGACGTTGACCGCGCCCAGCTCGCTGAGCTGGCCCTTGTCGAAGCCTGTGAGCTCCGGCTTCAACTCTTCCTCATAGAGAAAGTCGAAGGACGGATTGTGAATGATCTCGGTAGCGCCGGTGATGCCGTACTTGGTAAGATCCAGCTTTGCCATATGTGTTACCTTCCTTTTCTGATTCTCGAACGGGGCTTTCCCCGCATGATTTGACAACTATTTATTTTACCACATTTTACTGCAATATCAAGCCTGCTTTTTGAAAAAAGGCGAGGCGCGCATTAGACTTGCAAAAGCGGAGCGTTTTTTGGTATAATAGGCGAAAAAACACGGGCATGCGGAAGGAACGGGTGACAAACCATGGGCAAGAAAAATTCGCGCAACACCAAGGCGCGCATCGTCAGCGCGGCGTGGAAGCTCTTTTACGAGCAGGGTTATGAGGAAACTACGGTCGAGGACATCATTTTCGAGTCCGAGACTTCAAAGGGCTCGTTTTACCACTATTTCGACGGTAAGGACGCGCTGCTCTCGTCGCTGTCGGTGCTTTTCGACGAGCGCTACGAGCAGCTCATGGAGCGTCCCGATCTGCCGACGGACAGTTTGGAGCTGCTGCAATACCTCAACCGCTCGCTGTTTGAGACCATCGAGAATACAGTGTCCATCGAGCTTTTGTCACGGCTTTTTTCCTCCCAGCTCGTGACCCACGGCGAAAAGCACCTGCTTGATCGCAGCCGCACTTACTATAAGCTTTTGCGCCGTATCATTTCCCAAGGACAGGAAAAGGGGGAGATCCGCACGGATTTTACCGTTGGCGAGGTCTCCCGCGCCTACGCTATGTTCGAGCGCGGGCTCATGTACGACTGGTGCCTCAGCGGAGGCGACTATTCGCTTGCGCACTATGCCGAACGGGTGATGCCGCTGTTCCTGCGAAGCTTTCGGTCAGAAAATTTTTCAGAGAATAAGAAACAGAACAGGAAATCGTCTAGTCAAAAAGCGACTGAATAAAGCTTAATAGATAAAAAGATACAGAACATTGTACAGAATTGATTCTATACAATGTTCTGTATCTACGTCTACTTTTTTCTGTGCTATACTGCGCCCATGAAACGCGGCGGGTGCCCCGCCGGAGAAAGAAAGGGCGAAAACCATGATCACTTCGGAAAGCATTATTTTTATCATCTATCTTGCCTTTATGCTGGGCATTGGCGTCTACTTCTTTGTGCGCGACCGCAACGGCGGCGAGAAAACCTATTTCCTCGGCGGCCGCAAGATGGGGCCGTGGGTGTCGGCGCTCTCCGCCGGCGCGTCGGACATGAGCGCATGGGTGCTGATGGGGCTGCCGACCTCGATCTACGCGCTCGGCGTGGGGCAGCTTTGGATTCCCATCGGACTTTTCATCGGTTACACGATCAGTTGGATCGTTGAGGCGCCGCGCCTTCGCAGCTTTTCCATTGCCGCGAACGACTCGATCACCGTTCCGCAGTACCTCACCAACCGCTTCCTCTCGAAATCCAAGGCGCTGCAGATCATCTGCGCGGTGATCTTCCTCGTGGCGTACACGATCTACGCGGCGAGCTCTATCAAGGCGTGCGGCACGCTCTTCAACACCGTGATCGGCATCGACACCTCGACCGCGATGTACCTCGCGGCGCTCATCATCATCGGATACACTTTCCTCGGCGGCTTCTCCGCCGTGTGCTGGACGGACTTCTTCCAGGGGATGCTGATGCTTGGCGCCCTGCTGATCGCGCCCATTTTCGCGGCGACGACGCTTTCCGGCGCGTCGGGCGCGGAGCTCGGCGCGAAGTATTGGAGCATTGGGACTTGGCAGGAGATCGTCTCCGGCCTCGGCTGGGGCCTCGGCTACTTCGGCATGCCTCACATCATCATTCGCTTCATGTCGGTCGAGTCGCAGAAAGCCATCAAAAAGTCCGCGAAGATCGGCATTGCGTGGACGTTCCTCATTCTTGTGTTCGCGGCGCTTGTCGGTATCGTCGGACGCTTGATGCTCGGCTATGACGAGACCATCGACGGCAACTCTCTCGTCTTTATCACGATGGTGCGCAAGCTCTTCCCCGGTATCGTGTCCGGCGTCCTGCTCTCCGCGGTGCTTGCCGCGTCCATGAGCACGGCGGACAGCCAGCTGCTTGCCGCGGCTTCGGCGTTCGCGAGCGACGTTTACAAGCCCGTTATCCGCAAGAACAAGGCGGCGGACAAGGAGATGCTTTGGGCGGGCCGCATCGTGGTGCTGGTCATCGCGGTCATCGCGCTGTTCATCGCCGCCGACCCCGACGCGGGCTCCATCATGAGCCTTGTGTCCAACGCGTGGGGCGTGTTCGGCGCGGCGTTCGGCCCCGCCATCATGCTGAGCCTTTTCTGGAAACGCTTTACCTTCGAGGGCGCGGTTGTTGGCATCGTCGTCGGCGCGGCGGTGGATATCCTGTGGCTGGTCTGCCTCAGCTCGACGGGCGTTTACGAGATCATCCCCGGCTTCCTCTGCGGCCTGATCGCTGCCGTCGTTGCCGCGAAGCTCTCCAAGGCGCCGGACAAGGACGTCGAGGAATTGTTCGACAAGGCGGTCAAAGGCGTCAGCGAATAAAAGAAACTACCGAAAAAGGGACTGCCGCGGCAGTCCCTTTTTCTCGCTTATTCCATGGTGTTCACAACGCCGGTGAACAGGGGGAGACCCTCTGCGCCGGTGATGAGGAAGCCGAACGGCCGATTGAGGTTCATCTCGACGATGGGGAGATCCTCCTGCATCATGCCGGTCGTCTCCACCGTGACCGCGGTGAACGCGGCGGCTTCGCAGCCCGCCTCGTCCACCGTGACGCGCGCGGCGTGCTTGACGGCGGAGACGCGCGCGTCCGTGTCGGTGAGCGGGGAGAAGTCGGCGGAATCGGTGAAGATATCCGTTACGCCGAGGGCGTTCAACGTGGGGATGAGGTCAAGGTCGCTGTCCACGTCAAACTTCGGCACGCTCCAGCGGAGCTTGGCAAGCCCCTCCGAGGCGACGGCGGCGCCGAACGGGGTGTCGAGTACCTTGCCGGGTGAAGCGTCAAAACCGTTGAATGGCGTCGCGCCGCCGAGCAGGGCGTCCTGTACGCTCATGCCCTCGTCGGGCAGCAGAAACCACATCCGCGTGCCGCTTGTGAACGGCAGCGACGCGACGGTGAAGTGGTCGCCGCGGTAATAAACGCCGTGGTCGTCGGTCCTCCGCATGAAGCCGACCTTCTGCTCCGCGCCGTTCGCGGCGGTAAACGTGTCCTCACGGGTGTTGAAGTCCTCGAACTGCTCTGCCCACGTTCCCTTGAAATAGAGCGTGGAAATGAGCATCATCAGCGTGTCGGGATCGGTTTGGAGACCGTTCGCCGCGTTTTCCAGCAGATGGTTGGTGTTCTCGTTGATCCACGCGTGGATGGCTTCGTCGGTCGCCTTGTCGCCCATTTTCGCGCGGAAGCTGGAGGCGTAATAGTTGTTTGCCAGCTTGTCGACGGCGTCTTTCTTGAAGTCGAACTGCTCGTTCATCCAAATCGAGTTGGCCAGCAGCGTTTTCCCTGTCGCACTGTCCTCATAGAGGCTGCGGAAGAGGCTGTTTGCCGCCTCGCGCGCGTCCTCGACGCTTGTAAGTCCCAGCAGACTCAAAAGCTGCGCGCGGCTTTCGCCGTCCGTCGTCTCGACGAGCATGCACAGCGCGAGGTAGAGGTTTGCGGGCGACCAAACGGCGTTTTCTTCCGTCTCGCTTTCCATGAGCGCTCGCGCGGCGCGCAGCGTGTACGCGGCGAAAGCGTTCGTCAGCGCGGGGTCGACGCCCCCGCCGCGCAGCGCGTCCAGCGCTTCGTAGTAGGCGGTTTGTTTCGCGCTGAATTCGTCCCAGAGCTTGTTCTGCTCGTCGGCGCTCTTGCCGTCCATCTGTTCCCAAAGCGCGGCTTCGTCCGGCTCCTCGGGCAGCTCCGGCATCTCGGCGAGCGCAAGCGCGAGCCGGTCAAAGCTTTTGGCCGCCGCGAGAGGTGTGGGCATGGGCGCAGGCTTTGCGCCGGGCGGGTCCTGCGTCAGCGAAGGCGATTTGCTCTGTGTGCAGCCGCTGAGGGCAAAGCACAGGCAGAGCAGAAATGCAATGATTCGTTTCACGTTTTGTTTTCCTCCTTGGGTTTTGGTATCCGTTCAGACGGAGACGGTCTGAAAAAAGTTCCCGCGCCCGCTGCTTATCTTGACTTTTCCCACTTATGTTATTATAATACATCGGAAATCACAACAGCCAAAGGAGATATGAGATGGCACAGGACAAGAAAGTGGAAGCGATCACCAGCATGGAGCAGGACTTCGCGCAATGGTACACCGACATCTGCCGCAAGGCGGAGCTCGTGGAGTATTCGAGCGTGAAGGGCTTTACCATCCTGCGTCCGTATGGCTACGCGATCTGGGAGAACATCCAGCGCCTGATGGACGCGGAGTTTAAAAAGACGGGGCATACCAACGTGGCGATGCCCGTGCTCATCCCGGAGAGCTTGCTGAAGAAGGAGGGCGAGCTGGTCAACGGCTTCGCGCCCGAGGTCGCGTGGGTCACGATGGGCGGCAGCGAGCAGTTGGAGGAGCGCCTCGCGTTCCGGCCTACCTCCGAGACGATGTTTTGCGACCACTGGCACAGCGTGCTCCAAACCTATCGCCAGCTCCCGATGCTCTACAACCAGTGGTGCTCCGTGATCCGCTGGGAAAAGACGACGCGTCCGTTCCTGCGCTCGCGCGAGTTTTGGTGGCAGGAGGGCCACACCATCCACGAGACCGCCGAGGAGGCGATGGCGGAGACCGAGCAGCAACTGAACTGCTACGCCGACTTTTGTGAAAACGTTCTCGCCATGCCCGTCGTCAAGGGGCGCAAGACCGACAAGGAGAAGTTTGCAGGCGCCGAGGCGACCTACACCGTCGAGTGCATGATGAAGGACCACAAGGCGCTCCAGTCCGGCACGAGCCACTATTTCGGCGATAAGTTCTCGCGCGCCTACGACGTGACCTTCACGGGCCGCGACAACAAGCTTCAATACCCGTTCCAGACCTCGTGGGGCGCGTCCACGCGCCTGATCGGCGGCCTCATCATGACGCACAGCGACAACAACGGACTCGTCCTGCCGCCCCGCGTCGCGCCGACGCAGCTCGTCGCCATTCCCATCGCCGCGCATAAGAACCCCGCCGTGCTTGAGAGCGTCAAGGGCATCCTTGAGACGCTCCGCGCCGCCGATGTTCGCGTCAAGCTCGACGATTCCGAGCAGTCGATGGGCTGGAAATGCGCCGAGTACGAGATGCGCGGCGTGCCCATCCGCCTTGAGCTCGGACCGCGCGATCTTGAAAACGGTCAGTGCTGCCTTGTGCGCCGCGACAACGGTGAGAAGGTGTTCGCAAACATCGACGGCATCGCGGACACGGTGAAAAAGCTGCTCGACGATATCCACAACAATATGTATGCCATGGCGAAGAAGAACCTCGAGGACAACACCTTCGACTTCACGTCGTGGGAGGAGGTGCGCGACATGGCGCAGGGCAAGGGCGGCTTCGCGCGCACGAAGTGGTGCGGCAGCCTTGAGTGCGAGCTTGCTATGAAGGAAAAGGCGGGCGTTTCTTCCCGCTGCATGCCGCTCAAGCAGAGCGGAACGGCGGGCAAGTGCCCCGTGTGCGGCAAGGAGTGCACGACCGATATCTATTGGGGCGTCGCGTATTAAAAAGCGCTTGACAGTGGAAAAAGGCATATATATAATATAAGAATATAAGAGAGCAAAATCGGAGCGGCGTCTGAACAGGGGGCGTGATAAAATGAATGTCAATCAATTGGCGCGCAACCAGCAGATGATATATAAATTCATCAACCGCGGCGCGAGCGGCGACTATCGCTCACAGATGAAAGCACAGCTCTCGAACGTCGACAGCCTTGCGCTGCAGGGGCGGAGCGAAAACGACGCCGTCGCCGGTATGCTGCAAAGCATGGGCATCTCTGGAATGCAGGGACGCACCGTGCGCGAGATGGCGCAGTACACGATGCGCGTGCAGAACGCCGCGGGCGGTGCGAAGCAGACGACCCGCGCGGACGCCAAAGCCGCCGCGCAGGGCGTGAAACAGGCGAACGGGAAGAGCGCCGCACAGAACGCGAAGCAAACCTCCGGCGCAAGCACGGCGTCGACCGCTTTTTCTGTGCGCGAGCGTTATACCCCGATCTCCGACAAGGCGACCCGTGCGATGCAGGATCTGGCGCTCAAGAATGCGAAAGAGAGCGCCGGAAAGAAGACCAAAGCGGAGAAGTCCAAAGAGGGCGAGGAGCGCAACAAGCTCATTCAGGAGCACCTCAAGGACGTCGACCCGTCCAAGCGCGCCGCCGCGTACAACACCATGCACAAGGTGTGGGAGAACGAGACGGACCGCATCGGCAAGTACATCAAGGAGAAGACCCCGGATTGGAACGACTGGGGCGACAAGTTTGACGACAAGATCCTGAACGATTACAAGGCGGGCGTCAACTACTTCATGTAACGCAATTCAAAAGGAAGCGCAGCGTTTTTTCCGCTGCGCTTCCTTTTTTACACAAAACCTTATCGAAAATAGACCTTGTCCCATTCTTCGCTGCCCACAATGAGCGGCGGCTCGATACGGAGCCCTGACCTGCCGCCGCGTTTCGCCTCGACGAGCGCGAGCGTGGGGGCGGCGTCGGGCGACTGTGCGACAAAGCGCAGCCGCTTCGGCTCCGTGCCGTGGGCGCGCAGGGCGCACAGCAGGTCGGTCAGCCGCTCGGGGCGGTACACCAGCGCAAAGCCGCCGCCATAGCGCAGGACGCGCTTTGCCGCGGCGCAGACGTCAGAGAGCGAGCAAAGCGTTTCTTCGCGCGCGGCCTGCCGTACCTCACCCTTGGCGTGCTTGCCGCCGCCGACAGGGAAGTAGGGCGGATTGCACACGCAATAGTCCATCGAGCCGGCGTGGGGCAGGGAGGCGGCGACGCGCAAATCTCCGACGCGCAGGTCCGCGCCCCAGCCGTTTTCCGCGAATGTGCGGCGCATGAGCGCGAGCGCGTCCGCGTCCCGCTCGACGCCGAAAACGCGCAGCGACGGCTCGCGCGCGCAAAGCAGCGTTTCGACGAGCCCTGCGCCGCAGCCGAGGCCGCAAACTGCGTCTTCACGCTTGGGACGCGCGAAATAACCCAGCGCGAAGGAGTCCGTCGTCGGCGGAAAGCGCGCGGGATCAAAATAGAAGGCGGGGCCGCCGTCCCAAAGCCGGTCTTGCCTGATCATCATTTCCTCACAAAAGAAGAAGCGCCTCCAAAGGACGCGCTTCCTG
>JAWRIJ010000011.1:0-8196 GCA_040307975.1 Oscillospiraceae bacterium | reverse complement strand
GCGAGGCGCGCAGCAAGATCCGCCAGTGGTTCAAGAAGGAAAAACGCGACGAGAACATCGCCGCGGGCCGCGCGTCGTTTGAATCCGAGCTCAGGCATGTCGGCGTGCCACTCTCGGCGGTCGCGGGCACGGATCTGGAGACGGCGCTCCTCAAAAAGCTGCCCTACAGCACCATCGAGGACATGTACGCCGCCATCGGCTACGGCGGCTTCACCGCGCAGAAGGCGGTCAACCGCATCCACGAGGAGATCATGCGCCTCAAACGCGCGCAGCAGGCGGAAAAAGACGCCGCCGCACCCGAGGAGGACGCCGCAAAATCGCGCGCGCCGCGCCGCTCGAAGAGCGAGCAGGGCATCGTGGTCGAGGGGCTTTCCAACTGCCTCGTCAAGTTCTCCAAGTGCTGCACACCCGTCCCCGGCGACAAAATCGTTGGCTTTATCACGCGCGGCTACGGTGTGTCGGTGCATCGCGCGGACTGCCCCAACGCTTCCCCGGAACGCCGCAGCGAGGACGCGGGGCGCTGGATCAAGGTCTCGTGGGGCGACGATGTGCGCGAGGCGTACTCTACCTCGCTCGACGTCTACGCCAAGGACCGTCTCAACCTCGTGCTCGACATCTCCGCCGCGCTCTCGACCACCCAAATCCGCGTGCAGGGGCTCAACGCGAGCGTCCTGCCCGACGGCTCGGCGCTTGTCAAGCTCAGCGTCTTTGTCTCCGGCAGCGAGCAGCTTTCGGCGCTGATGCGCAAGCTCAATCAAATCAGCGGCGTGATGAAGGTTGAGCGGCCCGCGGGATAAAAGCTTAAAAGGGGGACAGGTCCCCCTTTTAGAATCCCCCGCGCTGCGCTTCCCGCACGCCGACGGCGCACGGGCGCTCCGCGCAAAGTGTTTTTTGCCACGCGCAGGTCGCGGCAAAAAACGATTGAAATTCATTCGCCCGCGGCGAATTATTGAGGTTTTCCACATGAGAGCAGTATTATCCAAAGTGAAAAGCGCAACCGTACGGGTGGACGGCGAGACCGTCGGGCAGATCGGCGAGGGGTTCCTCATCCTGCTCGGCGTCACGCACGCCGACACCGAAGTCCAATGTCAAAAGCTCGCGGACAAGCTGTGCTCGCTGCGCATCTTCGACGATGAGAACGATAAGATCAACCTCTCGCTCGACGACGTAGGCGGGGAAATTCTCGTCGTTTCGCAGTTTACGCTCTACGGCAACTGCCGCAAGGGGCGGCGGCCCGAGTTTTTGAGCGCCGCGCGCCCCGAGACCGCTATCCCGCTCTATGAGCGCTTTGTCGCGATTTGCCGGGAAAAGGGCTATCACGTCGAAACCGGCGAGTTCGGCGCGCACATGGAGGTCGAATCGGTGAACAACGGCCCGTTCACGCTCGTCGTGGATACCGACGATCTCAAATAACGGAGGAACGGCATGAAGATCATTCGCTGTATCCTTGGCGAGCTTGCCACCAACTGCTACATCCTCACGGACGAGGAGACCAACGAGGCGGCGATCATTGACCCCGCCGACGAGGCGGAGACACTCGCGGACGCGCTGCGCGAAGAGGGCGTGTCGCTCCGCTATATCCTGCTCACGCACGGTCACCGCGACCATACGCTTGCCGTGCCGCGCCTGCACGAGCTTTTCCCCGACGCGGCGGTCTACATCCACGCGCTCGACAAGGGTACGGTCGGGATGTACGGCTTCCCGCTCGACGAAAAGCTCGGCGGCGAACTCAATTTCTACGACGAGGGCGATGAGCTGACGCTCGGGAGCCTTACGCTCCGCGTGCTGCACACGCCCGGGCATACAGGCGGCTCGGTCTGCCTCTCCTGCGTTCAGGGGGAGCGGCGTGTCCTCTTTACCGGCGACACGCTCTTTGCCGGCTCGATGGGGCGCATCGACCTGCCCGGCGCGCAGCCGGAGAGGATGCCTGACTCGCTCGCGCGTCTCGCGCGGCTGGACGGCGACTATACCGTGCTCCCCGGTCACGGGGAGACCTCGACGCTCGCGCGCGAGCGCCAATACAATCTGTATCTGAGGAACCTATGAAGCTCTGCCTCATCGGACACAATGAAAAATACGCGCTGGAGCAAAGTCTGCTCGCGCTCTTTCCCGACGAACGCCCTGTCTACGGCGAGGTCTCGCCGGACGATGTGCGCTGGGCGCGCGTGGAGAGGGCGGAGGACGCGGAGCGCGTCGAATTCACGACCGAGCTGTCCTATGACGGCAAAACGGCGCGCTGCGCCTACGCCCACCCCCTCTCCGGCGACGAATACGCGCGGGAGGGGCAGCGCCGCCACGCGTTGGGGTTGAGCTTTTTCGGCGCGGCGGCGGACGCGCTGGGCCTGACGCCGCCGTGGGGCAGCCTCACGGGCGTTCGCCCGACAAAGGTGGCGCTCGCGCTGCTGCGCGAGGGCGGGCGCGAGCACGCCGAGAGAGAGCTTTCGGAGACCTACCGCGTTACACCCGCGCGGCGAACGCTTGCCATCGAGGCGGCGGAGGCGGGACTGCGCGCCGCCGAAGCGCTCCGCCCCGACGACATCTCCCTCTACGTCGGCATTCCGTTCTGCCCGACGCGCTGCGCCTATTGCAGCTTTGTCGCGCAGAGCGTGGAGAAGACCTTTGCCATGGTCGAACCGTATTTGGACGCGCTTTGCGAAGAGATCGCGGCGGCGGGGGCAATGGCGAAGGATTCAAGCCTTCACGTCAAGTCCTTTTACATGGGCGGCGGCACGCCGACGACGCTGACCGCGCCGCAGATGGACAAGCTCCTCGCCGCGCTTGAAACGCACTTCGATTTCGCCTCCTTTGAGGAAAAGACCGTCGAGGCGGGTCGGCCCGACACCATCACGGCGGAGAAGCTCGCGGTGCTGCGCGCGCACGGCGTCACGCGCGTGAGCGTCAACCCGCAGTCGATGGACGATACCGTGCTCGCCGCCATCGGCCGCCGCCACACGGCGAACGATATTCGCCGCGCGATGGCGCAGGTGAGGGACGCAGGCTTTGCGCACGTCAACATGGACCTCATCGCGGGACTGACCGCCGACACAAGCGAACGCTTTGCTCGCTCGCTCGACGAGTGCCTGACGCTGGGCGCGGACAACATCACGATACACACGCTGTCTCTCAAGCGCGGCAGCCGCCTGACCGCGGAGCGCGATACGCCGGATACGCGCGTGCCGGACGCGGAGACAGTCGCGCGGATGCTGGACTACGCGAACGAAACGCTGCGTAAACATGGATATGCCCCCTACTACCTCTACCGGCAGAAATACATGTCGGGGAGCTTTGAAAACGTGGGCTGGACGCAGCCAAACGCAGAGTGCCTCTACAACATCTATATCATGGAGGAGCTGCACGGCATCCTCTCGCTCGGCGCGGGCGGCTCGACCAAGATGGTCGGCGGCACGGCGGCGAATCCCGTTATCCGCCGCGTGTTCAACGCGAAGTATCCCAAGGAGTACATCGAGCGAAGCGAGAAATGGCGCGCGAATCTGAACGAATTTGCGGCGTTTTACGCCGACGCGGCGCGGTAGCCGCGGAAAGGTCGGTCTATGGCTCAGAGCAAAAAGCAATCCTTTTTTGGCGGCGCGGCGGTGCTCGCCGCGGGCATTGCCGTCGTCAAGGTCATTGGCGCGGTGTTTGCCATCCCGCTCTTTAACATTCTCGGCGATGCGGGCGCGGCGGACTTCAACAACGCCTACAACATCTATTCCGCGCTGCTCGTCATCTCGACGGCGGGGCTGCCGGTCGCGCTTTCCAAGATGGTCTCGGAGGCGAACGCGCTCCACCGCGAGCGTCAGGCGCGCGGCATCTTCCGCGTGAGTTTCGCGGCGTTTCTGACGCTCGGCGCGCTGTCGTTTTTCATCATGTGGTTTGGCAACAAGTGGTGCGCGGGTCTGCTGCACAACCCCAACGCCGCCTACGGCATCCGCGTGCTGGCGCCCGCCGTCGTGTGCGTGGGATGCCTGTCCGCGTTCCGCGGCTACGCGCAGGGCACGTTCCGCATGACGCCCACCGCCGTGGGACAGGTCATGGAGGCGCTGTGCAAGCTCTTCATCGGCCTCGCGCTTGCCAAGCACTTCATTGCCCTCGGGCGCGGCGAGTCCGTCGCCGCCGCGGGCGCGATCGCGGGCGTGACCATCGGCACGGTGCTGGCGCTTTTGTATATGATCGTCGACTACCTGCTCCACCGTGTTTCCCCGCGCACGAGCGACGTGCCGGACGCGTCCGGCACGATCTTGCGCCGCCTGATTGCCATTGCCGTTCCAATCACGATCTCATCGTCGATGGTATCCGTCATTACGCTGATCGACACCTCTCTCGTGCAGGGGCAGCTTCAAAACGCGCTGGGCTACACGCTCAATGAAACGCGCAAGCTCTACGGCACGTACAGCGCGGTGATGAAGCTCTACAACCTGCCCGCATCGCTGATGGTGGCGCTGACCGCGTCCGTCATCCCGACGCTTTCCGGCGCGCTCGCCGCGCGCGACCGCGCCCAAAGCACGCTCGTCACGAACGCGTCGCTGCGCGTCACGGCGCTGCTCGCGTTCCCGATGGGGCTGGGGCTGTGGGCGCTTGCCGAGCCGATCACGCGCCTTTGCTATCCGCGCTACGACGTGGTCCTCGGCGGCGAGCTGCTCGCAGTGCTCGGCATCGCGTCGCTCTTTGTGTGCCTGACGCTCATCTCGAACTCTATTTTACAGGCGCACAATGCGGTCAAGGTGCCGATTTTGAGCATGCTCATCGGCGGCATTGTGAAAATTGTGCTCAACTACAACCTTGCGGCGGTGCCGTCCATTCATATCCACGCCGCGCCCATCGGCACGCTCGTGTGCTTTGTGCTGTCCACGGCGGTCAATCTCTTTTTTGTGTGGCTGCTTGTTCGGGATAAGCCGAACTACTTCGCGCTGTTCACCAAGCCGCTCGCCTCGTCGCTCATTATGGCGGTTTGCGCCAAATTCTGCTACGCGCTGCTTTACGCGCGCGGGCTTAGCAACCTCGTGTGCGTAGGGGCGGCGGTCGTGCTGGCGGTGGTCGTTTACGGCGCGTTGGTCGTGGGGCTGCGCGTCATCTCCCGCGAAGATCTCATGCTGCTGCCCAAGGGCGAAAAGCTCGCCCGGCTGCTGCATATCAAGTGAGGAACACGTTATGGTATCCTTTCCCGAAAAACCCGTCTACGACATGGACGATCTCGTCGCGCTGCTACGCATCCTGCGCGCGCCGGGCGGTTGTCCGTGGGACCGTGAACAGACGCACATAAGCAACCGCCGCAACTTTTTGGAAGAGGCGTATGAGGCCGCCGAGGCGTTCGACCGCGACGATCCCTCCATGATGTGCGAGGAGCTGGGCGACATGCTCATGCAGGTACTCTTCAATATCCACATTGAGGAGGATGCGGGACGCTTCACCACCATTGATGTGACCGACCACGTCGTGCGCAAGCTCCTCTACCGCCATCCTCATGTGTTCAGCAACGTCAAGGCGGAGAGCAGCGACGAGGTGCTCGCCAACTGGGAAACGCTCAAACGCGCGGAGAAGGGGCAGAAAACCGCCGCCGACGCGCTGGACGCCGTCGCGCGCTCGCTGCCCGCGCTTTGGCGCGCGGACAAGCTGCAAAGCAAGGCGGAGAAGGCAGGCTTCCGCTTCCGCGACGCGGACGGCTCGCTTGCAAAGCTGGAAGAAGAGGTCCGTGAGCTGCGCGAGGCGGTGGAAACCAACGCCAACGTGGAAGAGGAGCTGGGCGACGTGCTGTTCGCCGCGGTGAACGCGGGCCGCTATCGCGGCGTCGATCCCGAGGACGCGCTGAACGCCGCCTGTGAGAAATTCATCCGCCGCTTCCGCACCGTCGAGGAGCTTGCCGCCGCGCGGGGCAAGACGACGGACGAGCTTTCAAACGGGGAATTGGCGGCGCTTTGGAAGCAGGCCAAGCAAGGAGAACAACATGAGACTTGACAAGTATTTGAAGGTATCGCGCCTCATCAAGCGCCGCACCGTCGCAAACGAAGCCTGCGACACGGGGCGCGTCGAGGTCAACGGTAAAATCGCTCGCGCCTCCTACGACGTGAAAGAGGGCGACAAGATCACCGTCCGCTTCGGCGAACGCGCGCTTTCGGTCGAGGTCGTGAGCGTGCAGGAAACCGCCGGCAAGGCGGAGGCGTCGATGATGTATCGCGAGATCGCGCCGTAAAGGCGTCATATTTCAAAACGGTGTCCCGTACAATGTATGGAACACCGTTTCTTTTTCCACGAAAGGAGATGCGCTATGCCTTACGATACTGATTTTTCCACCGCCGCGCCGCACCGCGTCACACTTGACGGGCGCGACCGTTTGACCGTCTCCGGCGTCGAGGACGTCGACCGCTTCGATGAAAATGAGATCGTCATGAACACTGCCGAGGGCACGCTCATCGTTTCCGGCGAAAGCCTGCACATCGACAAGCTCAGCCTTGACGGCGGCGAGCTGCACGTCGACGGGCGCGTGGACGCGCTGAGCTACGAGGACGCCGGAAGCCCGCGCGGCGGCGGGCTGCTGACACGCCTGCTCGGGATCTGACATGGAGGTCGCAATCGGAGCGCAGGCGCGTCTGCTCGCGGCGGCGATGCTGCTTGGCATGGCGCTCGCGCTGGTGTATGATCTGTTGCGCGCGCTGCGTCTGCGAAAGCGAAAGCGCGCTTCTCTCACCCACGCGCTCGACGCGATGTTTTGCGTCGCGTGCGCGGCAGCGGGCTTTCTTTTCGCCTTGCGTGTCGGGGATGGGGAGCTGCGGCTGTACGCCGTCGCCGCCGCCGCGCTGGGCGCGTTGCTTTACGCGCGTGTGTTCGCGCCGATGCTGCGCCCGCTTTGGGACTTTTGGGCGCGCGTATTCTTTGAACTATTGCGGATTTTGCACATTCCTCTCAATTCATTTAAAAAACTTCATAGAAATTTACATAAAGTTGGCAAAAGGCTCTTTCTTTTTTTCAGGCATTCTCTTATAATAGACGCGTACGGGCACTACGCGCTGCGAGCGCGTCGGCGCGCCGAAAGATGGGAGGGCGTCCGGTATGGTGGCAAAATCGAAAACGCGCGCGGGCGCGTTCGCGGTGCTTCTCGTTCTGATCCTGCTGTTCACGGTGGGGTACCAGTTGATGAGCATTCGCGGCAAGCTCACCGCCGCACACGCGGAGCAGAGCGCCCTCGCCGCTCAGGTCGCCCGTCAGGAGCAGGAGAACCGCTCGCTTGAGGCGGCGCTCGGCCGCGCGGAGGATCCCGAATACCTCTGCCAGCTTGCCCGCGAGCAGCTCGGCATGGTCTCACCGGGTCAAAAGGACTTCTACGACGTGAGCCACTGAGATTTCTTCAAATTTGAAATACAATAAAAAGGGGCCGCCGTCAGTGCATGACAGCGGCTCAAAAAGTGGGTGGGATATTGGAAAGCTTCCGGTACGCAGTATATACGGCTCATCCGCGAAAACACGTCGAACGCGGTCGAGGCGTTTCTTTTCGTCGTTTTGCCCAATGAGGCCAAAAAATTCCCGCGCCCCATTTGACATTTTGGTGAAGTGTGTTATAATCAAGTCACCCTCTATCTGCTTTACCGAAAGCACAGTTCGAAAGGAGCGCAGCGTATGAAATTCACATTTGCCTGCAAAAAAATTTCCCTCAACGACACCGTCAAGGCCTACGCCGAGAAGAAGATCGGCAAGCTTGACAAGTACTTCCGCAACGAGCCGGACGCCACGGTGACGTTCGCCGTCGAGAAGAAGAACCGCTGCGTGGTCGAGGTCATGCTCAGAAGCCCGGACGGCACGATGTTCCGCGCCGTCGCCGAGGATCCGGACGGCGATATGCGCGGCGCGATCGACTCCTGCGAGCAGCAGATCGACCGCAAGATCCGCAAGAACAAGACGCGCCTTGCCAAGAATTTGCGCGAAGGCTCCATCAAGGCCGAGGTACCCGAGGAGTTCGACGTGCAGGAGGAGCGCGATTTCGACGTCGTGCGCACCAAGCGCTTCGCCGTCAAGCCGATGAGCGTGGAGGAAGCCATTTTGCAGATGAACCTGCTCGGCCACAGCTTCTTCGTCTTCCGCAACACCGAGAGCGACTCCGTCGACGTCGTCTACAAACGCAACGACGAGGGCTACGGCCTGATTGAGACGACCGAGGAGGTCTGAACGGAAAACAACGGTCACGATAGATAAAGCGGGAGCCCCCGC
>JAWRIJ010000010.1:0-8193 GCA_040307975.1 Oscillospiraceae bacterium | reverse complement strand
GTCGGAGCGGGAGGGAGTTTCCTCCCTCCCGCTTCGTGCGCAAACGTTACTGCCGTTCGATCACTTGATGGTGAAGTACTTCTCGGGGACCTCGACGGAGGTGGAGCCCATGTACTTGCCCGGGTTGCCCATGATATAGGTATCCTGATAGATCAGGAAGGTGTTGTCCGCCTTGACGCCGGTCTCCGCGTTGGTGTAATTGGAGCCGTTCCACGCGGCGTTCGGAGAGAAGACCTCGTACGCCTTGGAGATGTCGTCGATGTCGAGCAGCTCGCTCTCGCCGTTGATGACGTTGAGCGCGTGCTGGGCAAGGCCCGCGGACACGGTGTAGCCGTAGGAGTACGCCCAAGTGCCGAACTTGCCGGCGCCGCCCTTTTCCACGACCGCCTGCTCGACCTTGGCAAGGATCTTGGCATAGTCGCCCGCCTCGGCGGTCAGGTCAATGCCCAGCGCGCCGGGATAGCCCATCGTCGGGGAGGGCAGGTCAGCCTCGATGAAGTAGCCGCCGTAAGCGAGAAGCTGCTTGAGCAGAGGCTCGGTGTGCGCGTCGTTGGTGCAGAAATAGGCGGCGTTCTTGCCGTACTTGTCGACCCACTCGGGCACCTTTTCAAGAATATACGCCTGCGCGCCGGCAACGCCCACGTCGGTGGTGGGGTCGGGAGCGGTCTCGAGCACGAACGTCATGCCGAACTCTTCGCACGCCGCCTTCATGATCGCCACACGGCGGCTCATGGTCTCATAGGACATGTGGCGCGGGAAGGAGATGTGCACAAACGTGTCGCAGCCCAGCTCATGGGCGGTGCGGATGATCAGGTAGCCGCGGGCGACAAAGTCGTTGTTGCACACGAGGTCGGCGGCGGAGCCGATCTCCGGCAGATCCTCGTGCGCCTCGCCGGCGATGCAGAGGATGTCGGGGCGGCGTTCCTTGATCTGACGGAACGCCTCGGTCGTGCCGGGCACCGCCTGATTGACGATGATCGCCTTCATGTCGGGGTCATCGGACATGTTGACGATAGTCTGGATGGTGGTCTCCAGCTCCTCGGTGAAGTTGTCGGGGTAGATGGCCAGCTTGACCATATCCTCGCCGTACATCGCCTGGAACGCCTCCGCGCCGCGGCGGTCGTCCTCGGACTGGGAAACCGAGCCGGTGATGATGCCGATGTGGGGCTTTGCCGCGTCAGGCGTCGCGTCGGCGGGCGCCGCAGGAGTGCTGGCGGCGGGCGCGTTGGCAGCGGGAGCGTTCGCGGCGGGCGCGTTGCCGGCCGGCGCGTTGCTCTTTCCGCCGCAGGCGGCGAGGGCAAGAACCATCGCGAGTGCAAGAGTGAAACTAAGGAACTTCTTCATGGTGTCTCTTCCTTTCAAAAGAATTCTTTCGTAGTGTAACGCATTGAATCGGAAAAGTCAATAACAATAAAAACGAGACTTGCCGTCTGCAAGTCTCGTTTTTTGTTAATATTGCTCGTCAACAGGCCGTAGCAGGCAGCTTGCCGATCTTTTGTCCACTTCAACAGTTTTCCCATTTTGTCTTATTGAACCGCGCGCCGCCCGCGCGATTGCCCTTACTGTTTGCCGAAGCTCTTTTTGAGCGATTGCCTAATCATCTTGCCGTAGCCGCCGCCCTCGTCGTTGAGCGCGCCGCTGCGGGCGAACGCCATCGTCGTGACAAATACGAGGTCAAGGTTCTCCTCCCGCGTCCAAATGCGGTAGAAGCCCCGTACCGCGAGCTTTTTCATCACCTTGTGCTCTTCCTCATCTTCCTCATGGACATACTGGCTGGTGGATTCGATGATCGCGATCTCCTCCCCGTCCCGCGAAACGCGGTAGCGCGGCCAGACCGTCCCCTCCATGCGCTCGGTCTCGACGCTGACGCCGTTTCGCTTGAGGTGCTTCCAAACGTCCTCGCCGTCCAAATCAAAGGTGTAGTGGTTGTCGAGCAGGAACGAATTCCACTCCGTCCTCTCCTCATGCCCCACCAAATGCGGCGTCACAGTGCCGTGCTCGTGGTCGATGAAGTCAAAGCCAAACGGCGTCGTGATCGAGAATTTGGTCATTTTCGCCTCATAGAGCACCTTGCGGTTCTTGTCCTCGATGCGGTGGCCGTATTTTGGCGTGCCGACGTCCGTCAGGAAGTAGACCTCCCGATCCGTCCCCTTGGCGGAGGGCGCGTAGAGCGTTCCGCCGCGCCGCGCCTTGATCTCCTCCAGCTCCGCCTTCGCCTGTTTGGTCTTCGCGCCGGAGACGGCCACTAACGCGATAATAGCAACGCCGATCACCATCGCGTAGATGCCAAAGCCCATGCTTCCGCCGTGTACGACGGAGGGGTTTTGGGGATCATAGAGGACGTTGATGGTCTTGCCCTCCTTATAGGACGGGCTGTAGGAGTCCAGCGTCGATGTGTAGCGTGCTCCGTCCGCGACATACTCCACCGTGACGGTGTAGGTCGTATCATCGCTCTCAAACATCTTCGGCTCCTCCACGATGGATACGATGGTCGCCTGTGTCTTGACGAATCCCGCGGAGTGGAAAAACGTCAGATACACGCCGGCAACAATGGCAATCACCGCCATGACGAGCGCAAAATACTTGAATTTCGGGCCTCTGACTGAAAACATGGTAACGCTCCTTCCTCTCTATTTACATGCCTATGAGGCAGCCTCGTCCGCCCGCGCGAGCATGCTTTCCCCATACTTCTAAAAGCAGAGGACAGCCGAAGGCGCCGATCCGACGCCTTAACCCACGCAATCCGCGCGATCACACTTTTTCCTTCAGTTCCTTTTTGACCTTTTCCAAATCGCCACAGGTCAGAATCGGGATTAGGCCGTTAATTTCTTCTATACTTTTATCCCACCATTTGAAACGGAGCAGCAGGGCGATCAACTCATCGTCAAAACGCTTCCGCAGCACCCTTGCCGGATTCCCGATCATAACGGTATATGGCGCAACGCCATCTCCCACAACGCTGTTCGCGCCAATGATCGCGCCGTCGCCAATGTGAACACCCGGCAGGATCACCGCGTTCTGACCGATCCATACATCATTGCCAATCACGGTATCGCCCTTGTACGGCATATCAGACGGAGCGGGCGTTTGCATATCCCAGCCTTCCAACGTGTAAAACGGGAACGTCGACGCCGCGTTCATCTGGTGATTGGCGTCGTTCATCACAAATTCGACGCCGGCCGCAATCTGGCAGAACTTTCCAATGATGAGCTTATCCCTGCTCCACGGATAGAAATGTGTCACATGGCTCTCAAAATCCGAATCCGCGATATAGCTAAAATCCCCGACCAGAATGTTTGGATTCTGAACCGCTGGCTTTATATAGATCTCTTTATCATACCCCGCAATCGGATGCACCGTATTCGGGTCAGGTTTTTTCCCGTCTTTTATAATGCTCACCTCATTTTCCCAAGAAAAACGGCAACGTTCTCCTCGCTCCGCGGGGCAGCGCCGTCCGCGCGCAGATCGCGGCGATCGTCATGCGGTACTGCGAGAACGCGGCAAGGTAACAAAGATAAGCAGACGACGCTTGCGCCGTCTGCTTATCTTGGGTTACTTCGTCCACGTCTCCACGCCGTCGCGAATCGTGAAGTCGTGCGCGTTGCTTGCCTCGATCATGTCGAAGTAATACCACTGCTTCGCGTCCCGCAGATCGGAAAAGCTCTTGAGCTTGTCCTGATTGGCGCGTACCCACTCCTGATCCGCCTTACGCCCGAGCATGCGGTTGACGATGGCCGCCACCTCGGCGCGCGTGATGTTGCCGTTCGGCCCGAAATTGCCGTCGCCGTAGCCGCTCACCCAGCCGTAATCCGCCGCCGTGGCGATGTTGCCGTGCGCCCAGTGGCTGCCCGGTACGTCAAGGAAGCCCGCCGTGCCGCCCGTCGCCTTCGCAAAGCGCGTGGCGATGGTCGCGAACTCCGCGCGCGTGATGGGATTCCGCGGCCGGAAGTCGCCCTCGTCGTAGCCGTTGAGAATGCCGAGGCTCGACAGCACGCCCACCGCCTGCGCGTACCACTCGCTCTCCGGAACGTCGGCGTAGCTCTTCGTGACCGCCACGTTTTTGTTCCTGAGCAGGCGGTAGAAGATCGCGGCGACCTCCGCGCGCGTGATGTTGCCCTTCGGGTGGATCGTCAAAACGCCGTCCTCGTCGTAGCCGTTGAGATAGGCGATGTGCTCGTCGGTGATGAGCCAGTCCGCCACGCCCGTATCGGCGGGCGTGACGACCGCCCTTGAGTAGCTCACGCTGATCGTAACCTTGCCCGAGGGCATCGTGAAGCTCCACGTGCCGTCCTTCTCCTTCGTGACGGGGACGAGCTTGCCGTCCTTGTCGCGCACGGTCGCGGAAGCCGCCTCATAGCCCTTGTCGGGCCTCGGCGTAATGATGACCTTTGTGCCCGTGGACGCCTCCTTGTGCGACACCTCCGTCGTGCCGTGCTCCGTCCGCTCGGTTTCAAGCTGATAGCGCGTCGGGAGAGCCGTCCAGCCGCTGCCGACGCCCGAAGAGGTCGGCGTGTTGGAAATCGCGCCCTCCACATAGCCGATGGCATAAACGGAATACTTTTTCGCGTACACGTGGATCAGATCATTCGCCGCGTCCGTCCAGAAGGTGCCTTCGCCGTGGCTCGTGTTGTTCAAAAGCGTTTGGACGCTGCCCTGATGGTTGCGCCACATCCAGACCGTGCGCCCCGCGACCGGAAACGGGATGATCAGCTCGATAACGTCCGTCGTTTCATGAACCGGCTCGGCGGGATCGGCGTCGACCTGCTTTGTCACGGTGATATCCAAATAGGTCATGGTCGGCGCACCCTTGCCCGCCGTCTCGGTCGTCGCCGCCTGCGCTTGGATGGCTGTCGCCTCGCTCGTGGCGGCGGACTCATTTTCCACCGTCATTGTGATGGTGACGTTATGACCGTCCTCCTTGTTTTTCTCCGCCTCTTTGTCGAGGCCGCCGGCGACCACGGAAGGAACGCCGTCGTTTTTGACGTCCAGTTTCGAGTTGACGTCGCCGCTCGGCATCGTGACCGTCACGTTCTTGGTGGTCTCCGCGGCGGTGAGCGTCACCGCAGCGGTCACGGTTTTCGTTCCCTGCGTCGCCACAATGTTATAGACGCCGTCCGGCACATCGGTGAATGTGCCCGTCCCCGTATAGGGGCCGCTCCCCGTCAGAGTGACCGTTTGGCTGACGCCGATTTGCGCAGCGCCCTTCATCAGCTTCAGCGTAACGTCAGTACCGGCTTCGCTCGTGACGGCGACAACAATGCTGTGGACCTGCGCCACGGGGCCGACGGGCGCGGAGGGATACTCCGTGCCGCCCTTTTTGATGACGGCCTTGATGTTCTTGCCGACGTCGTCATCCCCCAGCGTATAGGTCTTCTCCGTCGCGCCGGAGATCGCCGTATTGCCGCGGTACCACTGGTACGAATCGCCGTCGTCCGTGGGTGAAAGCACCGCCTTGAGCGCATCGCCGTTCTTGGGCGCGGTCACGGCGCTGCCGTCGTTGTTGACGACCTTCGCGCCGGAGATGGTGAAGTTCTGTGTCGCGCTCGCGGGCAGCTTATAGTTGGCGTTGGAAAGCGCCGTCGCCTCCGCGGTATGGCTGCCCGCGTCGGCCTTCGCGCCCATGACCGTCACGGTGCAGGTATCGCCGGTCTCCAAATTCGTCGCGGTCGCGGTGGGGATATGGGCGTTGCCGTCGTAGGAAAAGGCGGTGTTCTCCCACGTCAGGCCGACTTCCTTCGGCGCGATGGCGACGGCGCCGAGGCTGATCGGAGACGCTTCGCTGCCGACGTCGCTGTGGTCGCTGTCGCCCTTGACGTAGTAGGAGACGGCGTAGCTGCCCGCGTTCGTCGCCTTCGGCAGCTCCGCCGACCACGCGCCGCTGCTTCCGAGGCGGTAATAAAACGTGCCGTCCGCGGTGCTGCCCGCCGTGATCAGCTCCTGCGCGGTCTTGTTGTAGATCAGGCCGCTGTTCGCCGTGGGCGCGGTGTAGGTCGGAGCCGCCTTGGTGATGGAGTAGTTCGCCGTCGCCGTGCCGGAGCAGTTGTGCTTAAAGGTGAACGTCGCAACGGCTGTGCCGATGTTGGTGTTGTCCGTGTATGCCACGTCGTACTCTGTATCGGGCAGCTCGGTGTCTCCGAGCTTGACCGTCACGTTGGTCGGCTCAATGGGACTGCCCGTCCACACATAGCTTGCCGGGTCGATTATGATGGTCACGTCGCTCTGGGTCAGCGCTTTTGCGGTGATCGTGCCGACGCTGTCGCTCGCGGTGGTCGCTGAAAGCGTGTAGTTGCCCGCCGTGCCGCCCGCGAGAGCGATGCCGCTTGCCGTGACTGTTTTGTTCTCCCCGACATTGGCATTGTCAAAAGTTGCGGAACCGATGGTTGCGGAAACGTCGTCGCTGTTTACTACGCCGTCCAATGTGATGCTCAGATCGTCCGTTGCGGCGGTCATCGTGCCGTCGTAGGTCTTGGAGACCGAGCCGGTCAGCGTGGGCGTAAGGGACTTCTTGGCAATGGTAAAGTCCGCAGTCGCTGTGCCGCCGTTGTAGTTTGCCGTCTCCGCAATCGTCGCCTTGACCGTGTATGTCCCAGCGGCGGTGGGCTTCGTCGTGGTATAGGTGCTGTCGTCGGCGGTGCTGACCTTGTATTGGTAGGTCATATCCCCGTTGCCCGTGTTGCCGCTGACGCTCGGTTCGCTTGCCGTGTCTCCGTATGTCCAGCCCGCCATGCTGACGGTGGGGCTGATATTCGCCTTGGTGATGCTAAACTGCTTCGTCGCCGTCTCGGTGCCGACGGTCACGCTCGCTTCATAAGTACCCACATCGGTCGGCGCGGTGGTGCTTTTGGCATAGCTCGTGGGGCTGACGCCCTCATACTGGATGCTCCCCGGCGCGGTCATGTCGTTGGCCGCCGTCCATGCGTTACTGAGGGAAGCGCCGCTGTACGCGCTGCCGGTATAGGCCGCGTCCGGCGCGTTGAGCGTCAGCGTCTTTTCTCCCACGGGGCAGGTGCCTTCGCCGTTGCAGGTTGCGGTGATGGTATTGTTACTGGCGGCGTAAGACCAAGAATGTGAATGGAGCCACTCGATCTTCATATATGGAGTTCTATCCCCGTCGGATAGAACCCCTCCCGCAAAGGATTGATGCTTTATAGCAGCACTTCCGCTGTTGGTTCCGGTAGTTATGGTTGCGCCTTGTGCGATAGTAAGCGTGCCATTATTTGTTTTTTTCAAGCCGGAGCCTATTCCATAAGCGGTTTTCCCATCTAATACTCCACCGCCGACTGCCTCAACAGTACCGCCATATATCTCCACCGTGCCGCCATCGCCTTCTTCGCCGCCGCCGATTCCGGCAGATGCATAATAAAAGTACTCATAACTGCCAGATCCACCTCCCAATATCGGTGGATAATACTGTTCGTCTACTTTACTTTTACCTTCGGCATATACGGTACCACCATATATTCTCACGGCTCCGCCTTGGCCTCCGGAACTGTTGCCTCCGATCCCGGCGCCCACATAGCTGCCGATCGCTCTCAAATTGCCTCCATATACAGTCACATTCCCGCCGGCAAAGCCGGGGCTATTACCGCTTCCGCCGATGCCACAACCGCTACTTGCTCCTGTCGCTACTACGGTTCCGCCGTGCATAACAAAATCTCCCACCGGAACACCGGTAACAGGTCCGATTCCGGAATATATATCAGTAGTAGCTGTTGCTGCAAGCTTACCGGTATTTTCAGTCTGCCCATATATGGATAAGGAATTATTATTTTGAAGCGTAATACCATCAGTCACCGTCAGGGTTTTCCCGTCGCAGAGGATCAGATGAACCGCTCCGTTGATCTCGATCCGGCCGGAAACGGTAACGTTGCTGTCGACCACATACCAACCAGCACTCATCGTGGTGGTCGAGCTTGTAACCGGCGTAGCATCTGCGGTTTTTGTGGTGTAAACCACTTTAGTACCGTCCCATAACGCTTCCTGATAGGAAACGCTTGTCGCCGCGCTGACCGGCAGGGTGAACCCCGGCAGCATGCCGACGACCATTGCCAGCGTCAAAAGCCAGCTCAGCGCCTTTGTCCTTACCTTGTGTTCCATAGATCCTTCTCCTTTCGCGCCGCCTGTCCGTGCGGCGATAGTTTACGGTTTCGCGGTTGGAGAGAGGTCATCGTCTTGCGGGCACCCGCAAGACGG
>JAWRIJ010000009.1:0-14768 GCA_040307975.1 Oscillospiraceae bacterium | reverse complement strand
CCCACGCCCACGCCTATGCCTATGCCCACCCCTTCACCCACGCCGACGCCGACGCCCACGCCTATGCCCACCCCTTCACCCACGCCCGCGCCGCCTGTGAGCGGAAACGCCTGCGGGCCGAACCTCGTGTGGAGCTACTCCGGCGGCGTGCTGACGATCAGCGGCACGGGCGAGATGTACGACTACGGCAGCGGCGCCGAGACGCCGTGGGCGGCATATCGGAGCGACGTCCGCGTCATTCAGCTTCCGGGCGTCGTCAGCATCGGCGCGCACGCCTTCGAGGGCTGCGGCGTGACCTCGCTCACGTTCGCCGGCATCGTGAACCGCATCGGCGCTGGCGCGTTCCAGAACTGCGCGGCGCTGTCGTCTGTCGCGATCAGCGGTATCGTCAACAGCATCGAGGCGAACGCCTTCGCGGGCTGCGGCGCTTTGCGGAGCGTTTCGGTCAGCGGCATCGTCAACAGCGTCGATCCCACGGCGTTTCCGAGCGGGGTGTGGCGATGAAGGCGGGGTAAGATAGAAACGTACTGAGAAAGTCAATTCATGCGAAAGCATTTCAGAAGGTAACATCGTGAAGCACAAGCACACGAAAGCACTTTCCGCCCGCACATTTTGACGCCGCCCCACGGGAAAGCGCCGGAAATGGACAGGCTGGACGCGGTTTGTGCCGCCGCCAGACCTATATGCCGCGCGGCGAGCGTTCGGGCCTTTCTGCCACGGCAGAAGGAAGGGACAAACCTTAAAAAGGGATCGAATTTCTTATGTTTTTGGCGTTGCGATACAGGCTCGATGTGGTATAATATATTATGATATGAATAAGCGAGTAAAATAGCAGGAGGTAACGCTTATGCAGTTCAACACGGAGATATTCAGCCAGTTTGACGAGAAGTGGGCGTTGCTGACGGCGGGAAAGCCGGACGGTTTCAATACCATGACCATTAGCTGGGGCGGACTCGGGACGCTGTGGAACAGGCCGGTGGCGACGGTTTACGTCCGCACGTCCCGATTTACCCATGACTTTATGGACAAAGAGGACTATTTTACGGTCAGCTTTTACCCCGAGCAGTATAAAAAGACGCTCGGCGTGCTCGGCGCGAAGTCCGGCAGGGACATGGACAAAATACACGGCAGCGGGCTTACGCCGAAGGCGGCGGGACAGTCGACGACGTTTGAGGAGGCGGAGATCACGCTTGTGTGCCGAAAGCTCTTTCGGCAGCGGCTGGAGCCGGAGAATATGGCGGCAGAGGTCGCGAATACTTTTTACTCGGGTGACGCGCTCCACGATATGTACGTCGGCGAGGTCGTGGAGATCGTTTGAGTGACGGAAGAAAGGAGACTGCAACCGTGAGAGAAGAAAAGCAGGGCGCCGCGCTCTCTGAAACGCAGGGGGCGCGGGACGCCGTGATCGTGCGCACGAGCGCCGTCGGCATTGCGGCGAACGTTATTTTGGCGGCGTTTAAGGCTGTCATGGGACTGACGGTCAACTCCATGGCGATGGTGCTCGACGCCGTGAACAATCTGAGCGACGCGCTCTCGTCCGTTATCACCATCGCGGGAACGAAGCTCGCTGCCAAGCAGCCGGACAAGAAGCATCCGCTCGGCTACGGGCGCATCGAGTACCTCACCGCCATGAGCATCGCCGCCATCGTGCTCTACGCGGGCATCACGTCTTTTGTCGAGTCGGTCAAGGGGATACTCCGGCCCGAAGCGCCGGAATACTCCACGATGGCGCTTGTTGTGATCGGCGCCGCCATCGCGGTGAAGCTGCTGCTGGGAAGGTATGTCAAGCGCGTCGGGGAGCGGGTCAACTCCGCGTCGCTCACGGCGTCGGCGACCGACGCGCTGTTCGACGCGCTGCTCTCCGCGGCGGTGCTGGGCTCCGCCGTAGTGTTTTTGCTCGCAAAGGTCAATTTGGAGGCGTGGGTCAGCGTCGTTATCTCGGTGTTCATTATCAAATCCGGCGTTGAGATGCTGCGCGAGGCTGCGGATGAGGTGCTGGGCAAGCGGCTCGACCCCGAACTGACGCGTGAAATCCGCAGGACCATCTGCGAGGATGCGGAGGTGCTCGGCGCGTACGACCTGATTTTGCACAGCTACGGCCCCGAGAGGCTGATCGGCTCCGTCCATGTGGAGGTTCCGGATGCGATGGGCGCGGCGCAGATCGACCGTATGGAGCGCCGCCTCGCGGAGCGTGTGTACGAAAAGCACGGCGTTCTGCTCGCAGGCATCGGCATCTACGCGGACTATCGCGGCTCCGAGGACATACGCGACAGGATCGTGGGAATTATCCGAAAGCACGAGGGCGTGCTGCAATTCCACGGCTTTTTCGTGGACGAAGAGCGCAAGCGCGCGGGCTTCGATCTGGTGATGGACTATGCGCTGAAAAACCGGCGCGAGGTATTTGAAACGGTTTGCGCGGAGGTGCGCGAGGCGTTTCCGGACTATACGATGCAGATCGCGATGGACATTGACCTGTAACGGTTGCCCGACGTTTTTCTGTTGCGCTCGGGGAAAACTTGTGATAAACTGAACGTTACCGGACAGCGCGGAAAGGCGGCGAGAAAATGGCGGAAGAAAAGAAACGGAAAACAGAGCAGGACAAGGAGCTTGATTTTGACGCCGTTTTGGCCGACCTTGACCGGCAGGCGCGCGACAAGGAGCTGGAGGCGCTGGCGAACCTCACGCTGCTGCAGAGCGGCTTCGACCCGCAGGCGCTCAGCCCCGAGGAGCAGGAACGCAAGGAACTCGACGAGCGGTTGCAAAAGATCATCGGCGACCTGACGAAAGATTGATAAGGAAGAAAAGAGGAGGACTGCACCGCAGTCCTCCTCTTTTGAGTTTTACCCGTCATTCGATGGGGATTTTGATCTTCACGTCGCTTGTGGGATACGCCGCGCAGGCGTGGACGTAGCCGAAGTCCTTATCCGCGGCGCGGCGGCCGTCGCCCTCGGGGCAGATGTAGACGCTGCCGGAGAGCACCTTCGTGCGGCAGAAGCCGCACTCGCCGCTGCGGCAGCCCGTCTCAATGCGGATGCCCGCGCGCTCAAGCGCGACGACAAGGCTCTCCGTCGCTTTCGCGGGGATGACGTCCTCGTGGATGCCGCGCACGACGGTGAGCGCGAACGTCTTGTCCTTCACGTCCTGCGGATAGCCCGCGAACGCCGTGATGTCCTTTGCCTGTCCGAACACCTCGAAACGCACGCGGCGCTGCGGGATGTCGAGCTTTTTAAGCTCCTCGCGCAGGAATTTATACATCGCCTGCGGGCCGCAGATAAAGTAACTCGTGTCCGGCGCGGAGTACTTTTTGATGAGCTCCGCGGTCAGGAAGCCCCGCTCGCCCTGCCAGTCGGGCTCGTCGCCGGAGAGGACGTGCACGATGCGCAGCTTGTCGCTCCCCAGCTGGTCGAGCTCGTCCTTGAGGGCGATGTCGTCCGAGGACACCGAACCGAACAGGATCGTGAGATCCATGTCGAGCGTGCCGTGCGCGATCTCGCGCGCCATGGAAGCGAACGGCGTGATGCCTACGCCGCCCGCAAGCGCGACCACGCGTTTCGCGTCGCGCAGCGGCTCATAGTAGAACTGCCCGCAGCCGATCATGCCGCGGAAAGCGTCGCCAACCTTGACAGAGTCGTTGATATAGTCGCAAATGAACCCGTCGCCTTTACTGCGGCGCACGGTGATTTCGACGAAAGCGTGCTCACTGAGCCGTGCCTGATACGGAGCGGAGGAGATGGAATAGGGGCGCGAGATCAGGCTCTCGCCGATGGGGAAATCAACGACCATGAACTGCCCCGCGTAGAACGGGGGCAGCTTCGCGCCGTCCCGACGCTCAAAGCGCACGGTCGTCGCGGTCTTGCTGGCGGGGCGCACATCGGTCACGACGAGGTCGAGCTTGCCGGGATGCCACGTGCGTGCGACTTCGCCGATGGGGTCTTCCCTCACAGGCACGGGGGAGGCGTGAGCAAACGCCGCAAGGCGCGCTTTTGCAACGCGCGAAGCGCCGCCGACGTCCTGAAAGAAGCCTTTGACTTTCATTTCTTCCCCTCCTTTGCCCGAGCCTCTTTTTCCATCGTGTCGAGCACGTTTTTCGCCGCCTTGCGCCCGTTCGTTACGGCGGGACCCATGCCGTCGCCGCTGATTTGGTGCGCGCCGGAGAATTCGAGGTGGTCGATGAAATGCTCCGCCTCGGCGGTCTGCAATCTTGCGACGATGTGATCCTCCATCGTGTGGGCGTAGCCGTAAATGCAGCCGTTCCACATGCCGGTATAGTGCGCGATGGTCATCGGCGTTTCGATGACGCACTCCAACACATGGTCGAGGAGGTTCACGCCAAGATACTTGCTCATGTAGTCGACGAGCTGACGCGCGACCTCATGCTTGACGGCGTCGTAGTCGTCGGCGGAAACGGTCTTCCAGCCGTCCACGCGCGGCAGCGTCGTGATGGAATACGAGCAGGTGCCCTGCGGCGTTGCGTCGGGATTGGCGAGGTTGTGGCAGATACAGGTGATATAGCGGTACGGCCCGAGACCCTTGAGCTCCTCATAACAGGCGTCCGTGTCCATCGTGCTGCCGCGAAAGACGCTGTAGTCACGGATGCCGAGCTCCTCGGCGGGCTTGTCCAAAATGAGGATGACCGAAAACGCCGTAAGCGAGAGGCGGCGGCCGTTGACCATCTTGATCGCCTTGGCGGGCACTTCGCTTGCCGGCTCGATCATGTGCGTGTAGACGCTGTTGGGGTATGCGGACGAAATGACGTAGTCGGCGTGGATCTCGTCGCCGCGCGCGGTACGCACGCCATAGGCTTTGCCGTCCTTGACGAGGATCTTGTCCACATGCTGGCGGTATTCGATCTGCACGCCCATCGCCTCGGCGCGCTCGGCCATCTTGAGCGACATTTCGTGCGAGAATTTGCGGGGGATGTACGAGCCGTAGCCGACATAGTCCGCCATCAGGACGGAGTAGATCGTGAAAGGAAGCTCCTTGAAACCCGTGCCGACATAGATCCAGTACGGCGCGAGCAGATCGAGCGCCTGCTGGGGAAGATGGAAGGCGTCGAGCACCTCCTGCGTGGAGTAGCCCGCGGTCTTGACGAACGCCTCGTGCTTTAGAAGCATCTGCGGCTTGCTCATCGGATGGATGGACAACTCGTTGACGCTGTCGAATACGGTGTGGCAGAGGTTCAAAACGCCGAGCACCTTGTCGTAAGTGCCGGGGACGGCCGCGTCCACCTCTTTGGCGAAGGTCTCAAGCCCGGGGTGGAGGGTCACTTCAAGACCGGGAATGGAGGCGTGGTAGCACTCGGGCACCTTGAGCCAGTCGACGTCCACCCCCATGTCGTCAAAGAATTTGCCGACCTTGAGGCGGTTGCCCTTTTCGCCGATGGACATCATTTCATGCAGCGCCGCCTCGATCTCGACGCCGCCGCGTACGAAGCTCGTGGCGATGCCGCCGGGCAGGTTGTGCCGCTCAAGCACGAGAACGTCCTTGTCCTTATCGGCGAGCATCAACGCCGCGGAAAGCCCCGCGAGCGCGCCGCCGATGACAATGACGTCATAGTGGTCTTTGTAGAATTTCATGCCATATCCTTTCTTTCAAAGACGGGGCGCGAACGCCCCGCCCTTGAAAAAGCCGGTTTAGAAACCGCGATCAGAAGAAGCGTTCCACAAGCTCGCGGCTGTATTCCGCGGTCTCATCCATGTCGCCGAAGCTCATGACCTCGCCGGCGTAGAACGTGTCGTACTTGTCCTGCATTGCCTCGACCTTGTCGTACCAGCCCGCGGCATAATCCTCGGAGAAGACGTGGGGGAAGTAGTAGACGCTCCACTCATTGACGACATTGGAAGCGGGGTTCTTCATCGTCTTGAGATCGTCGAGCACCATCTTCTTGCAGTCGTCATAGGGCACTTCCTTCATGTCCCTATGCTTGCGCAGCGCGTAGGTGGTGATGACCTGATTGACTTCGTCTTTCCATCGGCGATAGTAGACCATCAGGTGGCCCAAGCGCTCCTTGACCATGTTGTCGAAGACGTAGTAGCTGATTTCAGGGTGATCCTCGGGTTTGGTTTCGACGGCGAGCACATCGTAGCGTTCGTAGTCGATCTTGGAGAAGAGCTCCTTTTCGTCGTCGCGCACGTCGAAGTACTCGTCCATGCCCTTCTGACCGTCGGTGCGTGTGCCGGGGATGTGCAGCGGCGCGGTGACGATGATCTTGTCGTATTCCTCCACCTGACCGTTGACCGTGACGAACACCTTGCCGTCCTTGCGCTCGACCTTCTCAATGCTGCTGTTCAGGCGCGCCTTGTTCTTGAGGTGGTCGTTGAGCTGCTCCCAAATATACTGGGTGCCGTTCTTCCATGTCCACAGGTTGACCTTGACGAAGTTCATCGTGGTCTGGAAGTCGAGATACTTCAGGACATAGCCCGCGGGGATCTCGTCAAAGTAGCCGTAGCCGAAGGAGGTATACGGCCCGATCCAGATCTTCTGCACCAGCTCGACGTTGTTCTTCCTGCAGAACTCGGAGAACGGGAGCGCGAGATCCTTGAGGTTGGGGTTCTCGCCCTTGACCGGCTCGCGGCCCGGCGTGACGGCGAAGCCGTCGTAGCGGCCCTCGGCGACGCCGCGGTGGCCGTTGATGTCGTAGCCCTTGTACTTGGTCTCCAGCAGTTCGCCGAAGCGCTCAAGCTGCTTTTTCATCTTCGGCAGCCAGGGATTGCGGATGATGTTGCCGAGCGTGCGGGCGAACGGCTCGATGACCTTGCCCTGGGAGTCTTTGTAATTGCGGTTGAGCTTGGGGCCGTCGTGCGTGATGCCGCAGAACTCCTCCACGTCGTGCACGGCATAGTAGCTCGGCACGCCCATGATGGCGCCCATCTCGTAGCGGCGGCCGTTGTAGGTCGGCGACCAGCACTTGCCTCCCACGCGGTCGTTGCGCTCGAGAATGGTATAGTTCTCGTAGCCCTTCTTTTCGAGGTACATGCCCGCGGAAAGGCCGGCGGGGCCGCCGCCGATGATGCAGATGCGCGTGTTCTTATCCATGACTGATTTCCTCCCGTTATCGTAAATTGCGATTGGCTCGTGGAGCCGTTGGCTATAGGATACTACGATTCGCGGGGAAATGCACGATTTTTTTGTGGAAATTGCAAAAAAATCGTGCGTTACCGCTTTTCAACAAATGGAAACTGTGTTAAAATAAACTTGCAACAGTATGAAAACGGAAAGAGGGGCGGCAAAACGTGCGCTTTTCGGGGTTTGAGGATCTGCTCACGTACTGGGCGAAGCGAACGCCGGGCGCGCCCGCGCTGCGTTTCGCGGGCGATGACGGCGGCGTCGAAACGCTGAGCTACGCGACGCTTGCGCGCGCGGTTGAGACGCGCGCGGAGGCGCTTGTGACGAGTGGAAAGACCTGTGTGGGAATTCTCGCGGACGGAAGCGAAGCGTGCGTGATCGAAGTCTTTGCCGCCGTGCGCGCGGGATTGCAGGTGGTAATGCTCGACGAGAGCGTACCGACGAGCGTGCTGCGCGAGCTGATTCCCTATGCGGACATTGACATGCTTTGGGGCGAGGAAGCGCTTTGCGAGGAGCTTTCCGACACTTTGACGGACGGCGTGTCCGTCGATGCGGGGCGGCTGCTCTTCTTTACCTCCGGTACGACCGAACGCTCCAAGGCGGTCGTGTTGACGGAGGAGAGCCTTTGCGCGAGCGCCTACAACGGCGGGACGCTTCTGCCGCTTTATCCGGGCGATACGCTTCTGTGCGTGCTGCCGCTTGCGCATGTGTTCGGCTTCGTCTGCGGTGTGCTGTGGAGCCTTTCCTGCGGCGCGTGCGCCGCGATGGGGCGCGGCGCGCGGCATTATCTCGACGACTGCGCCCTGTTCCGTCCCACGGCGGTGAGCGTCGTGCCGACGCTTTTGGCGTTCTTCCTGCGCCATAACGCGCTCAATGAGGAGCTGCGGCTCGTACTCGTGGGCGCGGGCGAGTGCCGTAAGGAGATCGTGGACGCGGCGAAGGCGCGGGGGCTTCGTGTCTGCTGCGGCTACGGGCTGACGGAGACCAGCTCCGGCGTCGCGCTCTCACTGGGCGACGATCCCTATGCGATGACGGTCTGCCCCGACGACCGGATCGTGCTCGCATCCGACGGCGAGATCTTGATCAAGGTGCGCTCGTGCATGATGCGGGGCTATTACAAGCATCCTGAGGATACGAACGCGGCGCTTTCGGGCGGCGCGCTGCACACGGGCGATCTCGGTGTGATCGACGGCAAGGGCCGCCTGACCGTGACGGGACGCAAGAAGGACATGCTGGTGCTTGCGGACGGGACGAAGCTTTTTTTGCCGGAGGCGGAAAAAGAGCTTGCCGCGCTTTTGCCGGAGACGGATTTCGCCGTGGCGCTGCTGGGCGAGCAGGTTACGCTTGTCCTTGGCGGCGACGGGCGGGACGACAGGGCGATCTATGCCGCCATCGCTCCCTATCAGGCGTCGCATCCGCGCGGGCAGCGGATCACGTCCATTGTGCGCCGCGACGCCCCGCTGCCCCGTACCGCGACGGGAAAGATCAAACGCTGGATGCTGGGAATGGGAGGATAACACTGTGACAAGGCAGGAGATTTTTGACCGCACCGTGAAGATCATCCGCGACTGCGTGCCCGAGCTTCAGGGCGCGGAGCTGAAGGAGGATACGGTCGTCAACACCGACATTGGAATGGATTCGATGAACTTCATCCTCGTGATCTGCAAGCTGGAGGCGGAGTTTGACGTGCGCATCCCCAACCGTCAGTGGAACAGGCTTTCCACGCTCGGCGAGGTGATCGACGCGATCGAAAAATATAAAAAATGAGCGGCGTCTACGAGAGGGAACTGCTTCTCGGCAGCGAGCACGTCGACCGGTTTCGGCGGCTGCGTACCTCGACGCTGTTCGAGCTGCTGCAAACCGCATCCATCCGCCATACCGAGGCGCTCGGCGTGGGCAGGGAGAAAACGCTCGACCGCGGGCTTTTGTGGATCGTCGCGCGGCAGTATGCCTTCATTGAGCGGATGCCGCGCTACGACGAGCGCATCGTCGTGCGCTCGTGGCCGGGCGAAACGATGCACGTGCTGTTTCCGCGCTACTACGAGATTGCGGGGGTCGGCGGTGAAACGCTTGTGCGCGGGAGCGCCCTGTGGTCACTGATCGACGCGCAAACGCGCAAGGCGGTGTTCCCGGAGGAGCATGGTATCGAGATCGCCGGCGTGGAAACGGGCCGCGAGACGCCGTACCTTGCGAAGCTTGCCGTGCTGGAAACGCCGAACCGCTTTACATTCACCGTGCCCTACAGCTATGCCGATCTCAACGGCCACATGAACAACACGCGCTACTTTGACCTCGCCGAGGATCACATCCCCGCGGGCATCTGCGGGAAAACGCCGCGCGAGGTGCGCGTGGAGTACAGCGCGGAGGCGGGCGTCGGCACGGCGCTTGCCGTCGCGTGGGGCAGGGAGAACGGGACATACTTTCTCCGCGGCGAAGAAGCGGGGAGGCATTGCTTCCGTATGAATCTTGTTTACGACGACTGACGGGAGGCGCAGATGCACGAGCTGGGGCTGATGGACGCGATGCTGCGCAAGGTCAGGCGCGTCTGCGAGGAGGAGAAGCTTTCGCATGTCGAGCGCATTGTGCTTGAGGTCGGGGAACTGTCCGGCATTGAGATACCGTATCTCTACGACGGCTTCGACGCCGTCGCTCACGGCACGGATTTCGCTGACGTCGAGCTGGTGGTCGAGACCGTGCCGGGTGTGCTGCACTGCCTCGACTGCGACATTGACTTTCCGCTGAAAAATCAGGAGCTGTTTTGCCCCGAGTGCTTCGGGAAGAACCTGTCGATCCGATCGGGACGAGACATGACGCTCAAATCCATCGAAGGGAACTAGAATCGAGGTTTTACCAATGAAAACGCAAATTAAGAAAACGGCGGTCACGGGCGCGATTGCGCTTTTGACGGCGGCCAGCGTCGTCACGGGGAGCCTGTTCGACTCGCCCGCGGCGCTGCTGCCCGAGGACGGCGCGCCCAACATCGTATACAACATGACGACCGGACTCGACGGCGCGGACGGGGATGACGCGGGGGCGCAAGAGGGCGAGAACGAGGAGAAAAACCGTCGCGGCGGCATTCGCGCGGCGCTACGTGCCCGTATCCTGCGGCTTCCGCTTATTGTGCGATTGCTGGTCGTGCTGCCGCTGTGGGCGCTCGGAAGCGCGCTGCTCGCTGCCGCGGGCGCGGCGTGGGCGCTTTTGCAGCCTGTGCTCGGACAGATCGCGGGCTTTGCGGTGATGCTCGCGCTGCTGCTCGGCGCGTTTGCGGCGGCGATGAAGGCGGTGTTTCCCGATCTGCCGCTGCGCAAGCTTTTTGGCCGCCGCAGCCTTGTCGGACTGCTGCTCGGCGCTTCGGCGCTGACCGTCGCGGACGCGGCGCTGCCCGCCGTGTGGGCGGAGTACGCGCAGATGAAAAGCATCGTGCTGTCCGCCGGATTTTTCGTCGCGCTGTGCTGTGTGACGGTACCGTTTGCCCTGCGCGAGCAGAAGCGGCGCTTGAAGGGGCGCGCAAAAGGAACGAGAGAGACGGCGGAGGCGTCGACGCTGACGTTTACGGACGCGGGCGGCACGTTTACGGTGCGCGTCCCGAACGTCGGACGGTGAACCGGGCAAACAACGAAACAATATCACGCGTAAATCAGGACAAAGGAAGTGAGCGCATGGATCTTCTCACAGCGCTGGGCGGCGGGAGCAATACGGCCCCCGTCGAGCGGTATTGGGGCGAGCAGACCGAGCAGTCGCGTCTCGAGCTGCCCGCCGGCACGGCGGGCGAGACGATGCCGCGCGAGATCATCCGTGCGTTCGGCATTCTGAAAAAGGCGGCGGCGCGGGTCAATTTCACCCTGCTGCCCGAGCAGATGAGCGAGGAGAAGTGCGCCGCTATCTTTGCGGCGGTGGACGAGGTCATTCGCGGGCGGCTCGCGGACGAGTTCCCGCTTGCCGTGTGGCAGACGGGGGCGGGGCGGAAAACGAACGTCAATGTCAACGAGGTCGTTGCCCGCCGCGGCAGCGAGATGGCGGACGAGGAGCTGCTCTCGCCGGACGACGTGAACCTCTCCCAGCCGCAGAGCGGCGCGTTTTCGGCGGTGGCGCACATCGCCTCCGCGCTCGCACTGGAGGAGCGGCTTCTGCCCGCCGTGCGCGCCCTGCTGGGCGCGTTGGACGCCGCGGGCGCGGGAGACCGCCGCGCCGATATTGAACGCGACCGCGACGCGCTCCGTGCTGTGCTGCCGGGGCTTTTCGCGCTCGCGCTCGGCGACGAGGAGACCGTTGCGCCCAAGGGCTTCGCCGACACGCTCGCGATGGAGATAGCGAGGCAGACGGGGCATCCGTTCGTTTCCGTGCCGAAGCCGCGCCGCGCGGACAAACGCCTCGGCGAGCTGCTTGCTGCGCACGGCGCGATGAAGGCGCTTGCCGCCGATCTGATGTCCGTTGCCGATGAGCTGCGCCGCACGGGCGACGCGGCGCAACCGGAGCAGTCCGACCCGACGCCCTGCGAGCGGCTGGAGATCGCAGCGGTGCAGGTCATGGGCAACGACGCCGCGCTTGGCTTTGCCGCCGCGCAGAACGATTTGGAAACGGATGAGTTTTTGCCTGTGTGCGCCTACAATTTCCTGCAATCCGCGCGGCTTTTGAGCGAATCGATCACATCGTTTGCCGATTCATTCGCGCCGGACAAAGATGAAGAGGCCTGAACCATGAAAAACCGCTGGGGAAAACGGATGGGAGCGCTGCTGCTTGCGCTTGCCCTGTGCGCGGGCGCGGCGCCGCACGCGCACGCGGCGGAGTCGCTGGAGACCTTTGCCGACCTCGACGCCGACGCGTGGTACGCGCCGGGAGTGCGTTTCTGCCTCAGGCATGACCTGATGAACGGCTACGGGAACCGCATCCGTGTTTTCGAGCCAAACAAGCCCATGACGCGCGCGCAGTTCGTCACTGTTTTGTGGCGCATGGCGGGCGAGCCGACGACGGGGCTCGCGATGCAGTACAATGACGTGCCGGACGGCGTGTGGTACGCGTCCGCCGTGCGCTGGGCGCTCGCCGAGGACGTGATGAGCGGCTACACCGCCGTGACCTTTGCGCCCGACGACCCTGTGACGCGCGAGCAGATCGCGGTGCTGCTGTGGCGCTATGCGAAGTGGCTCAACGGTTCCGTCCCCGAGGTGGCGGACGCGGACTTCCGAAGCTACGGCGACAGCAAGGAAGTGAGCGCCTACGCCGCGGAGGCGATGGAGTGGGCGTGCGCCATGGGCATCGTCACCGGCTATCGCGACAAAAAGGGGCAATCATGGCTCATGCCGTGGGGAAATTCCAGCCGCGCGGTCGTGGCGACGATGCTGATGCGCTTCTGCCTCGATTTGGGCATCTACGAATGACGGGCAAAAGGACGTTCCCTCGGGAACGTCCTTTTCTTTGTTCAGATATCCAGTTCGCAGCAACGCGGCGTCTGCGCGGCTGCGTCGCAGAGCGCGAGAGCAAAAAAACGTTCCTTGTATTATGGGAGCCCTTCCTTTAATATAGGCACAGCAGCGAGAGCGTCACCGCGCCGAAGCACAGGAAGACACGGAACGTCCTCTCCCTCCGCAGGAGCGACCATGCCGCGCAGAGCGTTCCGAACGCGAGCACGCACACGAGCCACGTCGATTGCAGGCGGCGGGGCGTGAAGCCGAAGCAGTCGATGTAGAGCCACAGCTTCGAGAGCGCCACGACGGCGAACAACAGACTCTCCGCAAGCAGCGCGAGGCACAGCGTCAACAGCGCGCCGCCGCGCGCGCCTTTTTTCGACGTGCGCGTTGCGAGATAAAGCAGCGCGAAGTTGACCGCCATGACCTTGCACAGCTCGAAGAAGCCCTGACGCGCGTATTCCGCGACGACGAAGCCGTCCGGCAGCGTGCGCGTGAACGCGCCGAAGAGGTAACGCCCCTGCACGACGAAGAAGAGCGCGTACAGCGCGCAGAACAGTGCGAGCAGCACGAGCCAGACGTGTTCGGCGACGCCGCGCAGGGAGGGAAGGAACTCGCCGTCAATGCGCGCGACGCGCTTGCGCAATACGCCCTTGTCCTCGCGGCGTGTTCCGGCGACGAGCCCGAAGAGATACGCGCCCACGGGAAGCGACAGGAAAAGACGGAGCAGGAACCCGTCCAGCGCGGTTAAGTCCCAATCGAAGCGGAACCGCTCCGCGAAGCCGCCGAGCAGCTTTGCAAACGCTTCGTCCGCGCTCATCAGCAGGCTTGTCGCGAGCGCGAGCAGGCCGAGCGCGGCCGCCGCGATCACGAGCGTCCACGCGAGCGAGCCGGACTCCGCCTTTTTTTCACCGCGCATCCGCGAGAACGCGAAGAAAGCCGTCCGTGCTTGCAGAAAGAAGTGCTTGAACGGAAAGACGACGAAACCGTTCAGCGCGTCGAGCGGGAGCATACGTTCGCTTTTGCCCTCCATAAGCGCGCCGGAGCGCGAGAGAACCCACCATACTGCGAAAACGTGCAGGAAAAGGAGTGGGATGCCGCCTTCCCACGCCCTCCCACGCAAAAAAATCACGGAGGCGAGCAGCGCCGCCACGCAGAAGAGCCAAACAAAGCTCTCGCGCGAGCGCGGTGTGTCGTGGTGTAGATGCTCCGTCAGCGCGATAAAGCCGAGTGTGAACACGGCAAGCAGGACGCGGGGCAGCGCCGCCGAATAGGAGCTGAGCATTGCGCCGTACATCCGGGTGTAGAGGTACGCGAGCGCGTACATGAGACCGGATGCGAGCATCTCGCGTCTCGTGGCGGAAAAAGGCTCCCGCTCCGCGAAAGCGTTCCGCGCACAGGCATTTTTGGGCACAGCAACTCCGCCCGAGACCGCCGCGGCCTCCGGTTGATTCCGTTCCATATTCGATTTCCTCCTCATCGCTCGCGCTTTCCGCACGGGCGTTTTTGTTTATTCCTTAAATTCCAGCAGATCGCCGGGCTGGCATTGCAGCTCATGGCACAGCGCCATCAGCGTCGAGAAGCGGATCGCTTTCGCCTTGCCCGTCTTGAGGATCGAGAGATTCGCGGGCGTGATGCCGATCTTTTCCGCCAGCTCGCCGCCGGAAACCTTACGCTTTGCCATCATCACGTCAAGATTGACCACAATTTCCATACTCGTCGCCTCAAACCGTCAGATCCAGCTCGCTTTTCATCGCGATCGCTTGCTCAAAGGCGTTTTTCACGATGCGGACGATGAGCGCCATGAAGCCCGCCGCGACACAAATGAATCCAAGGGGAAGCGACAAAGTCAAGCGAAACAGAGGATAGCAAAGCTGGGAGACCGCACAGAGAAACGAAACGGCAACGCAGCACCAGCTTACGATACGCATTGCCTTGACGTTTGCCTGAATGAATACCTCGCCGCACTTGATGTTGCGAAGGAGCTTCCACAGCTGATACAGGCAAATCCAACCAAATACGCTCCCCGCGTAGGTCAGGATCAGCAGCGCGGCGCCGACCTGCCACGGGCGGGCAAGCCTTTGGACGTATTCCGCCGCGATCAAACGCGCGGTCACATCCAAAACCAGCAGGCACAGCGCGAACAGCGCGACGCACGCCTGCGAGAGTACGATGCTCTTATCCTTGTTCCATTCCATGGGCGTCCACCTCTTTCTGTGGACAGCATAGCACGCGGATTGCTGCTTGTCAATATAAAATTATCGAAAAACAGAAAATAATTATTGAAAGAGGAGGTGGGGG
>JAWRIJ010000008.1:0-44029 GCA_040307975.1 Oscillospiraceae bacterium | reverse complement strand
GGCTGCCCGTTCACTTCCTTGCGCATCTGTTCCTCTGGATGGGGAAGGGCGCGTTTAACGCCGTCAATACGCTTGCGTTCGCGCTTTTGGCGGCGCTCGTTTCTTTCCACGCCTTCGGCGCGCTGCGCCCATTTCGCCCCTATGCGTGGCTCGCGGTCTTTGGGGGGCTTTGGCTGCTGACGCCCGCGTTCGGCGAGAGCTTTTTGTGGGTGACGGGCGCGTCGAATTACCTCTACGGCATGCTGCTCATTCTGCTGTTTCTCATCCCGTACCGCCGCCTCGCGGACGATACGGATGCGTTTGCGCGGCGCGGCGTGTCCGGCGCGGTTGTGATGTTGCCCTGCGGCGTGCTGGCGGGCTGGACGAACGAGAACACAGCGGGCGCGCTCTTTATCCTTCTGCTGTGTCTGCTTTTGTGGCGGCTTGCGAAGAAGAAGACCGTGCCGCTGTGGTTTTACGCGGGGCTGGCCGGCGTCGCTGCGGGCCTGTGCCTCATGGTGTCCGCTCCCGGCGAGCAGGCGCGCCTCGGCGCTGCGGGCGGCACGGGCGGCGCCGCGGAAATGCTGCGCCGTGCCGCGGTCATCACCGTAAAGCTTGGGCGTTTTTTTTGGCCGGGCATACTTTTATGGCTTTTGCTGTTCGTGCTTTTTTTGCGCGGCGGGCGGGAAAAGAAAACGCTCGTTTTGCCGCTCATTTTCCTGCTTGCGGGCTGCGCCGCCCTCTATTCGATGGCGCTCTCGCCGCAGATGCCGAACCGCGTGTGGAGCGGTGTGCTGGTGTATTTTCTTATCTCGCTGCTCGCACTTTGGAACGCGCGGGGCGCAAGGATCGAAAACGCCCGCGTCCGCGTTGCCGCCGTCTCGCTCTGCGCGGCGCTTGCGCTTGCGTGCTATGCGCGTGAAGCGCGTGGACTCGCCGCCACGAAATCGGCGTTTGACGCGCGCAGCGCGGATGCGTCCGCGCAGCTTGCGCTCTTTGAACAAGATCTGAGACTCGCGAGCGTTCACGGCAGCGGCGCGCGTTTTGACGCCGCCGATCCCGCCGGAGACATCACGGACGACGCGGACCACTGGCTCAATCAGGCGCTCGCACGCTATCTGGGCGCGCAGTCCGTCACGGCGGATTGACGCGCTCTTGGGAGGAACGATATGGACAAGCTTCTATCCGTGGTCATCCCCGCCTATGACGAGGAGGCGATGATCGCCGACGCCGCAGGGGAGATCCTGCGCGTGCTCGACGGCGCCGCTATTCCCTGCGAGCTTGTGTTTGTGGACGACGGCTCGAAGGACGCGACGTGGGAAAAAATCGCATGTGCGCGCGAAAAAGACGCGCGCGTGCGCGGCGTGCGTTTTTCGCGCAATTTCGGCAAGGAGGCGGCGCTGCTCGCGGGGCTCAAATACGCGTCCGGCGACTGCTGCGTGACCATCGACTGCGATCTCCAGCATCCGCCGGAGAAGATCGTGGAGATGTACCGCCTTTGGGAGCAGGGGTATGAGGTCGTCGAGGGCGTCAAGTCCGACCGCGGGCGCGAAAGCGTCTTTTACCGCCTCGCCGCGAACACATTCTACCGCATTATGACCGACGCGGTTGGCTTTGAGATGAAAAACCGCTCGGACTTTAAGCTCCTCGGCCGCCGCGCGGTGGATGCGCTGCTCTCGATGCCCGAGCGCGATACGTTTTACCGTGCGCTTTCGGCGTGGGTGGGCTTCCGGCAGGCGACGGTTTCGTTCGAGGTCGCGCCGCGGCGCGCGGGCGAGTCGAAGTGGGGCGCGGGCAAGCTGATGCGTTACGCCGTGCGCAATATCACAAGCTTCACGTCCTCTCCCATGCGCATCGTGACGACGCTTGGCGTTATCATGCTGCTCTTCGCGCTTGTGCTCGGCGTGCAGACCCTTGCGAACAAGCTGCGCGGCAGCGCGCAGGCGGGCTTCACGACGGTGATCATCGTCGTGCTGCTCACGGGCAGCTTCGTGATGATCAGCCTCGGTGTGATGGGGCACTATCTCACGCGGATGTTCGACGAGCTCAAGGCGCGCCCGCGCTATATCGTGGCGGAGACGGCGGGAGAGGGCGATGAAAAAGCTGATCGGTAAATTCCTCGACGCGGCGTTTTTGCGCTTTCTGCTCGTCGGCGCCGTTAACACGCTTGTCGGCACGGGGACGATGTACGCGCTTTATAACCTCGCTCGCTGCGGCTACTGGTTTTCGAGCGCGATGAACTACGTCGTCGGCAGCGTGGTGAGCTATTTCCTCAACAAATACTTCACCTTCCGCCAAACGGGACGCGACGCGAAGACCGTATTGCGCTTCATCGCCAACATCTCCGTATGCTATGCGGTCGCCTACGGCGCGGCGCGCCCGCTGGCGCGCGAGCTGCTTGCCGGCGCGGCGGAGACCGTGCGCGACAACGTGGCGATGGCGTTCGGCATGTGCCTTTTCGTTGCGCTCAACTATCTTGGGCAGCGGATGTTCGTATTCCGCGCGGATGCGGCGGGCAAGGATACGGCGGGCAAGGATACGGCGAGCGCAAAAGAGGCGGAAGACGAAGCGAATGGGGAGGGCGCATGAGGGAACTGGTCGAGATCACGGACTTCGGCGCGCCGGAGCTGGACGTTTACGCGCGCCTTTCCGAACGCGAGCTGCTGCGCTATGACGAGCCGCTCTCGGGGCTTTTTATCGCGGAGAGCCCCAAGGTCATCGAGCGCGCGCTCGACGCGGGCTACGAGCCGGTGTCGCTGCTTTTGGAGCCGTGCCACATAGAGGGCGAGGCACGGGACATCGTCGCGCGCTGCGACGTGCCGGTCTATACCGCGCCGCTTCCGGTGCTGACAAAACTTGTCGGCTTTCAGCTCACGCGCGGTGTGCTGTGCGCCATGCGGCGAAAGGCGGAACCGGCGCCGGAGGACGTTTGCCGCTCCGCGCGTCGCGTCGCCGTGCTGGAGGATGTGCAGAACCCCACGAACGTGGGCGCGATCTTCCGCAGCGCGGCGGCGCTCGGCATGGACGCGGTGCTGCTCACACACGCGTGTGCCGACCCGCTTTACCGCCGCGCAGTGCGCGTGAGCATGGGGAACGTGTTTTTGATCCCATGGACGCACGTGGGGGACGACTGGAGCGCGCGACTGCACGCGATGGGCTTTGCGACCGCCGCGATGGCGCTGCGCAACGACGCGCGCGCTCCCGACGACGGCGCGCTCCGCGCGACGGAGAAGCTCGCCGTCGTGCTCGGCACGGAGGGCGACGGGCTTGCGCCGTCCACGGTGGAATCGTGCGACTACACCGTGCGCATCCCGATGGCGCGCGGCGTCGATTCGCTCAACGTCGCCGCCGCGAGCGCGGTGGCGTTTTGGGAGCTGGGCAAGAAATAAAGGCTGCAAAAAAGGGAGACGCTTCACAAGGAGGCGTTTCCCTTTTCTTATGCCCTTCGGTTATTTTCCTTTTTTCGTCACGGCTTGCAGACAGCGCATCGAATTGAGCACCGCGAGCACCGTCACGCCCACGTCGCCGAACACGGCGAGCCACATCGACGCCCAGCCGAGCGTGCCGAGGATGAGGATGAGGAACTTTACCGCGAGCGCGAAGGCGACGTTCTCGCGCACGACGCGCGTGGTCCTGCGCCCGATGCGGACAATGGCGGCGAGCTTGCGCACGTCGTCGTCCATCAGCACGACGTCCGCCGCCTCGATGGCGGCGTCGGAGCCGAGCACACCCATCGCGACGCCGACGTCGGCGCGCATGAGCGCGGGCGCGTCGTTGATGCCGTCGCCCACGAACGCGACCTTGCCACCCTTGCCGTTTTCACGCTTCATGAGCGATTCGAGCCACGTTACCTTGTCCGCGGGCAGCAGCTCCGCGTAGACCTTGTCGATGCCGAGGTCGGCGGCAATGTCCGTCGCGAGATCCTCGCGGTCGCCGGTGAGCATGACCGTTTGGCGGATACCCGCGGCGCGGAGATCGCGGATCGCCTCGGCGGAGCCGTCCTTGACGGCGTCAGCGATGATGAAGCAGCCTAAATACCGCCCGTCGTGTGCGACATAGACCACCGTGCCGTGCTCGGGACAGGGCGTATATTTGACACTGTAGCGCTCAAGCAGCTTGTCGCTGCCGGCGAGCAGCTCCTTGCGGTCCCAAACGGCGCGGATGCCGTAGCCTCCGATCTCGCTCATGTTGCGAAGACGCGACATGTCGAGCTCGTCGCTGTAGATCGCGCGCACGGAGTGGGCGATGGGGTGGTTGGACATGGATTCGGCGTACACGGCGGCGAGCACCAACTCGTCCGTGCGCACGCCGTCCGCGGGCAGAAACTTCGTTACTTTGAATTCGCCGCGGGTGAGCGTGCCGGTCTTGTCAAAAACCATCGTGTCGCAAGCGGCGACGGTTTCAAGGTAGTTGCCGCCCTTGACGAGTACGCCGATGCGCGACGCCGCGCCGATGCCGCCAAAAAAGCCCAGCGGAACGGAAATGACCAACGCGCAGGGACACGAGACGATCAGAAACACGCAGGCGCGGCGCACCCAGGCACCGAACGGCTGCGAGAGCATCAGCGGCGGAACAAGCGCAAGCAGTACCGCGGCGATGGTGACGGCGGGTGTGTAGACGCGTGCAAAGCGTGTGATGAAGGTTTCGAGGCGAGCCTTCTTTTCGCTCGCGTTTTCCACAAGATCAAGGATCTTCGCGACCGTCGAGTCCTCATACGCCTTTGTTGTGCGCACGCGGAGCAAGCCATCGCCGTTGACGCTGCCGCTGTAGAGCTCGTCGCCCGCAGTGACCCTGCGAGGGACGGATTCTCCGGTGAGCGCCGAGGCGTCCACAAAGCTCTCGCCCGAAAGCACCACGCCGTCGAGCGGGACGCGCTCGCCCGCTTTGACGACGATCACGCTGCCGACCTCCACCTTGTCCGGATCGACGGTATGTATGCCGCTTTTCGTCTCCAAATTCGCGTATTCCGGCTCAATGCTCATCATCTTGCTGATGGACGCGCGCGCCTTGCCGACGGCGACGCTTTGGAACAGCTCTCCGACCTGATAGAGGAGCATCACCGCCGTCGCCTCGGGGTATTCGCCGAGGACAAACGCCGCGACGGTAGCGACGGTCATGAGAAAGTGCTCGTCGAACGCCTGACCGCGGGCGAGGTTGCGGCATGCCTTTTGCAGCACATCGTACCCGATGACAAGATAGGGGACGGCGTAGAGCGGGAGACGCGCGTAAGATGGGATGCTTTGCGGCAGCACGAAGCGGTCGAGCGCGAAGGCGGCGGCGTAGAGCGTGATGGATGCGATGATGCGCGAGCGCATCAGTTCCTGCTTTGCCGTCATGGAGTGCCCGGAGCCTCCTTTGAGCCGCCGGGCGCAAGATGCGCCTCGCAGTCGCGGAGCTGTTCGATGATGCCGATGCCCTGCGGACATGCGCGTTCGCACTGGCCGCAGGCGATGCAGGCGTCCGCGACGGCGCCCTTTTCCGCGAGCTCCGCGTATTGCTTCGCGCCCTCCTCAAGCTGGCCCCAAATGAGCTGGCGGTTGCGCGCGGCAAAGACGTCGGGGATGGGGATGCCCCGCGGGCAGCCCTCGACGCAGTAGCGACAGGCGGTGCAGGGGATGTGCTCGATCTTGCCGATCGCCTCCTGCGCCTGACGGATGACCTCCAGCTCGCGCGCGTCCAGTGGACGGAAGTCACGCATATAGGAGAGGTTGTCCTGCATCTGCGCGATGTTGGACATGCCGGAGAGCACGGTGACGATGCCGTCGAGCGAGGCGGCAAAGCGGATCGCCCACGAGGCGAAGGACGCGTCGGGCGCGGCGTCGCGCAGGATCTTCTGCACGCTTGCGGGCGGCTTGGCGAGCGCGCCGCCCTTGACCGGCTCCATCACGACGATGGATTTCCCATGCTTGCGCGCGGTCTCGTAGCAGCGGCGCGAGGCGATTTTGGGATCCTCCCAGTCGGCATAGTTGAGCTGGAGCTGCACGAATTCCGCATCCGGATTCTTGGTCAGAAGCTCGTCCAACAGCCCGGGCGTACCGTGGAAGGAGAAGCCCCAGTGCCGGATGAGCCCCGCCTTTTTCTGCTCGCGCACATAGTCCCACAGTCCGTAGTCGTCATACATCCTGGCGTTGTTGTCCTGGATGGCGTGGAGAAGGTAATAGTCGAGGTAATCCGTGCCGAGGCGCTTGAGGCTCGTTTGAAGCTCCTTCTTTGCCTCGGCCACGCTCAGCTTGCCGAGCCATGCGTTGAGCTTGCTCGCAAGCGTGAAGCTCTCGCGCGGATGGCGTTCGACAAGCGCCTTGCGCGTCGCCTCCTCCGAGCCGATGTAGACGAACGCGGTATCAAAATACGTCAGCCCCGCGTCCAAAAAGAGGTCGACCATCTGCTTGGTCTGCTCGACGTCGATCTTGAGGAGCTTTTTCGGCAGGCGCATCATGCCGAAGCCGAGCTTGGGCGTGTTTTCTCCAAAATAGCGTTCCATGGCGCGTCCTCCCATTTATAGTATATAAGGACAGTATAGCGCAAAACCCCGCCGGACGCAACCGGAGAATGACCGCTCACGTGTTTTCGCGACTGATGGGATGGCGTACCAGCAGCTCGCGCAGCGCCTTGAGGTTGAGCGGAATGAGCGGATAAAGGTATCCTTTGCCCGCAATGGGTTTGTTGGTCACGAGCAGCAGAAAAATGACGGCGCAGCCCGCGGCGAAGCCCACCCAGTCGAACGCTCCCACGAGAAGCAGCAGCATCAGGCGCAGCAGCTTGAACGCATAGCCCAGCTCGTAGCTCGGCTGGGCGAAGTTGGCAATGGCGACGAACGCCATGTACGCCAGCACCTCCGGCACAAGCCAATGCGCCTGTACGGCAAAATCGCCGAGCACGAGGGCGCCGATCATTGAAAACGAGTTGGAGAACACCGGCGGTGTGTTGAGCGAAGTGAGCTTGATGAGGTCGACGATGAACTCCGCGAACAAGAGTTGGATCAGAAGCGGAACCTCGTAGTCCTCTGCGATGGCGAGGAAATGCAGCGCGCCCTGTGTTTGCGAGGTCTTGACGAGCGCGTACCAAATGGGCGTGATGAAGAGCGTCAGCGCGAAGACGACGTAGCGCAGGATGCGCAGATATGAGCCGATGAGCGGCGGGAAATAGAAGTCGTTCGCCTCCTGTACGAAGTCGAAGAAGTTGGTCGGCAGGATCATCGCCGCGGGGGAGTTGTCTGTCAGCAGGATGATGCTGCCCTCCATGATGCAGGCGGTGGCGACGTCGGGGCGTTCGGTGTAGCGTACGTTCGGGAACGGATTCCACCACTGCGGTTTCATCATCGCCTCGGCAATGCTCTCCTGACTCATGGACACCGAGCGTACGTCGATGGCGTCAAGCTTGCGGCGGATCTCCTCTAAAAGATCGCGGTCGACCTTGTGCTCAAGGTAGCAAAGCGCCACGTCCGTGTGCGAGCGCTCACTGATTTGGTGGCCCTCAAGCGTCAGGCGAGGGTCGCGGATGCGGCGGCGCAGCAGCGCGGTGTTGACCGTCAGCGTTTCGATGAACCCGTCATGCGCGCCGCGCAGCACCTTGCCGGACGAGGGTTCCTCCACGCTGCGGGCGGGGTATTCCTTGGCGTCGAGGAGCGCGCAGGTGGCGAACCCCTCGGCAAGCAGCAGCGTTTTGCCGAGGAAAACGCCTAGCACGGCGGATTCGAGGCTGCTCTCGGCGCACACCTGTGCAAAGCTCACATAGCGGTCGATGAACTCCTGCATGCTCTGCGCCTCCACGGTGGAGGGAACACACTGGAGGTGCGCGAGGATGCGTTCGATGACCGCGCCGTCGCCGTAGCCGTCAATGGTGTAAACGCGGCAGCGCCGCCGTCCGGCGTACAGGTCGCGCGCGACCACGTCGAAGCAGCGCCCCACGCCGAGCACGCGGTCAAGCTGTCGCGCGCTGCGGTCGAAATCATTGGGCAAGAGCATAAAAAAGCCTCCGAACATACCGATTTTTCCTAGTATGTCCGAAGGCTTTTCTCTTATTCCCACCAAATAAGCCGGACGCTGCCGCCGAGCAGGTGCCGTTCACCGAACTCCGCTATCGTCATGACGGCGTCCTCCTTGCCGTCGCAGACATTAAAAAAACGGAACGCGCCGCCGTCTAAACGGTAGTAGGCGACAAAGTGCGGCACCCGCTGCTCGTGGTAGCGGAACACACCCATAACGCTGCGCTCCGCAGCGGCGAGCGCCGCGCCGCGCCCGTGCGTCTCGCGCCGGCCGGGCAGGTATTTGTCAAGATACCGCCGCATGACGTGTAGAAAGGTTGGGCCGGGGATGCGCAGCAGGTGCATGCCGTCCATCTCCGCGAGCACGTCGGAAAACGCGGGGTCCTGTCCCGCGTGTTGCCGCAGGTTGAAGGCGGCGACCGGCCCGCAGCCGTTGTCTCCGGCGGAAATGGAGCGGTAGGTGAAATCGGAGAGCGCATCCTGATCCTTGAGGTAGCCGTCCGCCGTCCACGCTTCCGCCCCGAAAAGCGGGGAAGCGTTTGCCCTGCGCGGTACGGTGAAGCGAAGCGAGAGCTTCCACACAAGCAGCGCCAGCCCCCATGCGAGAGCGAGAATGGCGGCGCACCACAAAGCGCTCATCCAGACCGGCTGCTCGTACACGAGCAGAAACGGATACGGGCCGTGCAGCACGCGGGCGATGTTGAGCGCGATCGCGACGGCGGCGTAGAGCACCGTCGGGATCGTCGCCCAGAGCGTCACGCGCCGATCCGGCAGGCTGACACGGTCGGCAAAGACAAAGGACAGCGCGCCGAGGAGTGGGCAGAGCGTGTGATGATAGAGCATCGCGCCGTGGAAGAGGTAGTACGGCAGCACGGGGAATCCGCCCGAGAGCGGCACAAGGACGAAAAGAACCACAAAAAACGTGACCATCACCGTGCAGACCGCAAGATATTTGGTAAGGCGCACCCAGCTCGGTACAAAGCGGCGCTTGCCGAGCAGGATCGCGCCCCCGTACCACGCCTGCACGGCGCAGGCGGCGAGAAGAAACAGGTTGCTGTCGAGCGTGTAGAACTGGAACATGGCCCAGCCGAACTGCCTGAAATGCAGCGCTGTTCCGACCGCGCCGAGAAGCACGACGGCGATATCCGGCAGGAAGGAGCGGCAGGCGCTTCTTTTTTGTTCTTTGGTCGGCATGCCCGTTTAAACCTCTTTATCAAAGTAGTAGAACGTTTCATCCTCGCCGGTACGGTGCATGCAGGACGAGAGCATCCGGTACGACGCGTCGTTTTCGCGGTAACACTTGGCGACGATGTGCGTGAGACGCAATTGATAAAGTCCCCAGTTCGCGACGGCGGCAAACGCCTCCGTGCCGTAGCCGTTTCCGGCGTGCTCCGGCGCGATTCGGCAGCCCAGCTCCGCGCCGCCCTTTCCGTCGAAACGGTAGAGCACCGCCTCGCCGATGCATTTGCCGCCGAGGCGCACGGCGAAGTTTACGGCAGTATGCGCGGCAAAATCGCGCCGCGCCGTGTCGAGAAAGTAGTCCTCCAACGGCTCGCCCTTCCAGTCGTCGCGGTAATCGTAGCCCCAGTAGCGGTTGCGCTCGTCGTCGAGACAGAGCTTGTTGTAGGCGAGCTTGTCCTTTTCCGCCAGCGCATCGAGCGTCAGGCGTTCGGTGCGGATGACAGGGACGGCGCCGAGGCCGTAGAGTTCGTTTTCCACGTCGAGGCTGTATTTTTCCGCCAGCATCACGGGGAGGTATTGCAGCTTGGAGGTGCGCAGCCCCTTGTCGTCGGCGTCGTCCTCACGGTTGAGGTACCGTACGCCGCCGGTTGCAAAATACCGCGCGAACTCCTGCACCGTTGCGGGATACACGCCCTCGTAGCTATAGAGCGCTTTTTCGATGTGGATGTGCAGCGTGTCGCCGCAGCGCTCCGCCATGGCGAGCGAAAGCAGCTTGCCGTCCAAGATCATGCCGCCGGTCGGGAAATCGCTTAGCCCCATCAGCTTGAGCATCCGTTTGGCAAGCCACTCCTCGCGGCGCGCCAGCGCGGACGTTTTGGAGAACACCCCGTCGTAATCGCGCCAAAACTGCTCCACGAGCGTCTCGTCCCCCTTGCCGAGCGGGCGGAAGACCGCGTCCGGATAGAGCTTGCGGAACTTGTTGACGTGGTTGCGCTGGCCGGAATAGTGCCGCCCGGGATAATCGCGCAGGGATTCGACGGTATAGAGGTAATCGCGCCAGGAACGCAGATTTGTGATGCGCAGGAGGGGATAGCGCGGCACCAGCTCCCGTGCGGCGTCTGCCGGCACGTAGACAAACGAAAGCGGCGTCTCGTGCTCCACACACCAGCGCTCGATCGCTTCCAGCGCGGCTTCTGTGTCGCCGTCAGGGCCGGAGACGGGGTAATCGAAGCAGACCTTCCCCTCAATGCGATTACGTACGATCAGGCAGCCCGCCGCCTCCGCCCACTCCGAACAAAGGTAGTCCCGCCACATCAGCTTGACGAGCGCGGAGTATTCGCAAAGGCGGTAATCGCATGCCTCATAATATCGGCGCAGGCGCGGAAGATCGCGCTGTGTTACGCGCTTGAAGTTCAGCATAAAACGCCCTCCCTTTTACTGTGACAGTTCGCGCACGGTGCGCTGCGTGTATTCGATGAAGCGGCGGACGATCTCCGGCGCGTCCGCATAGGAGCGTACGGCGACGCCCAGCTCGCGCGAGGCGGCGGGATCGACCGGCAGCGTCAGCACGCGCTCGGTGCGGCCCTTGAGCGTCAGCTCCGTCATCATACTGATGCCGAGGCCGTGCTCGACCATGTTCACCACCGTCGCATCGTCCACCACGTTCGGCCGGATGTTAGCGTGCACACCTTCGCGGTCAAAGATGCGCAGGATGTCCTTGTCAAAGCCCTGCGCGGGCATGAGGAAGTCCTTGCCGTCGAATTCGTGGAGCGGGAAGGTGCTGCGTCCCTCCGTCGGATAGTCAAGCGGCAGCACGGCGTACATCGGGTCGTCCCGAAGATGCACCCAGTCGTAGGACGGCTGTCCCTCCTGACGGCTGACGAAGATGACGTCCATCTTCCCCTGCGCAAGCAGGGTGTAGGGCGCGACCACGTCGTCCGCCATGCGAATGTCGACGTCCACGCTCGGATTGTCGGCGCGGAACGCCTGAATGATCGTGGGCAGCCAGTGCATGGCAAGGCTCGCGTAGGCGGCGGTATGGATGGTTTCGCCGCGCGTTGCCGAAAGCTGTGCCATCGCGTCGCCCAGCGCCGCGTCCGCGCGCAGCAGCTCGCGCATCAGCGGCGCGAGCTGCTCGCCCTCCTCCGTCAGACGCACGCCGTGGCGTCCGCGGTCGAGCAGAGGAAAGCCGATCTCGCGTTCCAGCGAGTTCATCATGTGCGTCAGCCCCGACTGCGTGTAGCCCAGCACCTCCGCCGCCTTGGTGAAGCTGCCCAAATCCGCCGCCATGAGCAGCGCCTCCAGCTTTTTGCTTTCCATAAGGAATTCCTCTTCTATGAAATAATATCATACAATAAGCGTATCTTACTCTTTTCTCGCCGCGCTGTCAATACTTGGACACAAAAAAATTGCGCTAAATCGTTTTTGAAAAAACAGAAATACTGGAGCGGCCTTGAGGAAGACGGGGGCCGGTTTGCCAAGCGGCGCGTCAGCGGCGTATTCTGCGACGGCGATAGAACATTGCCAAACGTTCGAGCGATAAGTCGTAAAGCACGAAGACCAGTACGCCAAGCGCGACGGTCGCGGCGAGCAGGGCGGGGGACGTCTCCGAAAGCTCCCGTACCACCGCCTCAAGCCGGAACACGAAGATCAGCAGCGCGTACATCGCGCCCACGGCGGCGCAGAACAGGAGCAGCTTCGCGAGCGGACGCAGCGCACGGGGGCGCAGCGCGTCCAACTGTGGTTTGAGCAGGGGATAGTAACCGAGGAAGGCAAAGAGCAGAGCGCTTTCTTTGTCAGGGGAGAGCAGCAGCCCCAGCGCGGCGGAGACAACAAAGCAACCGGCGGCATACGACGCGCGGCACGCTTCCCGCGCGATTAGGATCGCCACGGAAGCGAGGATGGGGACGGCATAGGTCGCAAGCGGGATGATCCCGCCAAGACACAGCAGTACTGCGGCGAGCGCCGCGAGCATGCCCGCAAGCGCCAGCTCCTTGGTTCTAGCGCGCATGGACGCGCCTCCCTTCTAGGCTTTTGCCATTTGTATGATTGTATTATGATAACAGAAAAGACCGCGCTTGGAAAGGGATGCAAAGGAATTTATGCAAAAGAGCCAAATACCCTCTTGCAATTCCCGCTTCAATTGGTTATACTACATCTTGTGTGATTGGAGGGGAGTACATGCCATATCTGTCGGAAGAGGCCGCTGTGCTGGAGGGCCTGCTCGGCGCCTACTTTACCTCGCCCAGCCTGAGCGAGGATATGCGCAGGGACTATCGGACTGTTTGCCGGCACATTGAGGATGATGCGCTCACGCGCGCGGACTATCAAAAGATCCACAGCGCGGTCGACCTTCTGCTCCCACTGCACAAGTCCTCGCCGAGCGAATACAAGCTGCTCGTCGGTGTGCTGACCAAGACCGCCTCGATGCTGACGGTGCATTGAGACTGTATTAAACGAGCCATACAATTAGATAATCTAGCTTTTCGGAGAGCACGGAGCGGTCGTGCTCTCCGAAAAATTTTTTTGTTTTTTTCAGAAAAACCGCTTGACAAATCGTTAAAGACGTATTATTGTACTAATCACCTAATACACCAACACAACAATACAGTGAGGAGGAAAAAATGGACTGGGAGTTTCGAGCGGACGCGCCAATCTATACGCAGCTTTACAAGCATTTGGCGCTTGCCATCGTCTCCGGCGCCTATTCGCCGGGTGAGCGGCTGCCTGCGGTACGGGAGCTGGCGCTGGACGCGGGCGTGAATCCGAACACGGTGCAGCGGGCGCTGACCGAGTTGGAGCGCGGCGGGCTGGTCTATACGCAGCGGACGGCGGGACGCTTTGTGACCGAGGACGCGGAGCGCATTGAACGCGAACGGCAAAAGCTCGCGGAGGAAGAGGCTGGAGGATTTCTCACCGCGATGGAAAGATTGGGCTACAACCGCATCCAGACGGTGATGCTGCTGGAGAAGATGAGAGGGGAGAGAGAGTCATGAGCAATATTTTGGAATGTAAGGCGCTCGTGAAGCGCTACGGGTCGAAGGAAGCGCTCGGCGGGATCGACCTGACGCTGGAGGCAGGGCGCATCGTCGGCTTGCTGGGGCCAAACGGAAGCGGCAAGACGACGCTCATCAAGCTCGCCTGTGGGCTGCTGACGCCGACGGGCGGCGAGATCCAGATCGACGGGATGAAGCCGTCGAAGGAGACGAACGCGATCGTTTCGTATCTGCCCGAGCGCATCGCGCTGCCGCTGTGGATGACGACGACGCAGGCGATGGACTTCTACGGCGACTTTTACGCCGACTTTCGCCGCGACGCCGCGGAGGAGATGGTCGACAATCTGCGCCTTGAGCGCGCGCAGGCCATCAAGTCGATGTCCAAGGGCATGCGTGAGAAGCTGCAGCTCATTCTGACGATGAGCCGGCGCGCGAAGCTGTACCTGCTCGACGAGCCGATCGGCGGCGTTGACCCCGCGACGCGGGACTACATTTTGAAGACCATCCTTACGAACTACAGCGAGGACGCCACCGTGCTCATTTCGACGCACCTGATCGCGGACGTTGAGAATGTGCTCGACGAAGCGGTATTTCTGCGCGAGGGCAGCGTCATGCTGCACGAAAGCGTCGACGCCATCCGCGAGGAGCGCGGCAAGAGCGTCGACGAGCTGTTCCGCGAAGTGTTCGCGTATTGATAAGGAGGGATAACGATGCTTGGTAAATTAATGAAGCATGAGTTCCGCGCTACGGGGCGCATCGGCCTGCCGCTGTGCGGCGTGATGCTGGTGCTTTCGATCGTCGCGGGGATGGTGATGCGTTTTGAGAGCAGCCGTCAATTCTATCATAACGCCGGCTCCGTCATTATTCTGCTCTATGGCTTGAGCATCTTCGCCGTCGCCATTGGTATTTTTGTTGTGCTGATGCAGCACTTTAAGCGTAACCTGCTCGGCGACGAGGGGTACTTGATGCGCACGCTGCCCGTGAGCACGCACGAGCTGCTGCTCTCGAAGCTGTTCACCGCGCTTTTGTGGTACCTCGTCGCGGCGGTGCTGATTGGACTGTCGGGCCTGCTGGTGGTTCTGCTCTCCGGCGAGGTTGCGCCCGATGAGTGGGGCGGACTGTGGTCTGCGATCCGGCAGACGCTCGCAAAACGAGACGGCATCCTTTGGTTTGCCAGCGTGGCTGGCGGCATCGGCGGCATGGCGCTTTTCACGCTGCTCTTCTACGCGGATTTTACGCTCTCGCAGACCTTCAGCAAACACAAGGTGCTCTACAACATCGCGGGCGTGGTGATTTTCATCGTGCTGCTGCGCCTGCTCTTCAGTCTCAACGGCTTCCTTGATACGATGCTTTTTGACCGGCTGCGGGAAAGCGCCGCCACGGCGCAGGGTGCCGCAGGCAGCGTCGGCATCATCGGCGGCGCGGACGGCCCCACGGCAATCTATGTGGTCAAGCATGATTACGGTATCGGGCTGATCGAGCTGTATCTCGGCAACGTCGCGCTCTACTTCCTCACATGGGCGTTCCTCAAGTTCAAGCCGAATATCGAATAAGCGCGCAGCGGGCGCCGGACGAAAAAAGTCCGGCGCTTGCATCCGCTTCGCGGATATGCGATAATAAGCACGCATACCTTATGATAAAGGAGTACGGCCATGGAATTTAAATTTGATCCCGCTTCGGGCGGCTTTCAGTTCAACGCGGGAACGGGAGCGCAACGGCAGCAGCGTTCGCCGCGGGAGAGGAAACCGCGCAAGGCGATCGGCAGCAAGGGCGGGCGCATTGCGATCAACCTGCTTGTGACGCTGCTCTTCGCCGCGGTCTACTACTATGTGAGCCTGCCCGCGCTTAATTTTCAGGCGGAGGAGCTCTACGGTTTTCTCTTCCTGCTCTGCGCGGTCTACTGCTTCTGCGCGATGCTGACCTCGGGCTTTCAGGGCGAGGGCGCAAAGGGGTACTTTGCTTTCGTCAAGCAGCAGTGCAAGATTCCGTTTTTCCTTGTGCTTGCGCTGATTGTCGTCGCGTTGGTCGGCGCGCTCACCTCGTGGGTGGTGCTGCGCGCGGGCTCGTATCAGAAGCTGCTGACGGTTGCGCAGGGCGACTTTGCCGCCGAGGTGGACGAGATCCGCTACGATCAGATCCCGATGCTCGACCGCGCGAGCGCACAGCGCCTCGGCGATCGCAAGCTCGGCGAGCTGGCGGATATGGTCTCGCAGTTTGAGGTTGCGTCGGATTACACGCAGATCAACTATCAGGGGCGCCCCGTGCGCGTGACGCCGCTGCGCTACGGCGACGCGATCAAGTGGCTCAACAATCGTGCGCAGGGTTTGCCCGCGTATCTTGTCATTGACATGGTGACGCAGAACGTCGAAGTCGTGCGCCTGACGAGCGGCATGAAATACACCACGTCAGAGCATTTTTCCCGCAACCTCTACCGCCATTTGCGCTTCCGCTATCCCACGACGATGTTCAGCGAGCCGGTCTTCGAGATCGACGAGAGCGGCACGCCCTACTGGGTCTGCGCGAAGCAGACGAAGACCATCGGTCTGTTCGGCGGCGTCGATAACCGCGGCGCGGTGCTTGTGAACGCGGTGACGGGCGAGAGCGCTTACTACGAGCAGGTGCCCGCATGGGTAGACCATGTCTACTCCGCGGAGCTGATTATCCAGCAGTACGACTACTACGGGCTTTACAGGAACGGCTTCCTCAACTCGATCTTCGGTCAGCGCGGCGTGACGCAGACCACGCAGGGCTACAACTACCTCGCCCTCGGCGACGATGTGTGGGTCTACACCGGCATCACGAGCGTCGGCGGCGACGAGAGCAACATCGGCTTCATCCTCTCCAACCAGCGCACGAAGGAGACGAGCTACTACGCCGTCGCGGGCGCGGAGGAATTCAGCGCCATGGCGAGCGCCGAGGGTCAGGTGCAGCAGATGCGCTACAGCGCGACGTTTCCGCTGCTTCTGAACATCGCCGAACAGCCGACCTACTTCATGGCGCTCAAGGACGCGTCTCAGCTTGTCAAGATGTACGCCATGGTCAATGTCAGCCAGTATCAGATCGTCGCCACCGGCGCAACGGTCATGGAGTGCGAGACGAACTACCGCGCCATGCTCGCGCGCGGCGGCCTGATCGGCGCGGAGAAATCGGAGCTCGGCCCGGCGGAGGGACTCGCGGCCTATGTTGGCACGGTCTCCGAGATCCGCAGCGCGGTCATCGGCGGCAACTCCTACTATTACTTTTATGTGCGCGCCGCAGGTGAAACGGGCGGCGAGCTGTTCCGCGTCAGCGCGGCGGACGCGCCTTATGCGCCGCTGCTCTCCGTCGGCGACCGCGTGAGCGTGTCGTACGTTGAGGGCGAACCTAGCGGATATTGGGTCGAGGCGAGCGACGTGCGCCCGGAGGGCTGAGCAGCCGTTGCCACAAAATGCGGTGGCGCTCAACTGCCGTCTCCCATATTATGACGCGTTATGAAGGCTTTTTTGCAAGGCGTCCGCTATTACGACGGACGCCTTGCAAAATTTTTCATACTTATTATGAAAAAGCGGAATCTTTGAGGTGATAAATTAGACGCTCTGCACAAAAAAGTGAAAAAAATTTCTCAGGACGCGCCCATTGAGAATTGAAATGAATCGTGATACTCTTGATTACAGGATGGACGAACCATCAATGCTCCGCGCCGCGGAGTAAATTTGAAGGAGGTTGTTTCCAATGAACAAGTATATCGAGCGCGTTCTTGCCGAGACCAAGGCCAAGAACGCCAACGAGCCTGAGTTCCTGCAGACCGTCGAGGAAGTCCTCACGTCCCTTGAGCCCGTTATCAACGCGCATCCCGAGTATGAGGCCGCGTGCCTGCTCGAGCGCATGGTCGAGCCCGAGCGCGTCGTCGAGTTCCGCGTCGTTTGGATGGACGATCAGCTCAAGTATCACGTCAACCGTGGTTACCGCGTGCAGTTCAACGCGGCGCTTGGCCCCTACAAGGGCGGTCTGCGCTTCGATCCCTCCGTCAACCTGTCCATCATTAAGTTCCTCGGCTTCGAGCAGGTCTATAAGGATGCGCTCACCTGCCTGCCGATCGGCGGCGCCAAGGGCGGTTCCGACTTCGATCCGCGCGGCCGCAGCGACGGCGAGATCATGCGTTTCTGCCAGGCCTTCATGACCGAGCTTTATCGCCACATCGGCCAGGATATCGACTGCCCGGCCGGCGACCTTGGCGTGGGCGGCCGCGAGATCGGCTATCTGTACGGCCAGTATCGCCGCATCGTCGGCGCGGCCGAGTTCGGCGCCGTGTCCGGTAAGGACATCAAGACGGGCGGCTCCATCCTCCGTCCCGAGGCGACCGGTTTCGGCGCTGTGTATTATCTGTGCGAGGTCCTCAAGCACGACGGCTTGGACATCAAGGGCAAGAAGATCGCCATGTCCGGTTACGGCAACGTGGGCTGGGGCATCATGAAGAAGGCTGCCGAGCTTGGCGCGAAGGTTACCTACTTCGCCGGCCCGGACGGCTACATCCACGATCCCGACGGCGTTTGCACCGATGAGAAGCTCAACTTCATCCTCGAGATGCGCGCCAAGGATCCCATGCACTGCAAGCCCTATGCCGACAAGTTCGGCTGCGAGTTCGTCGAGGGCAAGAAGTGCTGGGGCGTCAAGGACGTCGACATCTACATGCCGGCCGCGACCCAGAACGACGTCAAGATGGATTCCGCGAAGCTGATTGCCGAGTCCGGCGTCAAGTACTACATCGAGGTCGCCAATATGCCGACGACCAACGATGCGCTGGAGTTCCTCAAGAGCCAGAAGCACATTCTCGTCGCTCCGTCCAAGGCGGTCAACGCCTGCGGCGTGTCCGTCTCCGAGCTGGAGATGGCGCAGAACGCCGAGCGTCTGTACTGGTCTGCCGAGGAGGTCGATGCGCAGATGCACAAGATCATGACCAACATCTACAACGCCTCCGTCGAGGCTGCCGAGCGCTATGGCTTGGGCTACGACCTGGTCGCGGGCGCGAACATCGCCGGCTTCCAGAAGGTCGCCGACGCCATGATGTGCCAGGGCATGTTCTAAGGCAAAAGGTTTACAAGCAAAAAGAGAAAGCTCCTTCGGGAGCTTTCTCTTTTTGCGCTTTTTCTTCGATAAGGGCAGACGCGTCATGTAATAAAGAAGGAGAAAATAAAAATGGAAAGACCGACAGAATTTGGCGAAAAGATATAGTCTGCCAAAAATCGAGAAACCGTGCAAAACAGGCGTTTCCTCGAAAGTCTATCGACTCCGAAAAATGACTCATTTTTAATAGAAGAAGCGCGAACGACGAAAAAAGCAAAAAAGGGTCGGTATATCGGGAATGACGCAATGGATTTTTGCAAAAATGAGACGATTGCTGACGAAAAAAAGGGAGAACCAGAGAGAAAAAAGAGCCGCCCGTAGTAAACCGCGCGGCTCTTTTTGCGATTTTCGGCTTGTTCTTGCCGGATCGTTTCCGACCGATGCTTTTTCAGCGCTTGAGCGTTTCCACCCACGCGGAGTACTTCACGATGCGCTCGTCGCGCTCGGCCGCGTCCTTGCCCTGCGTGAGAATGTAGACCTTGATCTTCGGCTCGGTGCCGGAGGGACGGACGAGGATGACCGTGCCGTCTTCGAGCGCGTAGCGCAGGACGTTCGACCCCTTGAGCTCGATGGAGGAGATCTTGCCGGTGGCGGTGTCGGTCTCGGTGCCGTCGGAGTAGTCGCGGCGCGAGACGACCTTGACGCCCGCGATCTCCTGCGGGGGGTTCGCGCGCAGGTCCGCCATCAGCTTCGCCATCTTTTCAAGACCGTCCAAACCCGGCATGACAAGGTTGTGGGTCTTTTCGCCGTACCAGCCGTATTTCTTAAAGAGCGCCTCAAGCGCATCGGCAAGCGTCATGCCCTGCGTGGCGTACCAGGCCGCCATCTCGGTGATGAGCAGCGATGCGGTGACGGCGTCCTTGTCGCGGACATAGTGACCGATCATATAGCCGTAGGACTCCTCGTAGGAGAAGATGACGGTGTTCTTGCCCGCGCCTTCAAGCTGGCCCATCTTTTCCGCCATGAACTTGAAGCCCGTAAACGTGTCGTAGCAGTCCAAACCGTTCGACTCGGCGACCTTGCGCGCCATCTCGGTGGTGACGATGGTCTTGAGCGCGGCGGCGTCCTTGGGGAGCCTGCCTGCGCGCTTCATCGCACCGATGAGGTAGTCGAGCAGCAGCACGCCGGTCTGGTTGCCGGTGAGTACCTGAAATTCGCCGTCGGGCTTCTGCACCATGATGCCGACGCGGTCGCTGTCCGGATCGGTGCCAATGATGAAGTTCGCGCCCTCTTTTTTTGCGAGGTCGACGGCGAGGTAGAAGCCCTCCGGATTTTCAGGGTTGGGGGAGACGACGGTGGGGAAGTTGCCGTCAATCTTCATCTGCTGCGGCTCGCAGATGAGGTGCTTGACGCCGAGACGGCGCAGCGCCTCAGGCACGAGCTTGTGTCCGCAGCCATGGAACGGCGTGTAGACGACCTTAAAGGTGTCGGCGACCTTTTTGACGCTGTCGTAGTCGTTGACCATCGCCATGACCTCTTCGAGGAAGCGCTTGTCGCACTCCTCGCCGAAGACGGTAATCATGCCGGATTTAACGCCCTCGTCAAAGTCCATGGTCTTGGGGCCGTCGAAGACGTCGATTTGGGCGAGGCGCTTCGCGATCGCGTCCGCGTGCTGGGGGGGAAGCTGCGCACCGTCCTCCCAGTAGACCTTGTAACCGTTATACTCCTTGGGATTGTGGCTGGCGGTGACGTTGATGCCCGCCTGACAGTGATACTCCCGCACGGCGAAGGAAAGCTCCGGCGTCGGGCGCAGCTCGTCGAAGATGCGCACCTTGATGCCGTTTGCCGCCATAACGCAGGCGGCGGATTTGGCGAACTCATAGCTGTTGTTGCGGCAGTCCATGCAAATCGCGACGCCGCGCTCTTTTGCCGCCGCGCCCTCGGCGGAAATGACGTCGGCAAAGCCCTGCGTCGCCCACGCGATGATGTGGCGGTTCATGTTGTGGAGACCAACGTGCATCGTGCCGCGCAGACCCGCCGTGCCGAACTCAAGCGGGCCGTAAAAGCGGTTCTCGATCTCCTTTTCGTCGCCGGCGATCGCCTTGAGCTCGGCGCGCTCGTCATCGGAAAGCGCGGGGGAGGCGAGCCACTTTTCGTATTCCTTGCGATAGTCCATGTGCGTGTCCTCCTTATATCGTTATTTGTGATATTTGGTTCCGGTCTGGATCTGATATGCGCGATAAATCTGCTCAAGCAGCATGACCCGTGCGAGATGATGGGGGAAGGTCATCGGCGACATCGAAAGCCGAAGGTCGGCGCGGGCTTTGACACGCTCGGCGAGCCCATAGCTGCCGCCGATCAAAAACGTAACCTGCGATATGCCGCGCGTGGCGCAGCGCGCGAGCGTATCGGCAAGCTGTTCGCTGGAGAGCGCGCGCCCTTCAACGCACAGCGCGACGACCGCGCCGGCGCGGGGAAGCTTTGCTTCGATCGCGCCGGCTTCGCGCTCAAGCGCCGCGTCGATCTGCGCGCGCGAGGGGGCGTCGGGCAAACGCTCCTCGGGCAATTCAATGAGCGTGAGGGCGCAAAGGCGCGTCATGCGCTTTTGATACTCGGCGCAGGCGTCCAGATAAAACGATTCTTTCAGCTTGCCGACGCAGAGGATGGTAATGTTCTGCATGGCGCTACCTCGCCGCGCACGCGTGCGGCGCGCGCTCAATTGCGTGCGCCTCGCTCAGGCGGTCGCGGGGCGCGACGCCGAGCCGGATGGAGAAGCCCGCGGATTGCAGGCGCCGCGCAACGGCGTATTCTGCCATGGCGGGCGTATTGTTCTCTGCGGAGAGGTGGGCAAGCAGGATATCCCGCGTGCCGTCGATGCAGCAGCGCAGCGCGAACTCCGCTGCTGCGTCGTTGGAGAGATGGCCCTCCGTACCGAGGATGCGGCGCTTGAGATAATAGGGATATGGGCCGCTTTGCAGCGTCTCCACGTCGTGGTTTGCCTCCAGCAGCAGCAGATCGACGCCCGCGAGCGCGTCCGCCGCCTCGTCGGTTACATAGCCTGTGTCGGTCAGAAGCCCCAGCGAGCCGTCCGCGCAGTCAAGGCGGTAATCCACGCTGCCTGCCGCGTCGTGCGAGGTGCGGAAGCTGCGCACTTCAAACGCGCCGACGGAGAACACGTCGCCGGGTGCAAATGGGTGCAGCGCGTCCGCCGCGCAGACAAGGAACTGCGACGCCGCGCGGCTCGCATAAACGGGTACGTCGTATTTTTTGCTCAGCGTTGCAAGGCCGGATACGTGGTCGCTGTGCGCGTGCGTAATAAGAATGGCGCGGAGCGCGTCGGGCATCATGCCGAGCTGCGCGAGGGACTGCGCGATGCGTCGGGCGGAAATACCCGCGTCGATCAGAACCGCCGTGTCGCCGCAGCGTGCGAGCGCGGCGTTGCCGCTCGATGAGCTTGCCAGTGTAAAAAATTCCATAGAAAGAGTGTACCACAAGCGGGAGGAATAGTCAAAAAAATTCCCGCCCTTGCGGGCGGGAATTTTTCGCGTTTTTCTGCAATTAATAGGTGAGGTAGCGGTGCAGGAGCGTGGAGATCTCCGCGCGCGTCGCGGCACGCTGCGGTTCAATGTAGAGCTGACCGACGACGGCGGAGGTGATGTAGCCGTTGGCGACCGCCCAGGTCACACCCTCAAGCGTGTTGGCGTCGACCTTTGAAGCGTCGGCGTAACCGCGGATGGAGCCGTTGTTCGAGGTGCTCTTCTCGCTCATGGCATTGGTGTAGTTGAAAAGGATCTGCGCGAAATCCTGCCGGGTCAGCGCGCCGTCGGGATTATACTTGTTGTTGACCGTAACATTACGCATGATGCTGTTGCGATACGCCCAAGTGGCACTGTCATAGTAATACTTGTCGGCGGAAACGTCGGAGAAGGCGCCGGCGGCGGCCTGCTTCGGAGAACCCGCAAGACGGTAGAGCATCAGCACGAAGTCACAGCGGCGCATTGTGCTCGACGGGGAGAACAGCGGCGGATTTTTCTGCGTGCCGTTGACCAAACCCATTCGCGCCGCGAAGTCGATGGAGTTGGACGCCCAGCCAGTCACGCCGCCGACGTCGCTAAAGGAACCGGAGGAGGCCTTGCTCAGGACGTTTACGGTGATGCTGTTGTCGTTTGTCACGCCCGACTTGCGGTGGGCAATGCACCTGAGCGTCACGGTGCCGGTTTCATTTGCCTTGGGGGCGTAGGACACAGAGGTGAGAGGATACTGACCGTTCGCAGCGGAGACAGTATAGAACTTTGTGCCGGGATCCGCGACAAGATAGCGGTTGTTGGCGTACACATAGATCCTGCCGGAGGAGGGCGTCGGGAACGTGACGTAGGTGACGGGATCCTTATCGCTCGCGTTATAGAAGTCGGAGAGCTGGAAGTTTGAGCCGTCGTTTGTGACATTGAGCGTGAGATCGGAGCTGAGCTTGAATTGCAGCGTACCGACGTAGAGCAGCGATCCGCTTGTGGAGGTGGCGAGGTAGGTGATTTCTTCCGAACCGGACGCAGTGCTGCCGGGAGTATAGGTGAGGTTCTCTACGGAATCACCGGATCGGTCATTGACTGTGAAAGTATAGTTTGCAATGTTGGTCGCAGTAATCGTTCTGCGGCTGCTGCCGGTGCCGGAGTAGTAATAGAGCGTGCCCTTATTTGGCACATTGAGAAGCTGGATCTTAAAAGAGGGTTTGCTGGCGGAGGACTTCATGGCGGTGCTGTAGGCAGATACAAAGTCGGACTCCTGCAGATCCACGGATTTGACGTTGTAGACGTTGTAGCTGATGGTAGGCACATTGTCCACCGTGTAGTAGATGCAGAGCTTACCGGTTGTCACGCGATTTGTGCTGTTGGTGCCGGTTCCACCGTAGCAGGTGAACCGAACGGCCGTATAACCGGCGGTAGAAGGCGCGGTGAAACTCAAACGATCCAAATAGCGGGCATTCGAGACGGTCGAACCGGTGTAAGTGCTTGTGTAGAAGTCTGGGCTGTTGTAGGGGAGGAAGGTGCTCGTGCCGTAGGAGAAAGTGCCGTCACCGTCATACTCGTTGAAGACAACATACGAAAGATTGTATTTGCTGCCATTTTCCAACTGGAAATAGTCGACAAAGTCGCTTTCTTTCAGCGTCACAGTACCTTTGACCGCGGTGGTATAGGAAATGTCAGACATTCCGACCGGAATGGTAGAGGTCGAGATCGTCAGCTTGCCGGTGGCCATTGCGTTGGCGCTTGTTTCGCTTGCGTATACACCGTAGGTGATTTCATAGGTGCCGGAGCGTTCGGGGACATAGTAAAGCTTGGAAATATTGGTTTTGCTGATATAATCGCTCGACGAAATTGCACGGGAGTAGGTGATGGCTTGATGCAGCGTACCAATCGAGGATGCGTTCACTGCGCCGTCAAACCGGATGCCGCCCCAGGACGTCCCGCCGAACGAGCTGTTGATTGCGTCTAGGAACAGGAAATAGAGACTGCTTGTCCCAGAACTTGGAGAATCGGAGAAAGTATAAGGGGAAACGCTGTTCAAAGTAATGGACAAATCCAGAGAGGTACCGTCAACGGGAAGAACCAGCGTACCGGTGCAAACGACCGAGCCGGTGCCGTTTGGCGAGGCGTAGGCGGTGAAGTTGACAGTATACGTGCCGGAGCGGCTTGGCGTGAAATACAACTCGTCGACAGCGGAAGCGGAAATGACGGTACCTTCCGAGACGCGGTTTCTGTTGGAGGGCGGATTGTTGGTATAAAGCGAGCCAACGCTGCTGCTTGCGCTGCTGACAGCGCCAAACTCGATTGAGCTAAACGCACCGATCGAGTCCCTGATGAGCTTTGCGCCGGATTTTCCGCTAACATCGGCGCTGGCAGCCGCGAAGGTGTAGTTTGCAGTACCGTCGATGGGAATGCGGATTGTATAGTTCGGAACGGAAATGGTAATGGTAACCGTACCGCTGATAGTGTTGCCAACTCCGTCCTTTACAGTGACGTTGCACTTAAATGTCCCGGCGTTGCTGGGCGCCAGATACATATCACGCAGACGGCTGAAATCATATTCGTCGCCCCCCACAACATCCTCGCCGCTCTTGATCTTCAGCGTGCCGTTTCCCTTGCTGAGGTTGGGGAAGAAGACCTTTGTCGGGACACTGCCATAGGCGCTGCTGAACTGGGAAAGCAGGCTGTCATAAATGTCGCGCATGGAGTAGTTGGTGCCGAGCGTTACACTTCCGGTGAGCGTTGTGGAAAGCGGAAGGACGGAAACGAGCACTGCACTGTTGATGACGTTGTCGTCCACCTTAGCGGTGATGATTGCGCTGCCTTCTTTCACGCCCGTCACCTTGCCATTCGCGTCGACCTTGGCTACAGCGGGTTTGGAGGAAGCATATGTAACCGCCGGCGTGCCGACTCCGCTGGGATAAGCGGGCGATGTATTGAGGCGCAACTGCACGGTTTTACCAATCTGAACGCTGGCTTCCGTGCCAGTAAACGCGATGGCTGAGGTGTTGACGGTATCGCGTGCGATGCGGATGCTGATGGCGTCAAAAATCTGAGAGGGAGAACCGTCTACAACGGCGGTCAAGGTTACGGCGTCCTCGGCTGTCGAGGGCTGCGTTGCCTTCAAGACAATGGTGGCCTTGCCGTTGCTGACGGCCTCATCCTGCGAGACGATGCTCAGCGGAGCGCCGCTTTCCAGCTTCCACTGGATATTCCCGCTGTAGTCCGAAGGGGAAACGGCGGCGGTAACGGTGATTTCACCGGCGGTGACGGTGCCGCCGACATTGCGGTAATAGATCTTGCCGTTTGGAACATCCGATTCAAGATGGACGCTTGTTGCTGCCACGGGGGTTTCCGTAACGACAGTATTGTTCGCCTCACTGCTCGGCGTGGTATTCTCTCCCTCGCCCTCGGCATGCGCCGCGGGAACCATCGGCAGCATGAGTGCGACGGCAAGCAAAATGGAAAAGACAGCTCTCCACGTTCTCTTCATCATTGGTTACCTCTTTCTATCAAAAAATTTCAGATTTCTTCAGCCGATCTGGCGCGCGTCGTAGTCCGCGTCGGTGTATTCCACGCTGCGGATGTCCGCGCCCAGCGAACGAAGCTTGCCGACGATGTCCTCGTAGCCGCGCTCGATATACTGCACGTTCATGATCTCGCTCGTGCCCTTTGCCGCCAGCGCTGCGACGACCATCGCCGCGCCCGCGCGCAGGTCGAACGCCTGCACGCACGCGCCGGAGAGATGGCTCACACCCTCGACGATTGCGGTGCGGCCCTCGACGTGGATCTGCGCGCCCATGCGCGTGAGCTCGCCGACGTAGCGGTAGCGGTTGTCCCAAACGCCCTCGGTCACGATGCTCGTGCCCTGCGCGAGCGCAAGAACGGTCGTGATCTGCGGCTGCATGTCGGTCGGAAAGCCGGGATACGGCAGCGTTTTGACATTCGTACGCGTCAACGCGCCGTCGCGGCGAATACGCAGCGTATCGTCCTTCTCCTCGACCTCCACGCCCATCTCCTGAAGCTTGGCGGTAATGCAGTCCATGTGCTTTGGAATGATACCCCGCACCAGCACGTCGCCCCCTGCGGCGGCGACCGCCGCCATATAGGTGCCCGCCTCGATCTGATCGGGGATAATGGCGTAAGTTCCGCCGTGCAGCGCGTCCACGCCGAACACGCGGATCGTATCGGTGCCGGCGCCCTTTACGTTCGCGCCCATGGAGTTCAAAAAGTTCGCAAGGTCGACGATGTGCGGCTCTTTCGCGGCATTTTCGATGATCGTCGTGCCGTCTGCGAGCGCCGCCGCCATCATAATGTTCATTGTGGCGCCGACGGAGACGACATCGAGATAGATGCTCGCGCCCTTCATGCGTCCACCCTCGGCGTTTGCGACGATATAATCGCCCTCGCACACGTCGGCGCCCATCGCGGCAAAGCCTTTGACGTGTTGGTCGATGGGGCGCACACCGCCGAAGTTGCAGCCGCCCGGCATTGAGACCTCGGCGCTGCCGAAGCGGCCGAGCAGCGCGCCGATGAGGTAGTAGGATGCGCGCAGCTTGTGCGCGAGATCCTGCGGCACATGCGTGGTGCGGATGTGCCGGCAGTCTATCTCAACGTCCGCCGCATTGAGCAGACGGACGCTTGCGCCCAATTGTTCCAGTATTTTTAAAAGAACGGTCACATCCGAGATCTGCGGAACGTTTTCGATGCGGCACACGCCGTCCACCAAAAGCGCGGCGGGGATAATGGCGACGGCGGCGTTTTTCGCGCCGCTGATGCGCACCTCGCCATGCAGCGGATGTCCGCCCGTTATGACATATTTCTGCATAGATACTCCTTCAAATCGGGAAATCGCGGCATGCGGCCGTCAAAACTGCCATAGTATTCACATAACACGGCGATCCTATCCTTCGCGATTTTCGCATACCACGTTACATATACCATAAATGGAGGAAAAATGCAATCCTTATCAGCGAGTTTTTCGCAAAATAGAACGCGCGAGGCATTACGCCCCGCGTGTTACTTCACCCGTCGAGGAGTTTACATAATATACCCCTGCGTCGGTTCGGATGCTCCATGCCGGAATCAGGCGCTGGGAAACGGAGGCGGTGCTTTGGAGCAGGTATCCGCCGCGCACATCGGTGATCTCGGCGCAGACCTCGCCGCTCTGACGGGAATGATCCAAAAACCGGACGAGCGCGGTGACTCCGCTGATCCCTGCGCCGTGGGCCCCGACGGTCTCGACGGGCGGGACAAAAGAGCCGGCAACGGAAACAAGCCGGTTTTGCTCGAATGTCAGCGTCAGCGTCGCGTTGAAGACCATGGAACCGGGCAGCATCCGCACGGCGGTCACCTCCCCGCTGCCGTCGGAGAGATTGGAGGAAAGCGCCGCGAAGCCGTGCGCGGAGAAAAACTCCTCAAAAAACGCCTCGGGGTCGTCGATCGCGCGGTCGAGCGAGGCCTCCACCGCGCCGCTCGCACGCAGCAGACACTGCCCGCTTTCGGCAACGTAGCGGTAGATGCCGCCGCCGACCTCCTCGCTTGCGCAGGGTCCCAAAAGGCCTGTGGCAAAAGCGGCCTCGGCGGAAAGGTCGCGCGCCGGATCGACGGAAGCAAGACTGAGCGCCTCTGTGATGACGAGCCGGTCGGGCAGCTCCACGCCGCTTTCGGCATAGAGGCGCACAAGCTGCGAGACGGTACGGCTGTGCGCTGCGCGCTCCTGCGTTTTCCGGACGATCAGCAATATGAGCAGAAAGACGTTGACCAGCGCAAGAATGACGATAACGGTGCTTTTAATGTGCGAAACCTTCAAACGCGCCACTCCTTTTGCAAGATATTGCGCCTTACTCGGCGATCCACACGGGCAGGATGCTTTCAGCGCCGTCGTCAACGTAGGCGACGATCAGCTCCGCACCGCTGTAGACGCGGGCGATAGCGGCGGAGAGCGCAACGGGCAGCAAAAGCGCCGGCTCGTTGATCAGCGTATAGGAACGCGTTTTGAGGGTAAAGGCGGAGATATGCTGCCCCTCCGTTATGACGCTGACCGCGTGTGAGCCGTCTGAAAAACGGATCGGCGTGCCGCCCGCCATGAGGTCAAAGGTGATCTCGCATCGTCCGCCGTCTTCGTGCGCGCCGCTGAGGTAAAGCTCCGCGTCGCCCAGCTCATCGCGCAGCAGCGTCGCCACAAGCCGCTGCGCCGCGCCCGCGGTCTCCGCAAGCGTGGGCTCGCCCTGTACCGCGGCGGGGATATAGTAGAGCGAATCGGGTTCGGCGCCGGCTCCCTGATAGTCGATCGTTCCGTCGGGACGGAGATACAGCATGCTGGACACGTCGCGCACGATCACCGTTCCGGAGGATTCTGTGAAGCGGTTCTCGGCATGCGCGTTGAAGCCCGCGCGGCGAAGGAACGCATCCTCGCCGCCCGCGAGCGCGCTTGAGGCGGAAAGGACGCTGCGCGGAGCGGGATCACTCAGCACAAGCGTATAAGGGGAAAGCTGCGCGTAGTCCGTGCCGAGCAAAAAGGCAAAGTCCGCGCTGCTCCCGCTCTGGGAAGCGAGAAAGTCCGTGAGCGCGCCGCTGCTGACCGCGGTGGAGAAGCGGTAGTGCGCGCGCGCGCCGTCCTGCACATAAAGCGTCGCGTCCCCGCCTGCCTCGGGACAAAGCAGCATGCGCCGTACATTCGAAAGCTCCGGAGCCGAAATGCGGATGCCGAGCAGATCGGACAGAAGCTCTGCGGGAAGCGCCGCGGTGAAGTCAAAATACAACCCCTCGCCGCGCAGCGCGGAGAGAAATACCGTTTCGCTGACCGGCACCGCGCCGTTGGCGGAGCCGATCGCTTCACCCAAATAGCTGCCGGCACGTTCAAATTCATCGCTGAGCGTTGTAAGCGCATCCGCGCCGAGGCGGGCAAAGCTGTTGGTGTAGACCATGCGTACGGGGAATGAGAGCCGAGCCGAGGCAGGCGCCTCGGCGGGGATGACGGCGGCTTGGTTCATCCGCTCGTGCGCAAGCTCAAAAAGACTGCGGTCGGAAAGCGCGCCGAACAGCGGTAAACTCATGATGAGAAACACCGTGGAGAGGGTGAGCAGCACGATAGCTAAATTTTGCAGGCGGCCGATACGCTTCATAGGAACGCCTCCTGCCCCTCTTCCTGCGTAACAGGCAGTTCCAGCCGGACGGTCGTTCCGGGGCCGGGGCGGTCCACCAGCGTGAGCGAGCCATTGTGACGCTGGACGATCTCGGTGGCGATGGAGAGCCCCAGACCCGTGCCGCCGGACTCGCGCGAGCGCGCCTTGTCCACACGGTAGAAGCGTTCAAAAATGCGCTTGCGGTCTTTTTCGGGGATGCCTATGCCGTCGTCTTCGACCTCCATCCAAACCATGTCGCCCGCGTCGCCTGCGGTAACGCGGATGTGCCCGCCGTCGGGCGTGTACTTGACGGCGTTGCTGAGAATATTGAGCATGACCTGCTCAATGCGTCCGCGGTCTCCCATAATGAGCGGCAGATGTTCGGAATACTCATGCGTGAGCGTATGCCCGTGCCGCTGCGCCTCCAACGCGATGGAACGGAGCACGGCGTCGATCGCCTCGCCGAACGGGAAACGCGCCATGACGATCTCCGTGCGTCCGGAATCGAGACGCGAGAGCGTCAGCAGATCCTGCACGATGTGCGTCATGCGGTCGGCTTCGTTGATGACGATATCGAGAAAGCCGTTTTCGGTATCCCGTGGGATGTCGCCATTCGCATCGCGGATGGTCTCGGCGTAGGAGCGGATGTTGGTCAGGGGCGTCCGCAGCTCGTGGGAGACGTTCGCGACGAATTCCTTGCGCCGCTCCTCAGTCTTGCGGTGCTCCGTGATGTCGTGCAGCACGATCAGCACGCCGCCCGCCTCCTCGTCAGAGAAGGCGGCGAAGTACAGCTCGACCGAGCGTTCGCCGACGGAGAGCTCAGCCTCGGCATAGTCGCCGCGGCGCATGGAGATCACGCGCTTGAACGGGCAAATGGGTTCGAAGAGCTCCGCGTAGACGCAATCCTCCGGCGCGCGGTCAAGCAGCGCCACGGCGGCGGGGTTGCAATGGATGAGCTTGCCGCTCCCATCGTAGGCGACGACGCCGTCCGTCATGTGCAGAAACAGCGCGTCGAGCTTGCTGCGTTCGTTTTCCACGGCGTCGATCGTGTTGTGCAGGACGCTTGCCATGTCGTTGAACGTTGTGGTAAGGACGCCGATCTCGTCGGTGGAGTCCACCTCAAGCACTTCGTCGAAGTTGCCGCCGGCAATGCGCTCGGCGCCCTCGGTCAACTTTTCGATGGGGTCGATCATTGTCTTGGCGAGCAGGAAGCTCAAAAGAACGGAAACGAGCAGACCGACGAGCAGCGCCTGCAGAATGATGATGAGCAGCTCGCTGTTGAGACTTGCCACCGACGAGCGATTGTCGCGGATGTAGATGATAAACCGGTTGCCGCCGCCGGAAATGGGCACGGCGACGTCCATGTAGTTCGCAGCAATGTCGTTCGCGTCGCCAACCTCGCCGTTGCGCGCGGCAAGGATGTTCGCCGTTTGCTCGAGCAGCGCGCCGCCCGTCTCGTCGCTGCCGGCGAGGAACGCGCCGGTCTCGCCGTCGAGAATGTAGTAGTTGCGGTTGCGCGAGTCGATACCGAGCGTGCCGGAGTACAGCTCCAGCAAGGACTGGAGGCGCTGCGCGCCGTCGGGGCATGCAGCCTCGGTCTGCAGCGCGGAGAGGAAAGAGACGTCGGCAAATGTTTCGCTCATCTGCTCGTAGAAGCTGTCGATATAGAAATTGGTCACATTGGTCATCAAAAACGCGCCCACGACGGTCATCAGCGACGTGATAAGCAGCACGAGGATCATGACGAGCTTCATATGCAGACTGCGGAACATGCAAACGCCTCCTTTCCTAAAAAACGCTTTGATATCAACAACGTAAGCGCAAGCGGGGACGGAACGCTGAGCCATGCGATTAAGGGATGCCCGCGCCGCAAAAAGACGAAGGGCGGCAGCACGGCAGGGAAACACAGCGCACGGCACAGGCGATTTTCTCTTTTGGGGAAGACCGAAACCGCGTTTTCTCTTTCCAAGAAAAAGAGAAAAGGCGGTGTCGGAAAGCGCTCTTTAATGCGCCGAGTAGTAATAACCCACGCCGCGCCGCGTAAGAATATACACGGGGTTCGCGGGGTCGTCCTCGATCTTCTCGCGCAGACGCCTCACCGTGACGTCCACCGTGCGCGCGTCGTCGCCGACGTATCCGTAGTTCCAAACCTGCTCCATTAGGTCGACACGGGAGAAGACCTTGTCCGGGCGGCTCGCAAGAAAGGTGAGCAGCTCGTATTCCCGCTGCGTCAGGTCGACCGGAACGCCGTGCTTGTAGACTTGCAGATTGTCTGTGTTGATCGTTAGCCCTCCGCCGGCGCTCATGCCCTCGTCGGCAGGGGCGGCGGGCGCCGCCATTGCGGTACGGCGGATGTTTGCCCGCACGCGCGCAATGAGCTCACGCATCGAAAAGGGCTTGGTAATGTAGTCGTCCGCACCGAGCTCCAAACCGAGGACCTTGTCCTCTTCCTCCTCGCGTGCGGTCAGGATGATGATGGGTACGTTGTCGCCATCCTCGCGCAGCGCGCGGCAAACGTCGAAGCCGATCATCTTCGGCAGCATGACGTCCAAGAGGATCAGGTCGGGCTTTTCCGTGCGCGCGAGCGCAAGACCCGCCTCGCCGTCGTATGCCTCGAGCGTCGCATAGCCCTCGCGGTCGAGGTTGAAGCGGATGATGTCAACGATGCTCTTTTCGTCCTCCACGATGAGGACGCGCTTTTTCTGCTCCATGAAGCCGCCTCCTTATTTGGCCTGTCTCATAGCGTATACCTTCAAAATGCCCGCGACGGTTTTGGCGTCCTGAAGCTCGCCGGCTATCACGCGGCGCACCATTTCGTGAAACGGGGTTCGGACTACGTCGAGAAATTCGTCCTCATCGGGCGACTGCTCGCCGAGCTTCAGCCCCTCCGCGAGGTAGAGGTGCAGTACCTCGCCATACGCGCCGGGGGAGACGATCAGCGGCCCCAGATCGGTGAAACGCTCGGGCGCGGCGCCGGTTTCCTCGCGCAACTCGCGCAGCGCCGCGTCGCGCGGGTCCTCGCCCGCTTCCAGCTTGCCCGCGGGGATCTCCTCCATCACGCGGGAGAACACGTAGCGGTACTGCTTCACGGTCAGCACGTTGTCGTCGCTGTCGATCGCAACGATGGCGACGCCGCCGGGATGATCCGCCACCTCGCGCAGCGCCTGCTTTCCGTTTGGCAGCTCCACCGTGTCCACGTGCAATCGCAGGATACGCCCTTCGTAAATGAGCTTTGAAGAGAGCTTTTTCTCTGTCATATCCATGCTGTCAATCCTCCTTCAGGTCCGCGGGGGTCAACGTATCGCTGTAGATGGCGTCGACGCCGCCGCGCAGCAGCCGCCGCGCTGTGTTCGGGCTGTTGACCGTGTGGACGAACACCTTGAGATGCCGCCAGTCGGCGATGGGAAGATAGGCGGGATCCCACCAGTCCTCCCACAGCGCGATGCCCATGATGCCGTTCTCCTCGCAGAAGACAGCCTTGCGGCGGAACGCGTCCTCGGTCTTGCCGAAGTTCTCCTGATAGAGCGTGTAGACGTAGTTCGGGAAGTGATACAGCCCGTCGACGACCAAAAAATGCTCGGGGGAATAGACCTGCACGACCATGCGGTCGAAGAGATAGCTCATGCCGAGACGGCGCGCCTCGTCGAGCATGGCGGTAAACTGCGCGGTGACGGGCTCGGCGTCCGTGAACTTCGTGTCCGTGATGACGCAGATGTCGGGGTATTGCGCCATCAAAAGCAGCAGGTCGTGGAACGAAAGCGGCGTGTACTTGCCGAGGATGGGCTTTGCAAGAAACTCTTCAAGCGTCGGGATGTGCGTTTGGTCAACGCCGTCCTGCATATTGCCGATCCAGTCGTGGCGCAGCACGACGCAACCGTCCGAGGTCATACGCAGGTCTGCCTCGAACACGCGCACGCCGACGTCATAACACGCCTTGAAGCCCTCCAGACAGTTGAGCCCCTCGATGCCGTCCACCGTGCCGAGCGCGTGCGCGGCGAGCGGGTTGGCGGCAATGATCTCCTTTGCGTTCGCCTCGCCCGCGGGCTTTGGCTGCTCGGGCGGGACGGCGTTGCGCGCGCGTTCCGCCTCCTCCGCCGCGCGGCGCTCCGCCTCCTGCTGGGCGAGCTCGAGCAGGCGCGCGCTCGTTTCTTTCAGCTCGCCGCGCGTGCGGCGCAGTGAGACGCCAAAGTATGCGGAAAGCCCCGCAAGCGCCAAAATGACCACGGCGAGTACTGCCGCGATCATGCGCTTATAGAAAATGACGCTGCGGGAAACGGTTCTTTTTGCCACGGAAAATGCCTCCTTGTATCTTTAGCACATATCAAAACAAGGTTATCATAGCACAGTTCAAAAGGAATTTCTACTGAAACTTGCGCGAGGCGGAAATAATCAGGGAAACGGTGCGCTTTGTTACAGTTTTATAACAGTTTGCAAGAAGTCTTGTGCGCCGGAAAAAAATGTGATATACTGCGCCCAACGCAGCGGTCGAAGCGGTCGAAAAAAGGCCGCCCGCTGCATCATCGCGCGATGGCCGAAAAAAGGCCGACGCAGCCAAGATAAGCGGGAGGCGACGCCATGGCGGAGAAAAAAGGCATCAAGGTCGCGGCGAACAACCGCAAGGCGTTCCACGACTATTTTGTCGAGGACAGGCTCGAGGCCGGCATTGAGCTCAAGGGCACGGAGGTCAAATCCGTGCGCGCGGGTACGCTCAACCTCAAGGACAGCTACGTCATTGCCAAAAACGGCGAAGCCTATGTCCACAGCATGCACATCTCCCCGTACGACAAAGGAAACATCTTCAACCACGATCCCGACCGCGCCAAGCGCCTTCTGCTGCACAAGCGCGAGATCAGCAAGCTCGCCGCGCTTGCCGCGCAGGACGGGTATGCGCTTGTGCCGCTTTCGGTATACTTCAAGGATGCGCGGGTCAAGGTCGAGCTCGGCGTGTGCCGCGGCAAAAAGAACTATGATAAGCGCGAGGCGGCGGCAAAGCGCGACGCCAAGCGCGAGATCGACCGCGCCATGCGCTCGCGCGGCTGAGAAAAATGATGGCAAACTGTAGAATATAAGGAGAAAATTACCATGAGTAATCCCATCGTGACCATTGAGATGGAGGACGGCGGCGTGATGAAAGGGGAGCTTTACCCTGAGATCGCGCCCAATACGGTGAACAATTTCATCGCGCTGGCGAATTCCGGCTACTATGACGGGCTGATTTTCCACCGCGTCATCCCGGGCTTTATGATCCAGGGCGGCTGCCCGAACGGCACCGGCACCGGCGGTCCGGGGTACTCCATCCGCGGCGAGTTCTCCGCCAACGGCTTCCAAAACGACCTCAAGCACACGACGGGTGTGCTGTCCATGGCGCGCACGATGATCCCCGACAGCGCGGGCAGCCAGTTCTTTATCATGGTCGCGGACGCGCCGCACCTCGACAAGCAGTACGCCGCGTTCGGCAAGATCACCGAGAACGCGGACAAGGCGATCGCGATCAGCCGCGTCAACCGCGACATGGCGACGGATAAGCCCAAGCAGCCGCAGACCATCAAAAGCATTCGTGTGGATACCCTCGGCGAGACGTATCCCGAGCCGGAGAAGCTGCCGGAGCGATAAGCGAAGCGAAACCACTCAAAAAATGCCTGCATTTTTTGATATTCGACACGGGGGCGTACCGGTTTCGACGGGGGTGTGGAGGCAGGATAAGCGGGCGGCGGCGCCTGACCGCCATAAAACGGGCAACTTATAAATTAAAGAACGACAATAATTTCGCTCTTGCTGCCGCCTGATTGCGGCAGCCGTCTGAACTGAGAGGGCCGCGGCTCGGGGAAGGCGTCATTTAGCGGCGTCCGTGAGGCGGGAAAGAGTTGACCCGCCCACGCATCATGACTCTACCGAAGCGCAAGGTCTGTCCGGTGCCCTTGCGCGGGGGGAATCCTTAAAACCTGACTGCGCCCGGAGAAAGTCCTGTTAAAGCGCTTTCGGACAGGGGTTCGACTCCCCTCGCCTCCACCAAATAAGGTAGCAGATTTTGATAGAAAGTCTGCTACCTTTTCCTTGCCCGAAAGGCCTTGAAATCAAAGGGTTTCGGGCTTCATACACTTAAAAGACGCCTTCCGGGGACCGTTCTGCGTGGTCTTCAGGAGGCGTCTTTTTTGTTTTTCGGCACTTCTACCTCGGGTAATCGTTAAATCTCGGCAGTAATCGTTATATTTCAAGGTAATCGTTAAATCTCAAGAGGCAACTTTAAGTATCAGCTTGTTTACTCTGACCCGAAAGTGCATCGAGGAAAACGCCGCAAAAGCGCAGAGCCAGGAAGAGTTCGCTGCCCGCTACAAGGGCTACGAAGACCGGTACGAGGGGATCAAGAAGAAGGTCGAAAAGCTGCAGGAACAGAAAGCGCAGCGGCAGGACCAGGCCGAGTCAATCAGCGCGTTCATGTTTGAACTGCACGAAACCGATGAGCCAGTCGCGGAGTTCGACAGCAAGCTCTGGCTCTCGGTCATCGACCATGTTCTCGTAAAAAGCACAGGGGTTCTAGTCTTCCGCTTCAGGAACGGGACGGAGGTTGAGGCCTAATTTAAAACGCTGCCCAGATTGACAATTTTCGTTGAAATTGATAACATAAAAAAGCAGACGGTAGACACAGATAGCCCAATTGCATCATCCTTGTCTGCTTTTTTGTTTTCTCTTTTACAGATGTCACACGAGGTGGTTTAGCTATGGTAAAAAGCTTTAAAGGAAAAACCAAAACCATTGAGATCGATGATACTAATCTGAATATTGTGTCATCCGGCTTTTTCTCATCATCAAAAAAGAAAATCCCGCTTAAAGAGATAGTAGATGTTGATATCGCTTCAAGTTCTTTCTTGTCCGCGAAAGACTCTGTATATTTAAAATTCAGCAGCGGTGAGTATGAGAAAATTCAGTTCTCGAGTGTTTCCGAAGCCGGGAATGTGTCTTCGGAGATAGCTTCTTTTGTAAAAAAAGCAAAGCAAAAAAATCCCGGAAAGGAATTGCTCGGTGCTTTTATAGAACTGGGATCTGATCTGGTGGCTTATGCGACTGCTGAAAAAGAACGCAAAAGGCAAATCGCACAAAAACGAGCTGAAGAATATGAAAAGGCTGAAAAGGCTGTACGGGCTGCCATTGATAATGGGCACATTACGATGACCACGTATATTAATGGCAGAGAATTGGTATACCCAAAATCAAAAAATGGTATTAAGGCAGTTTTTGTGGCAGAGTATGCTAACTCACCACGTTCCGTTGAGTACCCGTGGGCAGAAGATTGGCACAAGAATTACGGAATTAAAAATATCGATTCCTACCTTGCATCCGTGGTAGCTGAGGGGTATTTAGAAGAGGCACTGCTCGGGAAAGCCTTGTCCACTTTAACTTCAGCCCAAATAAAAGAAATACTGGTCGCTTTAGGCTTGAAGCAATCAGGCTCAAAAGGAGAGATGATCCAAAGGTTACTTGCTGAAGCTGATGAGGCGAATGTTAGAAAATTATTGCCGACAACGATATACGCCCTTACTCAGAAGGGTGAAGACTTCTTGCGCAATAATACAAGTGTTCTTGAAAGCGTCTGGATTGATTGTGAGAAAGCCATAAAACGCGGAAAAAATGAGGTTCCAGAGTTCAAAAAGAGAGAAAAGAAGCCCACGAAAAAGAAAAGAAAAACCCAAAAGAAGGAACTAACAGAAGAAGAGAAAAGAAGAGAGTACAAAAAGGCTGTAAAAGCATTGTATGAAGCCTTGAGGGGGCGCGAAGTTCAGGAAAGTATGACTGTATTCAAGTCTGGGCACCCCAGCCGAGAAGAATTAGAGGATAATATGCGTTCTATTTGCGCAAATGCAGCTTATTCTCCTATACCTTATACCGCAACAATGAATACACTTGCAGAATACTCGGAGTTTTATTCTGATGAATTAGTGGATCAGGTTTTCAAAACACAGACAAGGTATATGCTTTTTGACAAGGCGGGGTTTAAGGAATTGCTCCATAGAATAGCAAACGATGAGAACTTTGATTATTTTAAATTCATCGATGATCGCTGGGATAAATTTGTAACACAGTACATGAGAACACATTAAAAACATGGAGAATATGAATGCTCACATTTGAAGATTTCTTTCCGGTTGAATTTCCGGAAAAAACAAAAGTAAAATTCAACATGAATGCAGGCGATACTAATCTTCCCGCTTGGGATTACTTGATCCAAGGCGAAGAGAATCCAAACTGGATTAGTATGAATGCCCATAAACGGAAGCAAGCAAATAACAATTTAAATCGCGCCGACTATCTGCTTGCTTTTGCACAGTATTACCCTTATGGACCTAATTATTATATTTTCGGAGGTATGTATAAAGTTGAAATGATTATTCCGGAGGTATTCGATACCACGGGATACAAGCTGACACTTCTCCCCAATTTTGCTGATTATCGGAAACGGTTAATTATCAAGCTCGAACATCCAATTGGAAGAGACATTTATAACAAGCTATATAAAAATGTGCAAAGAGACTTTAATCCGGAAGTATATGAGCTGGCACCTTCAACGAAACTTGGCGCTTTCCCCGGATATAATAATGTTCTTCTAACTCATCATGATTTACAAACGATCATTAAGATGGAGGCCCCTGAATGGCGAACGGCCCTGTCAAGTGTCAAAGGTGTGTATTGCATAACCGACAAATCAACAGGACAGCTTTACATAGGTTCAGCTTCCGGGAATGATGGTGGGATATGGCAAAGATGGTCATCGTATGCTGATGTTACGAACCTTACCGGCGGGAATAAGACTTTTGAAGAACTGAAGAATGCAGGCGCAGACTATATTGTAGATAACTTTACATATTCCATATTAGAAATATTCGATATGCGGACAAAGCGAGAGGATATCATTCACCGAGAAGAGTACTGGAAAAGAGTCTTCCAAACGGTGCGTTGGGGCATGAACAATTAAATGGTTTGCCGGCGGTGCACCCCCCCTGACGGAAAAGTGCACCCCCCTGGAGGTTATTTGCACCCCCCTACGCAAATTCTATCCAAATATGATTGCCTCCACCAGAAAAGGAAAACCGCCCTCTTGGGCGGTTTTCCTTTTCTGGTATCGCGGCTCCGTCGCGATTTTGATACGCGCTGACGCACATCTCCCTTGCCTTCGCTCGGTCGCGGGCGTGACCTTCCGGCGCTTTTCGCAAATGTATGTCGACGGAAAGAGGACGTTCTATCTAATTTTATCCGGCGTCAGTTCCGCGCATATAGCACAATATCTGCCGAGAATATACCCATCTCCGCGCTGATTGCCATCGTGCCGTTGTAACGGTGTACCGTTCCGGCGACGGAGGCAAGCCCGACGCCGTGACCGGCGCGCCTCGCGCGGGGCAGACCGTCGCGTCCGAGCTTCACGGTTCCCTCATAGGGGTTGTCCACACAAAGCGTCAGAATGGAATCCGAATTTTGCTGAGAGCCGACCTTGACGCGGCGTTTCTCCATCGGCAGCTTTTCGACGGCGTGGAGCGCGTTCTCCACAAGATTCCCCAGCATGGCGCAGTATTCCATATCGGACAGGATCAAGCGCTCCGGCAGGTCGAGCATCCACTCGATGAGAGCGTTCTGCTCGCCCGCGAGCGCGTCGTAATGCGCCGCGAGCGCGTCCACGGCGCGGTTGACACAGTATCGCTTATGCTTGCCCTCGGCCGCAACGTGGAGCTGACGCAGGTACTCCGAGAGGTTCTCGTCGTCTCCTACGCGGTGCAGCCGTTCGATGACCGCGAGATGCTGGCGGAAGTCATGGCGCAGGGCGCGCGTTTCATCCATATAGCCCTGCAGCGCCTCGTACCGCTTCCGCTCGATCTGCAGGATGTTGTTCTCCTCCTGCAGCCGCGCGCTTTCCACCAGCGATTTTGTCAGCCACCACAAAAGATAGCAGAAAGCGAAGAACACCACCGGTATAAAGAGCATGATGACGAGGGATATGATCCGCACGCGCCCAACGGTCACATTCGCCGGATCAAGCGGCGACATCCAACAATCGAGCGCTGCGAGAAACAGCGGAACAAGCGCGAAATAGCGCCAAACGGACTCCAGACGCTCCACCTCAAAGAGATACGGCAGCTTGTACGCCAACGTCAAATAAAAGGAGGCGCCAAGGACGGCGATCAGACCGAAGCAGATCAAGCCGGAGCGAAGTGAGAATATCCCGCCGCGCGTTTCGAACGGCGCGACAATGAAATTGGTATACATGGAGCACCAGCTGACGAGCATCGCCGCCGTGAAGAAGGAAAAAAGCTTCTTCGCCGTTTCCATCTGCACTGCGGCGAGGTACGCGGCGAAAAGCAGCGGCGTACCGAGCAGCAGCACGCGGCTCGCGCTCCAGCCGTTTCCCACGCAGAGGCGCGCGCCCGCGAGGATGAATATGAGGAGAATCGCTCCCGACGCGGCGCAGACCACGGGCACGCGGAAGCGGAGCTGCTTCCGCACGGGAAGAAAAGCGAACACGGCGGCGGGCAGCACGACGGCAAGCTCCAGCGCGCAGCGGAGGTACTGCTCCATCACTCCATCCTCCTGCGGAGAAATGATATCTGATACTGCGAAAACCGGTCTGTCAGTTCTCTTCGCTTTCGCGCGCGCATCGGAACTTCCATGCCGTTATCCATGCGGAATGACGAGTCCGTCAGCTTCGCGATATGCTCCATATTGACCAGCACGCCGCGATTGCACAGGAGAAAACGCGGATCGGCGGACAGATACTGTTCGACCTCGGAAAAGGTGGTCACAACTCGAAGGATCTGACCCGAGACGGTGCATATCTCGATCGCATGCCCCTGCGAAAGAACGGCGACAATGGCGCTGTAGGGGACGCGGTACTCCGAGCGCCCATGCGGCACGGTAAGCTCCGGCTCCACCGCGCCAAGCACCCGGCGCGCTTCGCGCAGCACACGGTCGAGCGCCTCCGTCGCGCAGGGCTTGATGAGGTAATCAAAGGGGTGAACATGACGCACGTCGAAGATGTATTCGGGCGAGGCGGTGAGAAATACGATCAACAGCTTTTCGTCGATTTCACGAAGCTTTTCCGCCAATGCCACGCCGCTCATGCCGCCCATACACACGTCCAAAAATACAAGCTGGTACGTGCCTGGGGAATACTCCGCGAGAAGGCTCTCCGCGTCGGAATAGCATTTGAGGCGCAACTCGTCCGCGCCGGCCGTTCGCTCGCGCAGGGCCGACGTCAAAGCGTCTCTATCCGATTGCAGATCGTCCATGACGGCGACGCGCCACTCCATAACAATTACCCACCAAACTTTGGCGTATGATTGGCTTCCGGCTGGGAGGAGGCTTCAGCCCGACAGGAAAGCGTGTTCCCATAATGAGCTTTTCGTAAAATTTCCCCACAAAGAGTACATCAAAAACGCTGAAAAAGCAAGCCTGAGTTGCACGAACTTACAATATATAAAAGGAACGCATGAAAACCGAATGTGCGCCGTTATTGAACTTTGCCGCAATATGTTGGTTTACGTCGAAAAACTGATTTTTATGCGCGAAAAAAGACGTTCGTGCAGTTATTGTTGATTTTTCCTTTGCGGCGAATATAATTGTATGGCAAATTGTCAAGACTCACCGCGGAAGCTTCAGAAGACTGTGTGGGGAAAAAGCGGACATGAAAAACCTGAACAAGAAAGCGGCCTGCCTCATGCTGATTGCCGCGCTCTCGCTTTCACTCGCCGCCTGCGGCGGGGACAAGCTCTCCGGCGACGAGGCGTGGGCGGCGCTGGAGAGTGCGAACACGCTCTATCTCACGGGCGACCTCGACGACGTGAACACGTTTTCGGACATTGTCGCGGATGAGAGTGTTGTCGGCAAGGTGCAGGAAAAGGGGCTCATCAACAACACGATGGTCGTCACCGTGGACGGTACGGAGCAGTTCTATTATAAGTTTGTAACAAGCGGAGAGATCATGGAGGGCAAGGTCGGAACGACCTATGGCTGCTTCGACATGGACGACAACTGCCTCGGCTATATGCAGCTTCGCTTCGGCGGCGGCACGAGCCGTTACGCCTTTTTGAACGCGGACGGCAGCGAAAAGGGCTACTATCTGGATGAGGAACTGACCACATTCATGAACGCCGGCGGCGAGCCCATCGGCTCGGTCGAGGCGGAGCTGGACAGCACGATCAGCAAGTCATTCCACGTCGAAATTAAAACCTTCGCCACACAGGAGAAGATCGATTATATCGACAAGCTCGCGGTCTATTGGAGCGCGGTGAACTGGCTCAACTCGGAATACAGCTATTTGACCTGAGAGCGTCTTAACAGGGGCGGCGCGGCCGTCCGTTGAGAGATACAACAAAACGACTTATGGAGGAAGCAGAACATGGGACTTTTGGGTAAACTGACCAGCAACGACAACATGACCGGCTACAAGAAGTTTGACAACAAGCAGGGCTGGAGCAACGCGGATATTCTGGAAAAGCTCTCCGGCGTCACCACCTCTCTCGGCGAGCCGAAGATGGGCTCGGTCAAGATCATGGGCAAGGAAGTCGAGGCGGTTGTCTATGAGGGCGTAAGCGAGACCGTCGACGTCTACATCAAGGCGGATGACAAGAAAATCAACATCGGCTCCGCGCCCAAGCCCGGCGCGATGGGCGCCGCGGCACTGAGCGCGATGGGCGCCGCGTTTGGCGGCGGCAACGACGCGGATACCAGCAAGGTCAATCGCGCCATTGAGGAGCTGCAGGGTGTGATGGACAATCTGCTCGCCGGCAAGGAAGTGACGGAGACCAAGGCCGCCGCGCGCGTCGATTCCGGCGATTCCGTCAAGCTCTACATGGAGGAGAAGCTGGAGATCTCCCTCAAGGACCGCTACACCCTCTTTACCGCGGATCACGAGCCGGCCTTCTTCATCGAGGGCAACGTGATGGACACCGCCTACAAGATCAAAGACGCGCAGGAAAACGAGATCATGGTCATCAAGAAGAAGCTCATCGCCGTTATGCCGGAATACAACGTGTTTGAGGGCAAGAAGGAGATCGCGAGCTTCAAGAAAAAGCTCAAGCTCACAAAGACGGAGATCGCGGGCAAGGCCGGCGGCAAGGAGCTGACCATCAAGGGCGATATGTTCGCTTACAATTTCGACATCCTGCTCGGCGACGAGGTCATCGGCACCGTGGACAAGGAAGCGACGTACTGGGCGAATTGCTACCGCATCGAGTCCTTCAGCAAGAGCAACGTGAATCTCATCGTGGCGATCGCCGCCATTGTCGAGGCGATCAAGAAGGCGGATGAGAGAAGCAGCGACTGATTTCAGCGCCGACAGATTGCCTCGGAGAACCGGGGCAATCGCTCTATTGAGAAGACGGAAAGACAAACAGGGAGGAATTGAATCATGATCCATATCGGAGATTTGCCGTTTCGAACCATTCCCGCGTCCGAAGCGGAGAACGTGCTGAAAGGCAAAAGCGGCTTTTTGAGCCTTGGCGGCGACAAGAAAAAATTTGCCAAGTGCATTGAAGAAGGAGACGCCGAGATCTGCGAGGTCGCCGTTGTCAGCGAGTTTGAGATCGAGCACGAAGACGATCCCGATGTGCCCTACGGCGTCATTCTGACCGCGGACAGCCGCGAACTGTGCGTCGAGGCGGTAATGTGCTGCGACAGCAAGCAGTTCTTCAGCTATAATGAAGCTCCCTACGATCAATTTGACGCCTGCGAGGAGCTTGCTGACAACGACGAAAAGCGCAAGTCGGCAAAGTGCAAAAAGGGTTTTGTGATCCACTATTATCTCGGCAAGCGGGAGCTTTACAAGCTGATTCCTCCGGAGTGGGCGGCGGATCTCAAGCTGCTTGTGCCGAAGCTGGATGAATATGGCAGCTTCGACTGCCTGTATCAGCTGGACTGACAAGCCGTGGAAAAGACGACGCTCAAGCTCCAAAAGTTTTTCAGCGGCCTCTTTCTGCTTCTTGCAAGCCACGGTCTCCTGTTCCTGCTGCCCGTGCGCATCCATTTGATCTCATGGGTCATCCTCGCCGTGTCCGCGTTCCTCGTCTGCATCGGCGCGTATTGGGTGGGAAGTGCCTTCAACGGGCCCACGGGCGACGCCTTTGTCAAGGGTAAGCGTATCCTTCTGTGCGTCCTCTCCGTGGCGCTGATCGCGCTTTCGGTTTTCATCTGCTGGAAGGATAACCTCAGCGGGCGCTCGCTGATCGCCGGGACGCTGCTACTCATTGAAGGTATTACTGCATGGATGGTCTCCGACGCGAAGACCTACAACGCAACGATGGACGGCATGAAGCAGGTTCCCAGCATGGCGAAGCCTCTGGACGAGGTATTCCGCGCCTTTGAGCACATCGAAACGCCGCTTGGCTTTCCGTGGATGGGCAAGGTGCAGTCCATTGACGATCCCTGCATGATCTACGGCCCCACGCACGCGGGCAGCTTCCTCTACTGCTGGTATCACGCGGGCGAGTTCATGGTCAGCGAGTGCGACGACGTCAGTTGGCTCGACGAAGCCGAGGCGGAAGCGCATCGCGTGCAGACCTCGTGGGACCGCGACGCGGACGAGCTGGGGCAGCTTTATCACCTGACGGCGAAGCTGCTGCCGGACTTTTACTGGAATATGTTCGAGGATTATGCCGTGAACGGCGCTGCCGAATGCAAATTCCTCGACGGGTTCCGCTCTCTGCGCCCCGACGTCTACATCTTCAACGAACAGTTCGCCGTCACCGAAAAGGACTACGAGCTGCAGGATCTGGACGGCAACGTGCTGTATCTTCTGCACGGTTCGATCCCGTTCAAAACGTTTACCCTCTCCGATGCCGGCAGCGGCGAGGAGGTCTTCAGGATCACGCGCCGCCTGCTCCACGCGCTGCCAAACTACGACCTCTATCATTACGGCGAGGAGTATGGCCGCGTTGCAAAGAAATTCGATCTCGCGCACGAGAGCTTCCGGATGAAAACGCCGGAGGGCCTTTTGGAGCTGCGCGAGGTCACAACGACCATCGGCGACCAATTCGTCGCGTACCTCAACGACTATCTCATCGGTACGATCAGCGAGCGCATGAGGTTGAGCGTCCGCGACGCGGTCTACGACAACTACATCATCACGGCGTTCGAGCCGCAGCGCGTGGCGCTGCTGGCAACGCTGACGGTGATGCTGGAGAGCTTCAAGGGCAGAGATTAAGAAATTCGGACGCCCCC
>JAWRIJ010000007.1:0-7511 GCA_040307975.1 Oscillospiraceae bacterium | reverse complement strand
GCCGCGCAGCATCGCAATGACGCCGGGGCCGCTTTTTGTGACCTCGATCTCGACGCGCGCGGCGCCGCCGCCGATGAGAGCGTTCGGCACCGTGATCGCAACGACCGCGGCGGTCGCCGCGTTCCGCGGTATGACGGGCGCGATCTTCGCGGGGAGCTGTATCGGCGCGCCGGTTCTCTGCGTCTCCTCCGCCGCTTTTTGTGAGACGCTGAACGCAACGCTCACGGTGCTTCCGCTCCTGTCAGTCTTGACCGTGGCGGTGCAGCCGTCCTTTGCGGTCGTCACGGCGGTCCTGGAGCCGTCCGCGTTGGTCGTGGTGCGTGTGGTGCTGCCGTCCGGGTTATTCGTTGTGGTGGTCGTGCCGGACGATGTGCCGGAGGAACTGCCCGACGAACTGCCGCCGGACGCGGACTTTGCCCACGGCGTGAGCGTGCCTGTCTTGACGTTGTAGTTTTCGGTATCCGTCGGCGTAAACGTCCAGCCGTATGCCTTGCCCTGTTCGACTGTCGTGCTGTCGCCGTCGTTCCACGAAAGCGTTCCGTCCGCCGTGATCGTACCCTTGGCGAGGCTCGCGTCCGCGAGCGTCTTGCCCGACGCGGTGATCTTGGTAAAGGTCGGATTGCCCGTGACGTTTGCCTTGTTGATCGTGAAGTTCGCCAGCGCCTCGCCCGCGCCGTAATCCGCCGTTTCCGCGACGGTCGCCTTGACCGTGTACTCGCCCGCGTTGGTCGGGACAGTATCGGTGTAGGCATTGTCCGCCGCGTCCTTTAGCTTGTAAGCATAGGTCACAGCGCCGTTGCCGGTGTTACCGCTCACGCTCGGCGTCTTGGCGGCGTCGCCATACGTCCAGCCCGCGAGCGTCACGGCCGGATTGATGGCGTCCTTCGACAATACGGTGAGCGTCACGGTGATGTTGTAATCTTTGTAGTTCTGCGATGCCACTTTTACGGTGACGGTCGCGGTTTTGCCGACTTTCTCCGTGTCATTCACAAACGCAAAGTTGAGCTTGCCCGCCGCAACGGAGGGTTCTCCGCTCAAAACGTTCTCGGCGTCCGCCTTGGTGATCTCCCCAACCGTGCCGCCGTCCGCGATCAGCGCGGAGAGATCGACCGTGCCGCTCGCACCGAATTTCGCGGAGCCGTTGGCTGTCTGGTCGCTGTGGGTCGCCTTGGCTATGGTGAACGTGGTCGTATTACCTGCGGGCAGCTTGTAGTTGCCCGCCTTCGCACCGGTCAAGCCGCTTGCCGTGGCGGTGTAGCCCGTCCCCGCGTCGGTCTGCGCGCCGCTGACGGTGACGCTGATCGCGTCGCCGTTCACAAGCCCTGTTGCCTCCGCCGCGGGAGCCTGCGCCTTGCCGTTGAAGGTCAGCGGCGTGCTGCTCCACGTCAGGCCGACTTCCTTCTGCTCGACGGTCAGCTTTAGTTTGCGCTCAACTTCGTAATAATTTGCTGTATCTGTCGGCATGAATACAACATCATATTCCGTTGTCTGGCTGTCGGACACCACAGGAGCAACCGTCGAATCCTTCCATGCAAAGCTGCCTTCAACGCTGCCCGCCCCACCGCTGAGGTTGCTGTCCGTCAAGGTCTGGCCGTAGGTAATACTGGAAGCAGTCGGCAAAGTTGTGACTTCAGGTATTGCCTTGCTGATCTTGAAAGTCACGGTCTTATTCTCAGGCAGTTCGTAATTGCCCGCCTTTTCGCCGGTCAGCGCGCTCGCCGTGGCGGTGTAGCCCGTCCCCGCATCGGTCTGCGCGCCGCTGACGCTGATGCCAATCTCGTCGCCATTTGCAACCCCCGTCGCCTGCGCTGTAGGCGCCTGAGGTGAGCCGGTATAGGTCAAGCGGGTATTGGTCCAGATAAGTCCAACTTCTTTGGCTGTGATGCTTGCGGATGCAGTCGTCTGCTGTCCGCTCTCCGCCAGCGTATAGTTCTCCGCATCCACGCCGACGAGTTTGAGGCCGCTGATCGTCACGGTCTTGCCCTCGCCCACATTCTTATCCGCAAACTCGCCCGTGGCGGTGACGGTCAGCCAGTCTGAGCAGTTTCTCTCACCAATTAACGCGTTCGTGTAATCCAGTGTCGCCTCGGTCGTGCCATCGTAGGTCTTGTCCACCGCCGTGATGCCGCTGACGGTGACGGGCTTCGGAAGGATGTTCACCGTCGTGGTCTCCTGCTGTCTCTCCTTCGCCAGCGTATAATTACCTGCACTGCTCCCGCCAAGTGTTATCTTCAGGATGGTTACCGTCTTATTCTCGCCCACATCCGCGTCACACGCACCAATAGCGCTGACGGTCAGATTGTCCCCGTCCAGATTGCCGGCAATGACCGCGCCGCTTGTGTTCAGCAGTAGTATATCGGGCCCGCCGCCGTACTCCCTGTCTTCCGCCGTGATGCCGCTGATGGTGACGGGCTTCGGATTGACCGTCAGCTTATAGCTTGCGGTGGCTTCGGCATGGTCATCCGTCGCGCCGGCGGTGGCGGTGATGGTCGCCTCGCCCACCTTGCAGATATGTACCTCGCCGGTGTCCGGTTCGACCGTGGCAACGTTCGGATCATTACTGGAATAGGTCACGGTGCTGCCGGTCTCCGCGCCCGTGGCGGCCACGGTGAAGTCCACGTCGCCGTAGGTCTTTTCCTGTGCAACGTCCGTAAACCCGAAGCTGTCCTGCGGGAGCAGATTCGTCGCGTTGACGATGATCTCGCCGCTGAAAGTCTCGTAATTGCTCTTTCCGTCTACCGTTCCGTCTGCCGTGACAGTGATCGTGCAGCTTTCAGCGGCATTGGAATCGAGCGTCAGTGTACTTCCGCTGAGAGTATAGCCCTCCGGAGATCCGTTCAGCTCAAAGCTCACCGTCCCCTTCGCTCCGCTGACGAGCCCGGAGAGGTCATAACCGGTGCCGCGCCTGACGGTAACAGTGGACCGGAGGACGGCGGGGTTGGGCGCCGGGGTTATTACGCAGCCATTAGCTAAAGTCTGTTCATTGCTCAAATAGTTGCTTGTCTCCGCGACGCTCGCCTTAATATCGTACGTTCCCGCATTCTTTGGCGCACCGCCCTCCGTCTCTGCGCCATCCTCTGTATTGGTCTTTGTCACGCTGCCGCTCTTATAGAAAACATACGTCACTTTGCCGTCGCTATTGCAGTTACTTTTTACGCTCACCGGATGGCCGTAGGGGGCACTAAAACTTTCAATAGTAAGATGGGGCGTCGCCTTCCCGACCGTCACGGTCACGTTCTTCGTTATTTCGCAGTAGTTCGCTGTATCTGTGGGGGTGAACTTCGCCCGGAAAACATGAGTTCCTACGGTACCGACTGCGGTCATATTCGGATTGATCCCATTATCCGTCGCCCATGTCCATGTACCGGACAAGTTGCCTGCCGGATTGGTCAGCATCAGTTCGGAAAGACAAGCCCCGTAGGTGGCGTTCGCCGTCGGCGCGGTGACATCGGGCGTCGCCTTGCCGATGCTGACGGTCGCCGCATTCGAAACCGTTTCCGCCGTCTGGCTGTTGTCCGTGCGAGTCGCGGTCACGACGCAGTAATAATACTCCTTCGCACCCGCGCTCTTGCCCGTGGGAACGGTAAAGCTCGCCTCCGTCGCGCCGTTGATCGCCGTGCCGCCCTCGTTGCTGGCGTTCGTATTGAAAATCCACTGGTAGGAAAGCGTGTACCCGTCAGCCGCACTCGCCGAGACGGAAAGCACGTTGCCGTCGGTATAGCCGTAGGTCAGCGACAGATCGACCGGCTGCGTGACGATGGTCGGCGCTGTCGGCGGCGTTTCCGCAAAACTCGGTACAACCAGTATCAACATCATTACGATGCTCAAAAATGACAAAGTCCATTTCTTCATGGAACGTCTTCCCCGTGTGTTTCTATTCCTCATGGCTGTCAACCTCCCGTTTTTCATACCGTCTTATACCTCAACAACATCGCTTCCTTCAGCTTCTCCAGCTCCTTCTCCGCATCAAACCCGCTCTCCGGGATGTACACAAGCCCGATCGCGTATCTCGTCACCGCCGCCAGCATCAGATGAAGCGTGGTAGAGAACATCTTCTCCTCCGACTCGTCCGTGCGGATCGTGTGATCCCGCTCCGCCCTTTCGTATACCCTATGAAAGTTCCTTCTCAGCCCTTCGATCATGTCCCTGTACGGCTTCAACACCTCCGGGTCGATGCGCTCCGACTGAATGTAGACGTTGAAAAACTGGTTGAAGCGGAGAATATCGGCATGGTTGCGGTACAGGTCGAGAAAGCTGTCGAGGAAAAACTCGTAGTCCTCGGCGGCGGTGGTTTCCTCAATAGGCCTGCGCCGCCGGGCCCTGTACTGCGCCATGAAGCTGTCAAACGCCCACGTCGCGGTTTCGATCACCAGCGTGTCCTTATCCTTGAAGTAGCGGTATACGGTTCTCAGTCCATAGTCTGTTTCCGCCGCTACGTCCTCCATCGAAACCGAGTCGATATTGCGTTCCGCAAACAGCCGGAACGCTGTTTGCAACATGATTTGACGACGCTCCGCCATCTGCGCGGCGCTGAGCTTCATGGCGTCTCCCTTCTATATTGACATTTTTCCTGTCATAAAACCATGGTATTTTACCACAGGAGCGTAAATATTGCAAGAGGCCGCCAAACATTTTTTGGCGCGGCGCAAAATCTTTTTGTGCCAACGGCGGTTTTATGCGTCCGTATAGAGCCGCATAACGGGCAAGGAACGCGCGACGGCATATTCCACCGTCCGGTCTACGGCGTCGGCCCTGCCTCGGTCGCTGCCACGCTGCGCCGCTGCGACGGCGCCATTGCGCTCCGCACGGAGGGCGGCTGTTCTCGGTGGACATCGTGCTGTACGCGCCGCAGGACGCGGAAGCGTAGGACGAGCGTCGCGTCCCAAATAGTTTAGGGGGAGTGATGGAGGAAATCCTGCGCGGCGTTTGCATTCTGCTTGTAAGTTCTGCGGCTTTGTGGTAAACTGAGATCAACACAGAGGTGGAATGACTGAGCACGCGGTGTATCTTTGTTTACAGTTGGGTAGTTTTTTCCTGTGCGGGAACGGAGCGTGAAAGGCTTGCGAGAGTTGAAGTTCTATGTTTGGAACGCGGATATGTCCGACAAGATTCCCGTATCCGTCGTCCCAGCGAGCCAGAGTGATATTAAGGCGACAAAAGATTGGCAGACGAGCTGGACTTCTTCGGCGGCAAAAGAAATGCCCAACAAGGTCGCGCTGCATCGGACGGATGACGGCGAGCTGAGGAAATACTATATGCAGGAATTTGGCGCGATGCCGGTCGGCCACTATGATCCCTATCGGCTTGTGATTTGGGAAGACGCGGCGGCAAATATCCTGTCGGACTTTGAGGAGGTGTGAGAACATGACAGAGGAGAAGAAGCAATATCTCGGCGAGATGGAGGTGCATGGCGCCGAAAATGGTTGGGTTTCGCCTCTGACGGAAGAGGACAAAGAGTTCTTTGCCTATTTCCGCTCGGTCTGTAAGCGGTACAATATCACACCGTCCAAGGCGACACGTATGGAGTACGATTTTGTGACCCGCGTGGCAGAAAGCGAATTCTATCTCCAGCGCGCCGGAGCGATGTGAGTTCAGTCGCTGACCCACTATCAGACCCAGAACGGGAAATGAGCGGGCGGAAGCTGTGGACAAGTTAGCAACTTTCCAAACTTTTAACGGACAAAATATCACGAAAACAGCGGATAATCACGGATTCTTTGAATTTTCGGTAGCTCATAACCCAGAGGTCGTAGGTTCAAGTCCTCCCTCCGCAACCAGAAAGTAGCGGTTTTCGTCAGAAAACCGCTACTTTTATAACTTTTGGCAGGCGTTAGCCGAGGGCAGGCAAACGGCTGACCCATAAGTTGACCCAAATTGGAAGTAAATCAGCTATCAACTATTTTGCTTGACAGATATTTCGCAAGTTCATCAACCAAAGTCTTGTCGGTTTCCACCAAGTGCTTCACAACAACTTCGACCAAATCATCACGATCCTTACTGATGCTCCGCAGCTCATTAATGAGAACTCCATATAGCTTTTTCCCGTCGGTATCCGCATCAATATCGTTTTCTGCTTTATATTTGCCTAAGCTCCTTGTTCGATACGTTTCGACACGCATTATATTCCGCCTTACAGCTAGACATAAAGCTGGCCTTACCCAAAAGGAAGTTGCCGTTATCTTAGATATGGACTATCGCACCTTGCAGAACATTGAGACAAATAAGGGCAATCCAAGCCTCGAAAAACTCTACCCGCTCGTGCGCCTGTTGAAAGCTGATCCGCAGGAAATTTTCTACCCCGATCTCGTACACGCATCTCCATCGCTCAATCGCCTCCGCCTTTTACTAAGCGATTGCTCTGATGAGGAGGCCGACGTTCTGATCCCCATTGTTCTTGCTGTTTTAAGTGGGCTTAGGAAAAAAGGCATCACGCCTGAGCCAGTATAATAATAAGAGAGCCAGTTCCCTTTTATTGGGAGCTGGCTCTGCGTCATGCGTCTGGCTTTTCCGATAATATTGCTTTAATACACCGAGATTATGCTCGGATAATAGCTTGTTCTTACTGCACAAAACCGTTGTTTTTCCATAGCTCATGATAGCCGCTTTCATATATCAACGCGAGCTCCAGCGGGGCGATGCCCGCCTGCTGCCGCGCGTTGTTTTCAAATTTATTGAGGACGCCGTGCAGCACGGGCGCGAGGGCGTCCAGCCGCCGCGCCTTCTCCGCGTCGTCCGGCGCGTCCACGTAGTTTTCGAGCCGCCCGCCGACGTAGTGCTCCGCGTCAATGCCAAGGAACAGCTCCACCAGCTCCGGCACGAGCCGCCCGAACGCCGCGTAAACGCCGACGCTGTCCGCCACCAGCTCGTCCCAGACCGCGTCCTTCCACTCCGGGAACTTCCTGCGGCAGACGAAGTGCGTGCACTCGTGGTATTTCCGTATCGTCAGCGAGCGGCGCAGCCACTCGTCTTCCCGCAGCCCGACGCGCGCCGCGCCGACGCCGCTGTACGGCCCCGCGGAGAGCACGATCAGCGTGCTCAAAACGCGCCCGCCATCCGCTTTCTGTTCCTCCTCCGATTTTTCCAGATACGCGCGGAGCCTCCGCCAGTCGATCAAGCCGTCGAGGATCATCGCGCCCTGCGTCGCGGGGATCGCCGTCTCCGTGCATCGGTGCGCCATGATCTGCAAAAAAAGCTCGAAGTCCACGCGCTCGTGCAGCGTGACGATCTGCACCGCGCCCGCGGGCGTTTCCTCCCATGTAAGGCTGTCCGCCTCGCTCCCGCGAAAGTGCGCGAGGCTGCCGCCCTCCACCGCTTCGCCGCGGCGGACGACCGCCCTGTAACGCTCCGCGCCCTCGGCGCCCGGCGTCAGATAGAGCTGCTGATACTGCCGCGCGAGGGCGGGGAGCACGCCTTTGCCGCGTATTTCCGTCCGGTTTTCCATCATATTCGTCGGTATGCTCACGGTTTCATTCTTCGTCATGATACGCCGACAGGGAGGCGCCGCGCCTTAT
>JAWRIJ010000006.1:0-8860 GCA_040307975.1 Oscillospiraceae bacterium | reverse complement strand
CCCCCCGCCTCCGCCCGCGCCCCCGCCTCCGCCCAAGAACACGTAAGGCGGATCGCCGGAGGATCGGAACGGATAGAAATAAGCAGTAAAGGAACGTGCAGCTATGGTAAGACTCATACCGGGCAAAACAAAGGTGGATATCGAGCTGTTCCGCGGTGTCACGCTGGGGGATATCCTCGTCGCGGGCGTGGGGATCACCATGCTGATCCTTGTGCTCATATCGAGCCTGCCTTACAAATTTGCCATTTGCATCGGCATCGCGGCGGTGGCGGGATTGCTGCTGTTCCGGATCGACGATCAGGCAAATTACCGCTATTTGCTGCACATCCTTGCTTATTTTGGCTATGACCGCCGCTTTTCCAAGGGCTATACGGACAAGATGCTTGTCGAGCGGGGCGAGGAACGGATGGAGGAAGCCGCGATCGACGAGCTGTTCCGCCAGGGCATGGAGAAAAAAGAGACCAAGGCGGAGAAGAAAGAGCGCCTCAAGGCAATGAAGGCCGCGGAGAAGGAGCGCGCGGCGGACCGCAGGCGCGAGGACAAGATACTCAAGAGCAAAACGGCCTCCGAGGAAGAAAAAGAGGCGATCCGCAAAAAGCGCGCGGCGGAGGAGGAAGAGAGAACCGCAGAGCTGGGCGCAAAGGAATCCGAAAGCGGCAAGGCGTCGAAGAAGGCGCGCAGGGCGGAGGAAAAAGTCCGCCTCAAGGCAGTGAAGGCCGCGGAGAAGGAGCGCGCGGCGGTTCGCAGGCGCGAGGACAAGATACTCAAGAGCAAAACCGCCTCCGAGGAGGAAAAAGAGGCGATCCGCAGAAGGCGCGCGGAAGAGGCGGAGCGGGAATATCAGGAGGCGGTCAGGCGCGCCGCTGAGGATGGAAAAGCCGACTCGATGACGCCGAAGGAGCGCAAAGCGAATGAGAAGGTGCGCGCCAAGATCCGTAAGGAAGAGGACAAGAGGCTCAAGAGCAAGACCGTCTCCGAGGAGGAGAAGGACGCAATCCGCGAGCGCCGGGAGAGAGAGAGCGAGGAAGCCATGCAGCGGGCGGCGGACGCGAGGGACGCCGCCATATCCCGCAAGAGCATGGACGACATTATCGGCTTTACGGCGATCCGCGGCGGCTTGATCGAATATGGAAAAGGCGAATACTACGGCGCGGCGATCGAGATCGACCCTGTGGAATTCCGCTTTTTCAGCGAGCATCGGCGGCAGAACTCCATCGAAGGGGGCCTCGGCCGGATCCTGCGCGCGGTCAACGCGAAGTACAGCGCCAACATTGTGAAGCTGGAGCGCCCCATCCGCTATGAAAGCTACCTCAAAAAGGAATATGAAAAGCTCGACCAGCTGCGCTCATCCTATGAAAGCGGCCTGCTGACGGAGGAGGAGCTCAAGGCGCGCGTCGAGGTCGAGTACGACCGTATCAACGAGCTGCGCGCGCTGTGCAACGAAGACAAGGTCGTGACGGGCTTCTACTACCTTGTGCTCTTCGAGAGCGACAAGCGGCAGCTTGAGCTTCAGGTCAGCAACGCGCTGTCCAACATCCGACAGGGTGAGATGAATGCACGCCGCCTGAACGACAAGGAGCTGGCGGTGTTCCTCAAATACTCCAACGCGTTGGATTTTGACGAGAACGAGATCGACAAGATCAAGCCGGAGGACTACGCGAAGTGGGCGCAGCCCGAGGTCGTCGATTTCAAGGCGCGGCGGGTCGAGGTCAACCACATCATTACGCACAACTTCCGCACGGTCAATTATCCGGCGTTGGTCGGAGACGCATGGCTTGCGGGCGTGATGTCTATTCCCGGCACAAAAGTCGTGGTCAAGGCGAAGCCGATGGACCGCCAGAAGGCGATCCGCGGCATCGACCGTTCGCTCATGGAGCTGCGCGGGCAGTGGAGCGCCACGGGCGTCGACTCCAAGCGTATGGAGATCGAGCAGCATCTGAGCACGCTGCAGGAATTGCTCGGGACCTTGCAGGCGGATAACGAGTCGCTGCTTGAGTGCAACGTTTACATTACCGCGTACGATATCGTCGGTACGCGGAGCAACCACAGGATCAAACAGCCGCCGCAGTCTGCGCTTCCGACCATTGCGGAGATGAAAAAGACCATCCGCAGGGCATGGCAGGAGAGCGGCTTCCAACTGAACAACATGGAATTTGAGCAGATCCAGGCGTTTGTCGGCTCGCAGATCAGCGGTCTCGACCCGCTTGCGGCGCAGGGGCGCGGCATCCCGAGCAACACGGTCGCCGCGTGCTATCCGTGGATCTACGCGCATATCTCCGACGAGGGCGGCGTGAAGCTCGGCACGAACGACGGCATTCCCGTGTTCATCAACTTCTTCCGCCGCGACTCGGAGCGCGTCAACTCCAACATGGTCATCGTGGGTAAATCCGGCTCCGGTAAGTCTTACGCGACCAAGAGCATCCTGTCCAACCTCGCCGCGGACGACGCGAAGATCTTTATCCTCGACCCCGAAAACGAGTACACGGAACTCGCGGGCAACCTGCACGGCAAGATCATCAACGTCGGCAACGCGCAGTACGGACGCCTCAATCCGTTCCACATCATTACGGCGCTTGACGACGACGAGGCGGGGGAAAACGGGCCAAGCGGCAGCTACGCCACACATTTGCAGTTTTTGGAGGAATTCTTCCGCCAGATCATGCCTGACTGCGAAAAGGACGCGATGGAGTATCTCAACACGCTCATCGACCGGTTGTACCTGAACCACAACATTACGCCGGAAACGAACCTGAGCAGGCTCACCCCCGATGATTACCCCATTTTTGACGACCTCTACGACGAAATTTTGCAGGAGTTCCAAAACACGGATAACGCGTTTACCCGCGACATGCTTCGGACGTTGATGAACTATGTCGCGAAGTTTTCCACCGGCGGGCGCAACGCCAACATTTGGAACGGCCCGAGCACTGTTACGACGGAAACCAACTTCACGGTCTTCAACTTCCAGTCGATGCTCGCCAATCGCAACAACACCATCGCCAACGCGCAGATGCTGCTGGTGCTCAAGTACATCGACAACGAGATCATCAAGAACCGCGACTATAACACCAAATACGGCCTCAAGCGCAAGGTCGTGGTTGTTATCGACGAGGCGCACGTCTTCATCGACACGAAATATCCCATCGCGCTGGACTTCATGTTCCAGCTGGCGAAACGCATCCGTAAATATAACGGCATGCAGATCGTCATTACGCAGAACATCAAGGACTTTGTGGGCTCGGAAGAAATTGCGCGGAAATCGACGGCAATCATCAACGCCTGCCAGTACAGCTTCATTTTCGCGCTCGCGCCGAACGACATCCAAGACCTCGTAAAGCTCTACGAGAACGCGGGCGGCATCAACGAGAGCGAGCAGGAGCAGATCGTGCAGGCGCCGCGCGGGCAGGCGTTCACGATCATGAGCCCGTCGAGCCGCTCCACCTTCCGCGTGGAGACGGGCGAGAGCATGATCCGCATGTTCGAGGAGAGGAACTTCGTCAGCCAATACTTTACCGGCGAGCATGGCACGGAAAACTGGGAGGACTTTATCGCGAACAGCCGGCCTGCCCACGATGCGGCGGTCGCGGCGCGCTGGGAACAGGAGATGGAGGAAGAGGAAGGAACTACTGCTTCCCGCCAGTCCGTTATGTTCGAGGAGATCGACGAGGCGGATTACGAGGCGGAGCCGCGGCGGCAAGCAGGCGGCGTTTCCTTCGAGGAGAGCGGCGATACGCCGCGTGTCGGGACGGAGCCGCTCGACGACTTCGCGGCGCTTGAGAGCGCCAAGCCGAGAGGGCACGCGACCGCCCTTGCGGGCGTAACCGCCGGAGATGCCGACGGCGCGGGAGAGAACGCGGCGGTGAGCACTATGATGGGTATGTTCGGCACAATGGTCGGACAGATGACCCAGGCGTTTGAGCGCATCGGCGCCTCCGTCGCTCCGGAGCTGCCGGAAACGGCGGCGGAAACGGCGCTCGCGGCACAGCTCGCGGAAAAGGACGCGGAGCTGGAGCGGATGCGCAGGGAGCTGGAGCAGCTCAAGCAGTCGATCGCGCAGGGAACGGCGCGTATGGAGGCGCTGGACGAAGAAGCTGGCGACGAGCCCTCGACGGAGATCGACTGGACTCTGGGCGAAGAGCCCGACGACGAACCCTCGACGGAGATCGACTGGACTCTGGGCGAAGAGTCCGACGACGAGTCCTCGACGGAGATCGACTGGACTCTGGACGAAGACTCCGACGACGAGCCTGCGGCGGAGCTGAACTGGACGGAGGAAGAAAGCGAAGCGGACGCCGAAGACGCGGAGGCTTTCGACCTTGCCTCGTTTGTCAGACAAAGCGTCGAGATTGCGCAGTCGCTTACCATCGTTGACCGTATGCTTCGCGCGGGAAAAGAGACCGCGGAGATCACGCGAAGCGAGCTGAAAGAATACTTGAAAAAGCGGGAACTGCAAGCGAAGGATATCGCGTAGAGTTGGGAGTGATCGTAATGCGTACTTTCTTGAGACGGCCGGAAGGAGCAAGCTCCGCTGCGAGAAAAAGGGACGGATGGTTTCTGCTCGTCCCCGTACTGCTGTTGTGCGCGTGGCTCATGACCGTGTCCGCGCACGCGGCGGACTCGACGTACCTCTTTGAGGTCAGTACCGGAGCGAATACGGGGGATGAGAGCAAGATCAGCTTCTTTATCATCACCTATGAGCTGGTAAATGATAAGGAGGGAGAAAAGGGGCACAGCAAATTCCTGTTCCCGTCGAAGGACGCGTGGACGAACACCTACGATATGGCGACCGCGGCCAGCGACGAGCAGGCAAAGCGCGATCAGGCGGTCATGGATACCTACGGCTATTCCGCCATGGATCTGAAAAGTGCAAAAAGACCGATCTTTCAGGCGTATTCGACGGATCAGTACCTGTTCACCGTGCCGGAGGAGGTTCGGCGGATCACGCGCGTGCAGGTATTCGCCAAGGACAACGGAAGCTGGGCCTGCCGCGGGATGCGCGTTTTCCGCGTGGATAAGCTGGGCGGGCTCTATCGCTGGAACACTGCGTCCAGCGATTGCTACATCGACTTTGAGGGCGAGCTGATCGCCGAGGGCGCGACCGGCATGAGCCAAAACATCTCATGGTCGAACGACAAGCTGGTGAGCGCCAAGAGCGTACAGGCGACCGGCGCGGATCTGGCGCTGAAAAACTCGGGCTTTGATCCCGACTACGCAAAGCACGAGCTGCGGAAGGATAAAACGCAGAAAACGCTTGCGATCCGCTTCAACTTTGCCGATACGTACGGCGCGGGGCTGGAGGCGCTCTCCGCGATGTCCTCAAGCAGTAATAAGCTCAGCAATATGGGCTTGGCGGAGACCATGTCGATCACGCTGTACTATAACGACCGCTACGGGATGAAGCGCGCGGCGCACATCCCCGCTGTGCTGAACGCGGCGGAATATACCAATAGCATACTTTCCGCCGCCGACAAGAATAAGCCGATTGCCGGATTTGCGCAGCAGGGCGAGGGCATGGCGGTCGGTATTTTCCTGCCGGACTATGTCTCGCTGTCTACAAGCGACGGCCTCATGATCAAGCTTGGCGCTGCGGCGGCGGCGGACGATCTCAAGCTTTCGACCGTCAAGGGCAAGCTGAGCGCCGAGGCGCAGCGTATCCGCACCGAGCGGATCAGCATCAGCGAGGCGGACGACGCCAGCTTTGTCACGGCGGCGATCTACGATCTGACGAAGAGCGGTGGGGACGGAGAACAGGCCGTCAACATTACGGCGACGGTCAATGAGACCTCCGGCGCGATTCGCTATGCCTATTCCGGCGATCCCGTGTTCTACAAGCCGGTGGCGTCGACGTTGGGCGATCCCATTGCCAACAGCAGGGAGAACAGGATCAGCCTGTCGACTTATGAGGACAAGAAGCTGCTGGAACCGCGCGACCGCACGGAACGCTATCTCATCGAGATGACGACCGACGACGTTTCTGGCGCGGGGACGCAGGACGACATACTCATGCGCATCAACTGGACGGACCTTGAGGGCAATGCCAAGGATTCGGGCACGCTTAAGGTTCGTGAGCTGTCGCAAGATTTCAACGGCTGGTGGTACAGCGGCACGGCGAAGGGCGCGATGGAGGACGTCGGCTATTATAAAGGCGTCGCCAAAGGACAGAAGCTTCGGTTTTTCGTCTCTCTCAGCAACGTGAAAGCGATCACAAACGTCGAGGTTTGGCTGGATGGAAAAGAAGGCGGAAATGAGGGCGGAAAAGCGAGCCACGACGACTGGCAGATGAAGGATCTGACGATTTCCACGGTCAAATCTTATGACAAGCGCGCGGCCACATGGGGGGCGTATACCCTCAATAGAGGGACAAGCGAGCTGACCAGCGGCTCCGCCCAAAGCTCCGGAGACACCGCGGTGAGCTATCTGAGCTATGACCGCGCCGTGGAGAGCGACCTGAAGTACCAGTTTGCGGAAAAAGCGACGAACCCTGTGCTGATCCAGAATGGCGGAGAGGCTCCCGTCGAAGTGGGGCCAAGCGGGCAAGGAGGCGGAGGAAGCGCCGATATGACCAGCAGGGAAACCGTGGACTGGTCGCAGATCCGCTATTCCATGACCTTCCAGCAGGCGTCGCAGAACCTTGGTTTCCTCAGGCAAAAATATCTCTATACGGTGCAGGTCAATGTCGGCGGAGAGAGCGATGCGAGCGCTGAGGATGGGGACTGCGGTTCCAAAAACCTGTTTTACTTCCGCCTGATTTTCCAGCATGGCAGCAGCAGCTTCGTGCTGGCGAACCAGCAGTTGTCCTCGGACGGCTTTATCGCGGGCGCGTCCCAGTCCTTTAACATTGCCACCAACGAGGATTACGGCGAAGTGACCGCCGTGGAGATCATTCCGGAGGACATGTCCGAAAACAGCGACATGTTTGACAAGCTGAACATCAAGTCGATCAAGATCAAGCAGAACGGCAGCGGGACGCTGGTGCCCGTATGGACGATCGGTACGGTCGGCTGGATCAGCATAGATTACCGCGACGATGCACAGATGCAATCGGTCACGGGCATGGCCGGACGCGGCGCGGAGGAGCTGACGCGCACCTATGCGGTGGACGGGAGCACCTATGAGGTCAACCTGATGATCGCCATCCAGACGGAAGGCTATCCGAAAGACTCGGAGCAGTTCCGTGGCAACCTTTCGGCGGTTGTCTATTACGAGAAGCACACGGTCTCGTCGGTCAAGGAGGAGATCATCTCCGACGTCACGAAGAGCATCTATTCGTACATCAACCATACGCCGATCGGTACGCCGGAGTCCATCGGCGGCAAGACGATCAGCGACCCGAGCATTATGTTCCGGCCGGGACACACCGACCGCTTCTTCCTCAGCCTGAGCGACGTCAAATCGATCCGGCGCATTGAATTTGAGGTGACCAGCGAGGTGGACACGGTCTGGAATATCTCAAACGTCTCCATATTCCAGGTGAACGGCAAGGGCAGACTGATCATCAACGCAAACGACGAATATGAAATGGCCTATGAGAAGGGCGAGGAGCCGAAGTGGCTCGCCTCAAGCGACAGCGATAGCGCGCCCGCGTATCGGCAGATACTGGAGCACTACGACAAAAGCCATAATACAAACACGGCACGGATCAATGTCAACTTCGGAGAGAACCAGATCGAGATCAATCCCGACGCGCAGCAGTGGACGTCCGTCGTTACACGCGCTCCGGTCTCGGAGAATGATACGTTCAACGTCTTCATCTATCCGGAGAGCGGCAAGGCGGATCCCGTCAACGCTCCCGTGGCCACACTGAGGTATACCGATGTGGAGGATAAGACGATGCAGTCTTCGACCGGCGACATGACGGTTGGGATTGCCGGAGCCGCCGCTCCTGACACGACGGACATTTCGACGGGCAAGCTTGACACAACGCTCTACAAAGGACAGGAGGTCTTCTACAGAACCAACATAAGCGCCAAGAATTTTGCCGCGCTCAATTCCGTGACGATCCACAGCGGACAAGGCACCGGCCTGAGCGGCAACGTGCGTGCCGTGGTGCAGCGGATCCGCAGCGGCGTTGTGATGAACACATGGAATTTGGCGGGTAGCGGCTTCACCGAGCCGTTCGGGCTCCAACTGAGCGAGGTTGCGGCCAGCGAGACGCAGAGGCAGCGCGTGACGCTGCAGTTCGGAACCGACACGGAGATAAGCGTGCTGGCTTCGGAGGATCCGAAGAATCCAAACAAACGGCGCAACGACATCGCCGTGGCGCTGAACTACCTCGGGGACGATCCGACGGGGATGGAGCTGCGTTCGCCGTACATCTATCTGACCGACCAGAATTATACCCAGATCCGGCCGGGCCAGGTGGTCGAGCTTGAATTCGACCAGATGAACGTCGCGAAGATCACGGGGATCACGCTGGTTTCCGCCGGCGACGTCAAGGCGGTCGTCGATCGGGCGTATGCGACCAATGAGCGAGTTGCCGCCAAGACCGGAGAGACGGTCGAGACTACGGGCGCGTACAGCTTTGTGGAACGGCTCGAACTGGCGGGGGCGCCGTATCGGATGTACGCGAGCGACACGCAGTCCGTCCGGCAGCTGTCGCTGAAGTTCTCCACGGCGTCGTCCGCGGCGGATGGCATCAGCACCGGCACCAACGGCCCTGTGCGTATGACGCTGGGCAGCTATGACCAAAACGGCGATCTGATCAGCACCACCTATGAGGATATCCGTATGTATATCGCGGACGGCGCGACCGGCTTCACTTCCGGCAGCACGGTCAATGTCCGCATGCTGGTTCCCAACGTCGAGGAGCTGCGCTGGATCGAGCTGGAGCCTTACGGCGCGAGCGCGGGGAGCGCCCCGG
>JAWRIJ010000005.1:0-14850 GCA_040307975.1 Oscillospiraceae bacterium | reverse complement strand
CGCGAACTGTAAAAAATACCGCCGCCACAAGCCAAACAATCATCAATGCGCCCGCAATGCGCGTGTTGCGCGCAAACGACTCCGCTTCGGGATAGCTGCGTACGAGGTGGAGCATATAGCCCATCAGGAAAACGGAGAGCACCGCGCCGCACCAGCAGAGGGCGGCGAGCAGACGCCGTACCTTCTTCTCGTTCATGTCTGCTCCTCCATGCTCCGCCTAAGCGCTTCCGCCTGATACTGCATCGTCAGCGCGTCGATAATCGGGTCCAAGTCGCCGCTGATGACGGCGTCGATGTTGAAATTCTTCGTTTCCCCCGTCAATCGGTGGTCGGTGACCCTGTTTTGCGGGAAGTTGTATGTGCGGATGCGCTCGTTGCGCATGCCTGTGCCGACCTGCGCGCGGCGCTCGCTCGTGATGGCGCCCTCCACACGCTCGCGCTCCATCTCATAGAGCTTGCTTGCGAGCATCGCCATGCACTTTGCACGGTTCTGCACCTGCGAGCGTTCCTCCTGACACGAGACCACGATACCGGACGGCTTGTGGATAAGGCGCACGGCGCTCGACGTCTTGTTGACATGCTGCCCTCCCGCGCCGGACGAGCGGTAGACCTGCATCTCGATGTCCTCCTCGCGCAAATCCACATCCACCGTCTCCATCTCCGGCAGCACCGCCACCGTCGCGGTCGAGGTGTGAACACGCCCGCCGGATTCCGTCTCCGGCACGCGCTGGACGCGGTGAACGCCGGATTCATACTTGAGCCGCGAATACGCCCCGTCTCCGGAGACAATGAAGTCCGCCTCCTTGACGCCGCCAAGCTCCGTGTCGCTGTAGTTCATCAGTTCGATCTTCCAGCCGCGCTTTTCGGCGTACATCGAGTACATACGGTAGAGATCGTAGGCAAACAGCGCGCTCTCCTCCCCGCCGACGCCGCCGCGCAGCTCCATGATAACGTTTTTCGAGTCGTTCGGGTCGCGCGGCAGCAGCAGCACGCGCAATTCGTCATAGAGCTTTTCGCGCTCCGCTTTTGCCGCGGCAAGCTCTTCGCGCGCAATTTCGCGCAGCTCCGGGTCGGACAAAAGCTCTTCCGACTCCGTAATCGTCGCCTCCGCCTTTTGATAGGCACGGTACGAGAGCACCACCGGCTCAATTTCCTTTTGCTCGCGCGTCAGCTTTCGGAGCTGCTCCGGATCACCGTAAATCTCCGGCACCTCCAACAATTCCCCTATCTCGTCGTAGCGGCGCGCGATCTCCTGTAGCTTTTCCCACATCTTACCGCTCCGCCTCCGGTCTTTGTTCCGGCTGCTCCGGCTCTGCCAGCGCGGGCGCTTTTCCGTCCGTTTCCACCGCCTGATCCTGCGGGCGCGCCGACGCAGCCGCCTCACGGTTTGCCTCCGCCGCCTCCTCTTCGAGGATCGGATGCAGTTCCGCGCCCACGAAGTCCGCACACGCCTTCAAAAACTGGTCGCGCCAAAACACATAGCCTGTCGAGCCCGGGCGCAGCGATACCTCAGCGATACGCGGCTTTTGCAGATAGAGATCCATCTGGTCAAACACCTCGCGGTACGGCTCCTCGCTGCCATGCGTGATCACATAGGCGACGTCCGCCATTTCGTAGCCGCGGCGCTTCAAGAGCCCCCTGATGACGCTGGAACAACGCCCCGCCCATACGGGCGTGCCGAGGATGACGAGCCTGTATTCCCAAAGGGGGCGTTTCATCTCCAAACGGCTGACGGCACGTGTCCGCTTACGCATCGCGTCCAGCCCGCAGCGCAGCCAGCCGATCGCGCCGCCGCGCCTGACGCGGTCGTGTACCTCCGCAAGCTCGCAGTCGAGCGAGCGCGCGATCTCGCGCATGACCCGTTCCGTTTTCCCCGTACGGGAATAGTAGACGCAGATAATATCCTGATTCATAGGTCCAAATCCACTCCCAGCAGCATTTCATTCGCCAGCGCAAACGCCTCGCGCACATAGAAGTTTACTGTTAAAACCGTGTAGTATACGCTGTCCGGCAGCGTGGACGACACCATCACGATCCGATCCGGCGCGACGCCCATGCGCTCCGCGATGTAGCGCGTACGCGCGATATGATAGTCGCTCGTGACCACGGTAAACGGCGCGTTCATATCAACGCCTTGCAGCCTCATCAGCGCGAGGGAAAAGACAAAATTCGTCCGTGTGCTCGACGCCTGTTCTTCCTTCCAGATGCTCGTCTCATCCACGCCGTGCGCAATCAGATACCGCGCCATGCACTCAGCCTCGCTGATCGACTCGCCCATGCCTTGGCAGCCGCTGACGATCACGGGAAGCTCGGGCTTGTCCGCAAGATACGCGAGCGCCGCATCCAATCGCCGCCTGAGCGTCAAGGACGGCTGCGTTCCGTCAACGCCCGCGCCCAAAATCAGCACGCATGAGGTCTCCCGCGCGGGATCGTCCGCCCGCGCGCCGGATACGACCCGCGTCTCCAGATAGGCAAAAAACGCAAGTCCCGTGCAAAAGCAGATCAGCAGCACGCGTTTGCACCACTTCGCCCACGCCCTGTCCGTCGCGGCGGCGTCCAAAAGCGCGTAGAGCCCGACGCCAAGGCATGCCGCGAGACACAGCACCGCGGAAAATCGCATTCCCGCCACGGGGCGAAGGCATAAGGCAAGCAAGGCGAGCGCTGCGGCAAGCGTCCACAAAATTCTCTGTAAGGTTCTTTGTTTTTTCATCGTATTCTATTCACCCGCCTCTGCCGCCAGCGCCTCCCAGCGCTCCATCAGCTCGCCCAGCTTCGCCTCGGCAGCGGTCTTTTCCTCGTAGAGCGCGGCGTATTTCTCATAGTCCGACGCCGCCTCGTTGAGCCGCCGTTCCAGCTCGGCGATTGCCGTCTCCTGCGCCGCGACGTCGCGCTCGCAGATCGTGAGCTGCCGCCGCGCCGCTTGCTGGTTGCGCGCGGGCTTCGGCTTTTCCGCCGCCGCAGGCTTCTCCCTTGCCGGTTTCATCGGCTCTGGCTTCTTCTGCTCCGCCTTGACGCGGCGATAGCGTTCGAACCCGAAGGGATAGTCCGTAATCGTCCCATTCTCCAGTTCCCAGATGCGGGTGGCGAAGCGGTTGATAAAATAGCGGTCGTGGCTGACAAAGAGCAGCGCCCCGTCGTACGCTTCCACCGCCTCCTCGATCCACTCGCGCGATGAGATATCAAGGTGGTTCGTCGGCTCGTCCAAAATGAGCAGGTTCACCGCCTCGTCCATGATCATGCAGAGATACAGCCGGCTCAGCTCGCCGCCGGAGAGCGACTTGACGCTTTTGAACACGTCCTCGCCGCGGAAGTGGAACTGCGCGAGCCGGTCGCGCGCCGCCTGCGTGGTCACGCCGCGCTTCGACCAAAGCATCGTATCCACAAGATTGCGGTCTGGGTCGTCGAAGCGGACGATTTGCGGAAGATATGCCGTGCGCACCGATGGGCCGAATTTGATGCGGCCCTCGTCGGGATATTCCTCGTCCATCAGGAGCTTCAAAAGCGTCGTTTTTCCCATGCCGTTGTCGCCGAGCAGCGCGATGCGCTCGCCGCCGCGCACCTGAAGGTCAAGCCCGCGGAAGAGCGTCCGCTCGCCGAAGGTTTTGGAAAGGTTTTTCAGTTCGAACACCTCGTCGCCGTAGAAATCACGGCTGACGAATTGCGCGGTGAGCGCTTTATCCTTCGTGGGTCTGTCCGTCGCACGCATCCGCTCGATGCGCTTTTCCATCGATTTTGCACGGCGATAGGTCTTGTCGTTGCCCTTGAAGGCAAACATACGAAGCTGCTCCGCCGACTTCTCAAGCTGTGCAATCTTCTCCTGCTCCTTCTCATATTGCCGCATCCGCTCCAAGTAGCGGCGCTCCTTCTCCACAGCGTAAAAGCTGTAGTTGCCGGAATAAAACTCCGCCTTGCCGTCCAGCACCTCAATGCAGCGCGTCACCGTGCGGTCAAGGAAATATCGGTCGTGAGAGATGGCGAGCACCGTGCCCTTGAAGGACGCGAGGTATTCCTCCAGCCACTCTGTGGCGTGCAGGTCGAGGTGGTTCGTCGGCTCGTCGAGAAGCAGCACGTCCGTATCCTCCAAAATGAGGCGCGCGAGGTTCACGCGGGTCTTCTCGCCGCCGGAGAGCGTGTCGAATCGCCGCGCGCGCATGTCCGCATCCAGCGAAAGGCCGTTTGCAACCTTGTTGATCGCCGTTTCAGTACCATACCCGCCGAGCCCTTCGTACTTCGCGGAAAGCTCGCCATAGCGGCGCAGCGTTTCCTCACTCTCGTCGCCGTTCGACATCTTCTCGGAGAGCGCCGTCATTTCGTCCGCCATGGCGCTCACGCGCTCAAACGCGGTTTTCAGCACGTCCTCAACGGTGTAGCCGTCCGGATAGACGGGGATCTGCGAAATCAGCCCCACGCGGCGGTTCGGCGCAAATACCGCCTCGCCCGCGTCGGCGCTAAGCTCGCCCGTCAGGATGCGGAAGAGCGTCGTCTTGCCCGCGCCGTTTTTGCCGAGCAGGCCGACGCGCTCCCCGCGCTCGATTTGGAACGTCAGGCCGTCCAATATGTTCTTTTCGAGGTCAAAGGATTTTACGATCCCCGAAACGCTCAAGTCGATCATGTGTACTGTTCTTTCGTCAGTTCTTGCGTAATGCGCTCAAAGTGCATCGAGTGCGACGCCTTGACCAGCAGCGCCGTATTCGGCTTAAATGCCTCACGTACCGTGGGAAGCGCCGCATCGATATCCGCAAACCATTTGGCAATATTGCCCGCTCCTTCCGCGATGCCTTTCGCCTTCGCGCCAACGGCGATCACGCTGCCGATGCCGAGCTTCCCGGCGTATTCGCCGACGCCGCGATGCGCCGAGGCGGTCAGCTCGCCCAGCTCCGCCATGTCGCCGAGCACCGCGAGCGTATTCCCCCCGCTCTTTGCGAGGATCTCCAGCGCCGCGCGCATGGACTGCGGGCCGGCGTTGTAGCAGTCGTCGAGCAGCCGCCGCTCCCCAGGCAGCGGGATCACGCGCATCCGCGAACCGGACGGCTCGTAGGCGCTCACGCCACGCGCGATCTCGTCCGTGGAAAGGCCCAGCGCCTCGCCGACTGCGACCGCCGTTGCCGCGGGATAGACCATATGCGCTCCCGGCGCGGGGACATCGAGCGCATAGCTTGCCTTTGCGCTCGTCACGACGCAGGAAATGCCGTCGACGCCGCGGTCTATAACATCGCTGACCCGATACGCGCACCCCTCGCTCTTTCCGACGCGCACGACGCGCTGCGGCAGCGATACGGTACGCAGCAAAGCGTCGTCCCCATTCAAAACCGCGAGCCCGTCCGGCGCAAGGTTTTCAAATATCTCGCACTTGGCTTTGAGGATGTTCTCCCGCGAGCCGAGGTATTCGATGTGCATATCGCCGATATTCGTGATGACCGCGACGGATGGCTTCACCATCTCGCCGAGATAACGGATCTGCCCCGCGCGATCCATGCCCGTCTCAATGACCGCCGCGCCGTGCTCGCGGCCCAGGCGCAGCAGCGTCATGGGCACGCCGATGGCATTATTATAGTTCGCCTCTGTTTTGAGCGTCTCAAATCGCTGGGCGAGCACGCAGGCGATCATCTCCTTGGTCGTGGTCTTGCCCACGCTCCCCGTCACCTGCACCACGGGGAGGTCGAACTGCGCTCGGTACCACGCCGCGAGCGCCTTGTAGGCGAGCAGCGTATCCGCAACGCGCACATAGAATCTCCCCCCGCGCAGCGTTTCCGGCACGCGCGAGCACAGGCAGCCCGCCGCGCCCGCGTCCAGCGCCTTGTCAATAAAATCGTGTCCGTCGAAGTTCTCCCCCGCGACGGGAATGAACATCGCGTTCGGCCCAATCGTGCGGCTGTCGGTGCTGACAGCGGAAAACCGCGTCTCCGCCGAGCCTGACAGCAGCTCGCCGCCGACGGCGGACACGAGCTCCGAGACTGCGATCTCTCTCACACCTTTTCTCCTCTCGCGTTCAGCGATTCCCGCACGATCGTCTCGCACAAGTCCTCATAGCTCATGCCGACCGCCGCCGCCTCTTGCGGCACAAGGCTCGTGGGCGTCATGCCGGGCAGGGTGTTGATCTCCAAAAAGTACGGCGTGCCGTCCTCCGTCACGATGAAGTCCGCGCGGGAGTAAACCGTGAGGCCGAGGATGCGGAAAACCGTCTCGGTCGCGGCGCGTACGCGCGTCTCCCATTCGGGTGGGATCGGCGCGGGCGTGATCTCCTCCGCCGCGCCCGCCTGATACTTGTTGGCATAGTCGTAAAAGCCCGTCTTCGGGATGATCTCGATCGACGGCAGCGCCTTGCCCGCGAGGATGGCGACCTGGATCTCACGCCCCTTGACATACTGCTCCAAAACGACGCGATTCCCGTATTGCAGGCACTCACGCAGCGCCGTCCTGAGCGCCGTCTTGTCCTGCGCGATGGATACGCCGATGGACGAACCGTTGGCGATCGGCTTGACGACGCAGGGCAGCTCCGTCTCGTTCGCGAGGCGGTCGATATCTCCCTCCGTGTAGGTCACGGCGCGCCACTTTGGCGTCACGACATAGTCCGCAACGAGACGTTTGGTGAGATCCTTGTCCATCGCGACGGCGCTGCCGAGATAACCGCTTCCTGTGTACGGGATACCGAGCAGGTCGAACGCCGCCTGTACGCGCCCATCCTCCCCGCAAGTGCCGTGAAGCGCGAGGAAAACAATATCCGCCATGGCGCAGACCGCCAGCACGTCCTTACCGAACACGCTCGCGCTTTTTTCCTTGCGGCTTGCTCGCACCGCGTCCAAATCAGGCGCTTCCTTCGCGACGCTGAAATCGCTGCAAAGCCCGTCGGGCGCGTTGAAAATGCCGTCGATGCCGCCGTCATAGTTCTCCAGTCCCAAAAACATATCCACCAGGATCGCCTGATGTCCCCGCGCGCGCAGGGCGCGGCACACCTTCGTGCCGCTGGAGAGCGAAACGTTGCGCTCCATGCTCAGGCCGCCTGCCAAAACCACGATTTTCAAACTTTTTCCGCCTTTCCGTAATGAGTCTCATACCTATTCTATTTTAGCCTATGGTACTTTACCACAACGCGCGGCAAAAAACAAGAGCGACCGCCGTTTCCGTTTCAGAAAACAGCGGCCGCTTTCCCTCGTCATCGAAACACACGCATCTCCGCGTCGTATAGCTCCAAACGGCGCACACGTGCAAAATCGGGCGTCAACTCCGGCAAATACCGCGCGACCGCGCTGCCAAGCAGCGCGGGGTTCAGCCCCGGGTTCTGCGCCGCGACCACGGCGTCGGCGCTGACCAAGTCCTCTCCCGTCGTCCACTCGACGCCGCGGATCAGCGGCGCGGCATTGATCTCGGCAAGTTCCTTGTGCTTCGTGCGCTTCTCCACCAGCACTTCGCCGCGCGCAAACAACTCCCGCAGCTTGTCCGCCGCGCCGTCTGGTACGCCGTTATCATAGTCCAGCTCGAGGCGCGCGCGCAAAAACGCAAGCTCGCGCGCGGGACGCTCCACGCGATAGCACTCGCGCACGCGCAACCCCGCGGGAAGCCCTGTGTTGAGCATTTCCGCCACGCCCGTACCGTCGACGTCCTGCTCTACCTCAAAGTCCAGCAGCTCGCATTCGCTGCTCTGTCCCACAGGCAGCGGCAGCACGATGGAGATGAGCGGATGCGGATGGAAGCCCTGCGAGTGCTTCAGCTCCAAGCCGCCGCGCGGAAACACGCGCTGAAACGTACGCATCAAATCAAGGTGCGAGATATATGACGCCTGCTCCTCCTTGACGAAGATAAGCCGCAATTTAGCCATCGCACGCCCTCCCGATCAGCGAGTTTGCTCCACAGCCGGAGCAATGCGTCCTGCAGTCCGGCGTCGTGACGCCCGCATAGCAGCGCTCATGCTCGCGCATAAGAAACGCATCCGTCACGCCGACGTCGATGTGGCTCCACGGCATGATCTCGCCGTGCCCGCGGCGGCGGTTCGCGTAGAAGTGCGGGTCGAGACCGCACTCGTCGAACGCCTCCAGCCAGCGCTCAAGAGAAAAGTAATCCTCCCACGCGTCAAGCTTCGCGCCCTTGCGGAAAGCCGACTCCATCACCGCGCACATCCGTCGGTCGCCGCGCGAGAGCACCGCCTCCATAAAGCTTGTCGGCGACGGATGCCAATTGTAGGTGACGGTCTTGGTATTCATCCGCTCGCGCAGCAGCGCCACGCGGCGCTCGTACTCCTCGATGGGGATCTGCGGCTCCCACTGGAACGCCGTATGGGGCTTTGGCACGAACCACGAGGTCGAAACCGTGATGCGGACGCCGCGCGCCTTGTTGACCGCGCTCTCGCGCCACGCGTGCATCACGTGCGCCGCCACGTCCGCAATGCCCTCCACGTCCTCATCCGTTTCGGTCGGAAGGCCGAGCATAAAGTAGAGCTTCACCGCGCTGTAGCCGCCCGCGAACGCGCGGCGGCAGGATTCGAGAAGATCGTCCTCCGTGAGGTTTTTGTTGATTGCGTCGCGCAGTCGCTGTGTCCCCGCCTCGGGCGCAAAGGTAAGACCCGTTTTGCGTCCCTTTTGCAGCCGCTCCATCAGCGCCATGGAAAAGTTGTCCGCGCGCAGCGACGGCAGTGAGAGATTCAGGTGCTTTTGTGCGCAAAACGACTCCAGCTCGTCGCACAGATCGACGAGCGGACGGTAATCCGAGGTCGAGAGCGACGAGAGCGTCATCTCCTGATAGCCGCTGTCTTCGACGGCCCGTTTTGCGTACTCCGCGCACAGCTCCTTCGAACGCGGACGGACGGGGCGGTAGACATAGCCCGCCTGGCAGAAGCGGCAGCCGCGGATGCAGCCGCGGAAAAGCTCCAAAGTAATGCGGTCCTGCACGATCTCGGTGGACGGCACGATGGTCTTTGCCGGATAGTACGCCTCGTCCATATTCTGCACGATGCGCTTGCGGATACGCGCGGGCGCGCCGTCCTTCGGCACAATGGCGGCAACGGTGCCGTCCGCATGATAGGAAACGTCGTAAAGGCTCGGAACATATACGCCGTCAAGGTGACACGCTTTACGGAAAAACGTTTGCTTGTCCCAACCCTCGCGCTTTGCCTGACGGTACAGCTCAAGGACTTCAACGATCTGTTCCTCCCCCTCGCCGAGCAACGCCATGTCGATAAAGTCCGCGATCGGCTCGCAGTTGTACATCGCCGTGCCCCCCGCAATGACGAGCGGCGTGAGCGCGCCTCTGTCCGTGCTGCGGACAGGAAGCCCCGCAAGGTCGAGCATGTTGAGCATCGCCGGAAACGCCATCTCGTAGCCGACGGAAAATGCGATCACGTCGAAATCCCTGATGGGGTCGCCGGATTCGAGCGCATAGAGCGGGATGCCCGCTTTGCGCATCTCGCCCTCCATGTCGCCCCACGGATGGAAGCAGCGCTCGCACCATACGCCCTCCATGTTGTTCATCACGCCGTAAAGGATACGCATGCCCAGATTCGACATACCGATCTCATAGGTATCCGGAAAGCAGAAAGCGACGCGGGTATCCACCTGCGCCTTGTTCTTCATGACCGCGTTATATTCCCCGCCGACGTAGCGGGCGGGCTTCTGCACGCGAGGCAGGATTCGTTCCAATTGTTTGTCCATGCAGCGTATTGTATACGCTCGCAATGATTTTCGCAAGAGCGAATTCCTGCAAAACGCCGAAAAGCAGTCCCAGCGCCGCGAGCAGAAAGAGCGCGCCGCCGTAAACGGCGGTCAGGTACGCGCCGATCCCAACCAGAGCGAGCGCGCAGGAAAGCCCCGCCGCCCGTTCCGCTGCGTCGCCCGCCGTTGGACCGAAGCAATAGGCAACGGCAAGATACAGCGCCCTTCCCCCGTCAAGCGGCGGGACGGGCAACAGGTTATAGACGCCGAGCAGCACGTTCGTCCCGGCGAACAAATAGCCCCACTCCCACGAAAGCCGTGCGGCAAGCGAAGCCGAAAGCAACGCCGATAGAAGGTTTGTTGCGGGGCCTGCCAGCGTTACGGCGAGTTCTCTCCCATAGGAGAGCCGCCGCGCGCCGCGCGCATGGATGACAGCGCCCGAGGCGCAAAGGCACACCCCCTCCACTGGGACGCGGAAAGCGCGCAGCGCGAGAAAATGCCCGCCCTCGTGCATAGCGGCGGCAAGCAGCACCGCCGCCGCGAGCGTCGGCGGGCTTACGAGCAGCGCGGCGGCAAGCAGCAGAAAAAATCCGCCCGTGACATGAAGTCCACGTTCAGGGAAGACCGCTCTGCGCCGGTGGCGCGCTACGGTCTCAGCAATAGTATGCCGGGTCAAGGTACGTATTCCCATCGTGTATCTCAAAATGCAGGTGCGGTCCCGTCGCATTCCCTGTGCTCCCCACCTCCGCGAGCTTTTCGCCGCGCTTCACCGCCGCGCCGGACGGCACCGTGATGCGGCTGCAATGCGCGTACAGTGTCATCACGCCATTTGCGTGGTGTACGGTGAGATATTTCCCCAGTTCAACGCTCTCCGCTACCACACCGACCGTTCCGTCGGCAAAGCAGTCGATCTCCGTCCCCTCGTCCGCCGCGAGATCGACGCCGTAGTGGAACGTCTCGCGTCCCGTCACGGGGTCTTCGCGCCATCCGAAGTCCGAGGTCTTCGTCCCCTTGAGCGGCGCGGCGTAGTCGAATCCAAGCACATGCTGCGCCGCATCCGTGTGCTCCGGATACGGGCGTGGCGGTAGCTCATCCGCCGCCTGCGGCTGCTCCGCTGAGCGAGCCGCCACGTTAGCAGGACGTTCCGCTTCACCGCCTGCTTCGGCGGCAGCTCCCGCCTTATCAAGCGCTCCAGCGGCGACCTCCGCCTTGCCGGATACTTCCTCCACGCCCTTTTCCCCGCCAAACACCGCAATATACGCGTCCTCCAACGCGTCCAGCGCGCCGCCCTCTCCGGAGACGGCATGCCCCACCGCGGAAAACGCCGAGGCAAAGTCCGCGTCACGCACCAGCCACGCATCGAGCTTGCCGCGTACAGCCGTCATCTTCTCCGGCATCAGCAACTTGAGCGCAATGAGCGAAACAAAGACCGCTCCGCATATCACGACGCGCAAAAGGCTCCAGCTCAGCGGCGCCGGCGCGGCAGGCGCCGCATAAGCGCGGCTGCGCGGACGCGGGGCGTCCGTTCTTCTCGCGCCGGAGTTTTTCCGGTATGCGGGGCGATATGCCCGCCGCCTTCTTCTTTTCATGGGAGGCTCCCCCTTTCCCTGCTTGCTTCACTCCAACCCTATGAACAAGCCCAAAGAAAAAGACCACCGCTCTGCGGTGGTCTTTCAGCCATAAATTCTCGGCTGCCAATCGTTCTTCTTTACGGCGCAGTCACAGTACCCGTTCCGTCTTCGGGCTCGCCACTCTGCGTCTCTCCTTCCATCGGCTGCGCAGGCTCACCGCCCTGTCCGCCAGAAATGTTCGGGTCGATGGGCTGCAATGGGCCGAGCGGATTCTCAAACCAGTCCAGCGGGTTGGTCGGGATGGTCGGGTCATTCGGGTCCAGTGGATTATTCGGATCAAACGGATAGTTGGGGTCGTTCGGATCCAAACCTTCCGGCGGTTCCTCTTCCGGCGGCGTCAGATGGACAGTGCACCGACCCAGCGTTTCGATGTCGCTGAGGACGTATTCGCTGTCCCTCGCGTAGATAGGCGCGCTGTCCGGCATCGTGTCCCGCAGTCCCGCTTCCACCTGCGCGGCGTAGACGTTGTACTGCTCGCCCGACATCGGGCGGTAGATGGGATTGCGCGTGTAGCCGAAGCCGGCGGCGGTATTCGGTGCGGAAAGGTCGACCACCCAGTGCCCGTTGCGCGACTCCTCGGGGCAGAACTCGCCCGCGGGCAGACCGCATTCCGTGCAAAAATCCACATCGAGATGCGCGTCGCAGGTCAGCGCCGGCGCAGTCCCCTGCGCCACGAGCACCGTGCGCGTCTCGGTGCAGCCGGCTCCCGCAAGAAGTCCCGTTTGGTTGCAAACGGTCACACTCACCATCCCTGCGGAGGTCGTCGGGAAACTGGCGTCGGGAAGCCCCTGATGGATCTCCTTCATCACCTTGTTCCACGCGAGCGCTGCGGGGTTGTCGTTGGTGTCCATACGCGCCGGATGCTCGAAGCCGCACCAGCACGCGGCGGTGTAATACGGCGTATAGCCGACAAAGTACTTATCACGCTTGGAGTTGGTCGTTCCGGTCTTGCCAGCCATCGTCATGTCGGGGAACGCGGCGGACGCGCCCGTTCCGCCGCTGCGCATGACGTTTTTGAGCAGCTCGTTCATCGTGTAGACCGTGCTCTCCTTCATCGCGACCCACGAGTCCGGTTTGTTGTCGATGACGATGTTTCCATAGCTGTCGCGCACCTCGATGAAGGTGCGCGGCGCGGTATAGACGCCGTTGTTCGCGAACGTGGAATATGCCGCCGCCATCTCAACCGTCGACACGCCGTAGGTAAGACCGCCGAGCGCAAGCGCACCCATCGCGTTCATATCCTCGGTCGTCAGCGTCGTGATGCCGAGTTTCTCCGTCAGGAACGCATAGGACGCCGCGGGCGTCAGCTTCTCCAGCGTGCGCACCGCCGTAGTGTTCGACGACTGGCGCAGCGCCTCCTGAATCGGAATGAGTCCGAGATATCCCCTGTAGGCGTTGACCGGCCACGCGTTGCCCTGAAGCTCCAGCACGGGGTAATCGTCAATGACGCTCGCCGCCGTAATGACTCCCGCGTCGATGGCGGGCGCGTAGACAGACAGCGGCTTGATCGCCGATCCGCAGGGGCTCGTGCTTGTGGCATAGCTCCACTCAAGAGCGCCCTTGCGTTCGCCGACGCGCCCCGCGATGGCGACGATATTGTGCGAATAGTTGTCGATGATCGTCATACCGGACTGGAGCATCTCGCCCTTTTCCGACTGGTAATTGAAGTTCCCTTGATCGGCATACACGCGCTCGACAATTTCCTGAAGCCGGGGATCGAGCGTGCAATAGATCTTGTAACCGCCGGTGTAGAGCATATCCTGCGCCACTTCTTTTTTGTAGCCCTTCTCCTCCGAAAGACAGTTCACCACATCGCGGAAAACCTGCTCGACAAAAAAGGACTCCAGCTCCGTCTTATTGCCTTGCGTTTCCTGCGCCTCTTCGCCATCCTCCGGCTCGACGAAAACCATTTTTTCATCCTTTGCCGCGCGGTAGTCCGCGTCGCTCAGCCAGCCGAGGTCGTTCATCTTTTTCAGCACGGTCAGTTGACGGTTGCGGTTTTCCTCGCGCGACCAATCGGAGCGCAGCGGGTCATATTGCCACGGATTCTGCGTGATGCCGACAATGGCGGCGCCCTCGGCGACCGTCAGCTCCTCGGCGCGCTTGCCGAAGTAGGTCTCCGCCGCCGCCTCGATGCCGTATGCCTTATGTCCAAAGTAAACACGGTTGAAATAGGTTTCAAGGATGTCCTCCTCGGAGTACCTCTCGTGAAAGCGCAGTGCTTGGAATATCTCCAGGATCTTGCGCCGGATCGTCACCTGATCGTTGCCCGTGAGATTTTTGATAAGCTGCTGCGTAATGGTCGACGCGCCGCGCACCTTCTGCCCTGTGAGCATGTTGAGGATTTGCTTCGCCGTGCTCTTCCAGTCCACGCCCTTGTGCTCGTAGAAGCGCTCGTCCTCAATGGCAACCAGCGCTTTGACCACATGGTCCGGAATGTCCTTGTAGTCGATCATCGTGCGGTTTTCCCCGCCGTGCAGCTTCGTCAGCTCCACCCACTCGCCCGTCGTCTTGTCCGCGTAGTAGATGACGGAGCTCTGCTTGAGCTTGAGCGCGGTAATATCCACATCCATTTCCGGCTCAAGCACCGTATTGACATACTGCATGAAGGTGCGGTAAAAAAGCCCCGCCGTGAGGATACCCACAACGAGCAGCGTAAAGAGGACTTTCAGGATGCCGAGCAGGACGCCGCCGATCACGCGGCCCGCCGACTTCTTCTGCTTTTCCATATGCGGAGGAGCTTCCTTTCTTTTGTGTTCAGGGAATACGCATACCATCAAAGATTTTATCATTAAATGTTATTTTAACATACCTGTCAAGTCGAAACATCTGCTTTTTTACGCGATTTTTGGATTTTTTTCAAAAACCTTATCGCGAATCCAGACGTTTTCAGAAATATTTCATCGGGTTTGACTTTTTTTACAAAAGAACTCTTGCACTGCGCGCAACCATAGTATATAATATCTATAGTAAATCAATTGGAGGTATCCCATGAGCGAGGATTTCGGCCCCAACATCGTAACGGTCATCAGCGAGGAGACCGGCGAGGAGATCGAGCTTGAGTTTATCGACGCGCTGGAGTATAACGGCGTGATTTATCGCGCGTTCTTCCCCGTTGCCGAGGAGGACGACGAATCCGCCGACGAAGAGGAATACGGTCTCATTATTCTCAAGGCGGAAACGGTGGACGGAGAGGAGATGCTCGTCGAAATCGAAGATGAGGACGAGATCAACACCGTTTACGACAAGTTTATGGAACAGATCCTCGAGGACGAGGAAGACTGATTTTTTGGTGGGACGGGAAGGCGTTTTTTATGGATGCTGTAAAAAACATTTTGGGAACGGTCGCGGGCGTTTTAAGCCCCATCTTCCAAACCACGGGGCACATATTTTCCTCCGCGGGGGACGTTCTGTCCAAAATGGGCTCGACCATCTTTGTGTTGGGCTTCATCGGCATCCTGTTCACATTCCTTTGGTTTTTCTTCCGGTATTTGGATCAAAAGCAGCTCACCCTCCCCACCGTCGTTTTCGTGTTTTTCTTTTTCGTGTTTCTCAGCGGCAATTTGCTGATGATCGCGC
>JAWRIJ010000004.1:0-13489 GCA_040307975.1 Oscillospiraceae bacterium | reverse complement strand
CGACGCTGCCGGCCCTGTTCCGACGGGTATGTACATTGGTACGCCGGATAAGGACATGATTGATCCGAGCTGGGAGCCGGACCCGGATTATGACCCGACGAGCCGCGACTGGTACAAGGACGGCTTGAACAACTCTGCTTTCCGCTTCGGCGAGCCGTATCTTGACGCGGATACCGGAATGATGGTCGTTACCGCGTCCCGCGCGCTGAAGGCAAAGAACGGCGCGCTGCGCGGCGTAGCCGCGGGTGATGTGCGCATGAACTCCACCTCCGAGATCGTGGCGGCGGTGCGCATTGAGCAGACCGGCGGCGCGTTTTTGGCGGATTCCGCCACCGGGATTCTCATCGGCGCGGCGGATTCCGACGCGACGGGCAAGACGCTCGACGAACTGGGCGCGAATACCGTTTACGGCCAGACGGCGCAGTGGATCAAAAGCGGCGACGGCCTCAAGACCGGAACGGTCGACGGCAAGACGGTGTACTTCAGCCTCAGATCGGTGCCTGAGACGAGCTGGGTCACGGTCTGCTTCGTACCCGAGGCGGAGATCATGAAGGATCTCAACAGCCTCTCCGGCAAGCTGCTGGTGATCGCGATCGTGGCGATCGTTGCGCTCAGCGCGCTGATCTTCCTGCTGGTGCTCCGCATGATCATCGTTCCCGTACGCAAGCTGGATGTGGCGGCGCAGCGTATCGCGGACGGCGATCTCAACACGAAAGTGGACTACAAGTCCAACGACGAGTTCGGCGCGCTAGCCGACAACTTTGGGCAGACCGCTGATCGCCTGCACTCCTACATTGATTACATCGACGAGATCGCCAAGGTGCTGGGCGAGATCGCGCACGGCAATCTGCTTTTCCGCCTGACGCTTGATTACGCGGGCGAGTTTTCCAAGATCCGCGACGCGCTGGAGAATATCTCCGCCTCGCTCAACGACACGATCTCGCAGATCGACACGTCCTCGCAGCAGGTCAGCGCGGGCGCGGGCAACCTGTCTACGGGCGCGCAGTCGCTCTCGCAGGGCGCGGCGGAGCAGGCGGCGGCGGTCGAGGAGCTCTCCGCCACGGTTTCCGAGCTTTCCGAGCAGGTACATAAGAACGCCGACGACGCCAAGAACATCAACAAGCAGATCGGCGAGACGGCGCAGCAGGTCGAGCAGAGCAACGAGCGTATGCAGGAACTGATCCGCTCGATGGCGGACATTAACAACAGCTCGATGGAGATCGACAAGGTCATCAAGATCATTGAGGACATCGCGTTCCAGACCAACATCCTCGCGCTCAACGCGGCGGTCGAGGCGGCGCGCGCGGGCGCGGCGGGCAAGGGCTTTGCCGTTGTCGCGGACGAGGTGCGCAACCTCGCCACGAAGTCGCAGGAGGCGGCGAAGAGCACGGCTGACCTCATCAAGGCGTCCGTGGACGCGGTGCAGAGGGGCAGCGGTATCGCGGACGAGACGGCGGCGAGCCTGGTCGCAGCGGCGGAGAACATCAAGTCTATCACCGGCGAGGTCAATGAGATGTCGGTGGCGAGCGAGCATCAGGCGGTCTCGATCGGACAGGTCAGCGAGGGCATTCACCAGATCGCGGAGGTCGTGCAGAACAACTCCGCCACCTCGGAGGAGACGGCGGCGTCGAGCGAGGAGCTTTCCGCGCAGGCGCAGCTTCTCAACGAACTGGTCGATAAGTTCCAGATCAAGAAGTAAGACCCTGCAAGCCTGCATGGGGAGAGCCCGGGAGGGAAGGGGACTCCCCTCCCGGTGAATTTGATCGAATAGAGCGGCGCTTTGCGCCGCGGCGCCAACAAAAAAGAGCTTGCGCAAGCAAGCCCTTTTTTGTTTTGGTGCCGGTGGTGGGACTCGAACCCACATGATGTTGCCATCGGCGGATTTTGAGTCCGCTACGTCTACCAATTCCATCACACCGGCAAGTGCAAGTGATATTATACGGGATACGGATGCGATTTGCAAGTGTATTTTTCTTTGCTTTTTTGGGAACTTGTGTTATAGTATACAAGGATTATTATGCGAAGGAGAGGTGTCATGCGGCGGATCATAAAAATCGGCGCATTGTGCGCGCTGCTGTGCGCCATGCTGACGCTCGGCGCCTGCGCGCCCGGTCCCTCCGACGCGTCAATGTATTGCCTGCCGAAACTGCCGACGGAATACGAGTCGCTTGAAACGCTGATCGACGCCTTGGCTTCCGACGGTGCAGAGTACGCTGCGCCGACCTCGGGGAGCAATCTGCAAAGTGTGCAGATGGTCGACCTCGACGGCGACGGCGAAGAGGAGGCAGTGGCGTTTTTTCGCCGCGCAGGCGACGAAAAGCCCATGAAGATCTACGTTTTCCGCGCTGCGGGAGACAGCTATCGGCAATACTGTGTGATCGAGGGAACGTCCCACTCGATCTACAGCGTGAACTACGTCGATCTCAACGGCGACGGCTGGCGCGAGATTTTGGCGGGGATTCGCAGTGACCTCGACGTACAGAACCTGACGGTTTATTCGGTCGTGGACGGCGTGGCGCGGCAGCTCCTGCTCACGGGCTACACCCGCTATGCCGCGCGGGATATGGACGCCGACGGGCGGCAGGATCTGGTCGTGCTGCACAGCGATGAGGAAAGCGCTGCGGTGGCGGATTATTACGCGTGGGACGGCGCAGAACTGGCGCTTCGCTCTTCGCTTCGGCTCTCGCCCACCGTGGCGGAGCTAAACCGCATCACGGCGGGTACGCTTTCGGACGGGCACAGCGCGCTGTTTGTCACCTCTGTGACGGAGGACGGCGCGGCGCTTACGGATATCCTGACGCTCGGCGGCGACACGCTGCGCAACATCGGCGGCGCGGCGGGCGAGACGTTCCGTTTCCTTGACCTCTACCCCACGGACGGAGACGGCGACGGCGCCACCGAGGTGCCGGAGGGCGTGCCCTTTGCACAGACAGACCCGGAGAGCGCGCCGTATTACCGCATTCGCTGGCGGCAGTACGACAGCGCGGGCAATTCCGAGATCGTGCGCGAGACCTATCAGGACACGCAGAGCGGTTGGAGCTTGCTGCTGCCGGAGAGCTGGGATAAAAATGTGAGCGTCAGCCGCACGAGCGGCGCGGAGGGAAGCGCCGTGACCTTTACACGGCTGGATCGCGGAGCGGAGGAGCCGTTTTTGACGATCTACGCATTCACGGGCTACAACCGCACGGCGCTCGCCTCGCGCGGGGGCCGCGTGATGCTCTCGCGTCAGGCCGAGGCGGCCTACGCGGCGGAGCTGTACGACGACGGTGCGGGAATGATCGACGAATCGGCGCTGCGTGAGCGATTTTCGCTTATCGCGGCGGAATGGACGGCGGGAGAAAACTGAATCTGGGGAGACAGCTATGAAAAAAGTCCTGGTTTTGGAAGACGAGTCCAGCATCCGCGGCTTCATCGTCATCAATCTTGAGCGCGCGGGCTACGAGGTGATCGAGGCGGAGACGGGCGAGGAGGCGCTGGAGAAGCTCGCGGCGAATCCGGATACGCGCGCCGTGCTGCTGGACATTATGCTGCCCGGCATCGACGGGATCGAGGTCTGCCGCCGTATCCGGCTCAGCGATCCGCGCATCGGCATCATCATGCTTTCGGCGCGTTCGCAGGAGATGGACAAGGTGACGGGGCTGATGACCGGCGCGGACGACTACGTAACCAAGCCGTTTTCCCCCGCGGAGCTGACCGCGCGCGTGGACGCGCTGCTGCGCCGTACCGCCGACGCGCCCGCGGCGGCTCCGGCGGAGACGAGCGGCGAGCTGACGCAGCCGCCGTTCCGGCTGAACACGGTCAACCGCACGCTGGAGAAAAACGGCGCGCGCGTGCGCCTGACACAGGTGGAATACGCGATCGTGAAACTCTTTATGGAGAACAAGGGCAAGGCGCTCTCGCGCGAGGAGATTTTGGACACGGTTTGGGGACACGGCTATTTCGGCGAGCCAAAGATCGTGGACGTCAATGTGCGGCGCCTGCGCATCAAGCTGGAGGACGACGCGCAGGAACCGAAGTATATCCTGACTGTGTGGGGCTTCGGCTATAAATGGAATATTGAATAGACTCAATATTCCACATTTGAATGGGCGGCGGAAGGAGGCGGAGACCGTGTCGGAAACAGTAAAGAACAAGCGGCAGGGCCTCCGCATCCGAGGACTTCGCAAGCGCTGGCTCGTCAGTGCCGTGCTGCCTGTTATTCTGCTTCTGATGCTCGCGGTCGCGATCTTTACGATTGCCTCCGCGCAGTACTATTACAACAACATGCGCGCAGGCCTTGAGACGCGCGCACGCCTCGCGGCGGACACGTTCACGGGCTACGGCGTGAAGAGCTACGGCGAATACTACCGCCTTGCGTCCTATTCGGTCGAGACCTTCGAGGAAAAGGATGTGCTGGAGCTGCAATTCATCAATTCCAACGGACGCGTGCAGGTATCGTCTTACGGGCTGACCGCGGGAACAAGACCCGACACGCCGGATATCGCAACCGCCATCGGCGGTACGATGGACTCTTTTCAGGGACGCGATCCGCAGACGGGGGAGAATATCCTTTCGGTGTCTTCGCCGCTCTTTTTCAACGCGCGCGTCGTGGGCGTGCTGCGCTACGTGACGAGCCTGCGCGCGGTCGAGGGCCGCATCATGTTCAATTTCCTGCTTTCAGCGGGGCTTGCGTTGCTGTTCGTGGCGCTGATCGTGCTCTCAAACGCAATTTTCATCAACAACGTCGTCGAGCCGGTCGCCGTCGTGTCCGACGCGGCGCGCCGCATCTCCGGCGGCAGCTACGGCATCCGTATCGACAACCACTATCAGGACGAGCTGGGCGAGCTGGTGGACAACATCAACGATATGTCGCTCAAGATCTCGCAGGCGGAGCAGATCCAGCAGGAGTTTGTCTCCTCCGTGTCGCACGAGCTGCGCACGCCGCTCACCGCCATCAACGGCTGGGCGGAGACGCTGGAGGCGGATCCTGTCGGGAAGCCAGAGCAGACGCGCCGCGGCCTCGCCATCATTGGCAAGGAGTCGCGCCGGCTTACCACAATGGTGGAGGAGCTGCTCGACTTTACCAAGATACAGGATGGGCGCTTCACTCTGCGCGTCGACACCGTGGACGTCGTTTCCGAACTGGAGGATACCATTTACACCTATCGCGAGCTCTTCCGCCAAGAGGGCATTGAGGTCGACTATACACCCTGCGAAGAGGATATCCCGCCTATCGCGGCGGACGGCGAGCGCATGAAGCAGGTTTTTTCCAATGTGCTCGACAACGCCTGCAAGCATGGCGGCGCGGGAAAGCGTATCGCTGTGTCGGCAGGAACGGAGAACGGAGGCATCGTCATCCGCGTACGCGATTACGGCCCCGGCATCCCGCCGGAGGAGCTTCCTTTCGTCAAGCAGAAGTTCTACAAGGGATCGTCCAAGGCGCGCGGCAGCGGTATCGGGCTTGCCGTGTGCGATGAGATCGTGAAGCTGCACGGCGGCGAATTCGACGTATCGAACGCCGACGACGGCGCGAGCGGCGCGGTCGTGACGATCACGCTGCCCATTGCCGCGCTGGGCGAGGGCGAAAAAAATAAGGAAAAATAAATAGAACGACCGTTGCATTTTGGAACGGGATGTGATACCATGCAAAATATAAGGAGTAGCAACCATGGCAGAAGAGCAAAGCTGCACGCCCAAATTTCGCACGAGCATCGGCGGGCAGGCACTGATTGAAGGCATTTTGATGCGAGGACCCGGCAAACAGGCGATCGTCGTGCGCTCGCCGGACGGGCTGGTCGTCAAGGAGGAAAAGATCACACTCACGAAGGACAGGTACCCTATCCTCGGCGTGCCCGTCATCCGCGGCGCGGTGACGTTTATCGACTCGATGGTGCGCGGTGTGAAGGCGCTGATGTTCTCGGCGGACTACTTTCCGGACGACGAGCTGGTGCAGCCGACGAAATTCGACCGTTGGATCGAGGCGCATTTCAGCGATGAGAAGGCGCAAAAGCTCATCACCGCGCTCGCGGTGGTATTGTCGCTGGGGCTGACGATCGGGCTTTTCTTTCTGTTGCCGACGTTCCTCGCGGGCTTCATCGACCCGTACGTCCAAAGCGCGGCGCTGCACAATCTGGTTGAGTCTGTGCTGAAGCTGACCATTTTCTTCGCGTATATGCTGCTGGTGTCAAAGCAGAAGGACATCCAGCGCGTGTTCCAGTATCACGGCGCGGAGCACAAGACCATCTTCTGCTACGAGGCGGGACTGCCGCTGACGGTGGAGAACTGCCGCATTCAGAAACGGTTCCATCCGCGTTGCGGTACAAGCTTTCTGTTCGTGGTGGTCATCATTTCCATCTTGATTTCGAGCGTCGTGTTCAGCTTCGTTGAGTGGCGCAATCTATGGGTGCGCTTTGCACTGCACCTGTTGCTGCTGATCCCCATTATCGGCGTGTCGTACGAGTTCAACCGCTATGTCGGCGGGCACGATACGCCTGTGACGCGCTTTTTGTCGCGCCCGGGGCTGTGGCTGCAAAACTTTACGACCAACGAGCCGGACGATTCGATGCTTGAGGTCGCTATCCGCGCCATCGAGCTGGTGATCCCGGAGGAAAAGGGCAAAGACGCGTGGTAAAAACAGTCAAGGGGGAACAGGTTCCCCCCTTGAGAACCCCCAGCGGCACGCCGCGGCGCACTCGCTGCGCTCGCACGCTTGCGTGCCGAGAAGTGTTTTTTCGACGTACATGCCGCCGAAAAAACGATGGAGAACGGCGGGTGGAAGAAATATGGCGACGACGTACAACAACCTATACCTCGACCTGCGCGCACGGTTCAGGCGCGAGGGCGTGTTCGACCCTGACCGTGCGGCGCGCGAGCTGATGTGTACCGCTTCGGGCAAGACGCACGACGAGCTGGTGCGCGACGGGCGGCTTTACGCGCCGCCCGAAACGGAACGCGCGCTGGAGGATTTGGCGCGGCGGCATCTCGCCGGCGAGCCGGTGGCGTACTTGATCGGCGAGTGGGAGTTCTATGGCATACCGCTCGATATCTCGCGCTCGGTGCTCATCCCGCGTCCCGACACGGAGGTCCTTGCCGCGCGTGCCATCGAGGCGGCCCAAGGGTTTTCCGAGCCGCGCGTGCTCGATCTGTGCGCGGGCAGCGGCTGCATTGGGCTTGCCATTGCGAAGCATGTGCCCGCCGCGCGCGTATTGCTCGGCGAACTCGACGAGGAGGCGATCAAGGTCTGCCGTCAGAACATCCGGCGCAACGACCTTGCCGCGCGCGTGAGCGTGGTGCGCGTGGACGCGCGGGAAATCCCACCGCGCCAGCTCGGCGAGTTTGACGTCATTGCGAGCAACCCGCCCTACATCCCGACGGCGGACATCGAAACGCTGGACGCTTCCGTGCGCGACAATGAGCCGCGGATTGCGCTCGACGGCGGCGCGGACGGACTCGATTTTTACCGCGCGATCATCGAAAAGTGGCGCGGCGCGCTGCGACCTTATGGCAAGCTGCTCTTTGAGGTCGGGATCGGTCAGGCGGACACGGTGCTGCGTATGATGCGCGCAAACGCCTTCGGCGATATCCAGATTTTGGAGGATACGGGCGGCGTCCCGCGCGTGGTCTACGGTACGATTTGGGATGAGATTTAGCTAGTATAATAAAGTTAACATAATTATTGTGCTGAAGGAGAAAAAGAGACATGGCGGAAAAGAACACGGCCAAGGCGGCGGCAGCCGCGACGGACGAGAAGAAGCGCGCGATCGAAACGGCGATGCAGCAGATCGAGCGCACCTACGGCAAGGGATCCATCATGCGCTTCGGCGACGGGAACGCGGCGACGGGCGTCGAGGCGATCTCGACGGGTTCGCTGGCGCTCGACCTCGCGCTTGGCGTGGGCGGGCTTCCGCGCGGGCGTATCGTGGAGATCTACGGCCCCGAGTCCTCGGGCAAGACGACGCTTGCGCTGCATGTGCTGGCGCAGGCGCAGAAAGCCGGCGGCGAGGTCGCGTTTATCGACGCGGAGCACGCATTGGACGTGACCTACGCGCGCGCGCTCGGCGTCAACATCGAGGATATGCTCATTTCCCAGCCGGACACCGGCGAGCAGGCGCTTGAGATTTGCGAGACGCTGGTGCGCACCGGCGCGATCGACGTGATCGTGGTCGACTCCGTGGCGGCGCTCGTGCCGCGCGCGGAGATCGAGGGCGAGATGGGCGACAGCTTTGTCGGCCTGCACGCGCGCCTTATGTCGCAGGCGCTGCGCAAGCTCACCGGCGCGATCAACAAGACGAATACCATCGTTATTTTCATCAACCAGCTGCGCGAAAAGGTTGGCGTGATGTACGGGAACCCCGAGGTTACGACCGGCGGCCGCGCGCTCAAGTTCTACGCCTCCGTGCGTATTGACGTGCGCCGCGTTGAGACGCTCAAAAACGGCGGCGAGATGATCGGCAACCGTACGCGCGCCAAGGTCGTCAAGAACAAGATGGCGCCGCCGTTCCGCGAGGCGGAGTTCGACATCATGTACGGCGAGGGCATCTCGTTGCTCGGCGAGTTGCTTGATCTCGGTGTGAAGCTGGAGCTTGTGCAGAAAAGCGGGTCGTGGTACTCGATGGGCGAGACGCGCATCGGACAGGGACGCGACGCCGCGAAGCAGTACCTGCGCGACAATCCCGAGATCGCCGACAAGCTGGAAGCGGACATTCGCGCCAACTTCGACAAGCTGATGACGGGCCAGCAGCGCGTCGCCGCGAAGGCGGCGGGACGTGCGGTGGACGTTTCGGCGGACGATTTTGAAGGGTAATGCGGATCGAAAAGATCGAAAAATCGAAGCATCGGCAGGGGCGCATCCTTGTGCATTTGGAGGGGGGGGAGCTCCTCCGGATCACCGAGGATGAGCTCCTGCGTTTCGACTTGTATACGGGACTGGACATCGACCCTGAAACTGTGATAAAATTACAAAAACACGCGGCGCGGAGCGAAACGCGCGCGAGGGCGGCGAACATGGTTTCGGCGCGCGCGCTGAGCAAGAAGGAACTCACCGACCGCCTGCGCGGCAAGGGCGCGTCCGACGAGGACGCGGAGGCCGCCGCCGACTGGCTGGAGGGTATCGGCGCGCTCGACGACCCCGCCTATGCCAAGGCGGTCGTGCGCCACTACAGCGCGAGGGGCTGCGGCGAGGCGAAGCTCCGCGACGAACTGCGCCGCCGCGGCGTTCCAAAGGAGCTTTGGGACGAAGCGCTCGCGACCGCGCCGGAGGCGGGGGAGACCATTGCGCGCGTGATCGCCGCGAAAACGAAGGGGAAGCCCCTTGACGAAAAGGGGAGAAAACGGCTTTCCGATATGCTGCTGCGCCGCGGCTTTGCGTGGCGCGACGTCAAGGAGGCGCTCCGCGCGTTCGGCGAGGAGGTCGACGAGGATCGCTGATGCATCGTGATAGTCGGCCCTAAGGAAAACAGGAGAGAAAAGCATTATGAGTAAGGTGGCGTTTATTTCCCTTGGCTGCGCAAAGAACCTGGTCAACACCGAGCAGATGATGGCGCTGTGTCGTGACGCGGGACATACGCTCGCGAGCGCGCCGGAGAACGCGGATGTTGTGGTGATCAATACCTGCGGTTTCATCGACTCGGCGAAGGAGGAGGCCATTGACAACATCCTTGCCATGGGCGAACTCAAAAAGCGCGGGCACGTCGGGAAAATACTCGTCACGGGCTGCCTTTCCCAGCGCTATCAGGACGAGATCCTCAACACGATGCCGGAGGTGGACGGCCTGCTCGGCACGGGCAGCTACGGCAAGATCGTGAGCGCCGTGGAAGAGGTTCTCGCGGGGGAGAGGCCGCGGCATTTTGGCAGCATCCACGCGCCGGTCGAAGAACTCGACCGCGTTATTACCACGCCGCCGTACACGGCGTACCTGCGTATTGCCGAGGGCTGTGACAATCACTGCGCTTACTGCGTTATTCCGTCCCTGCGCGGAAAATACCGCAGCAGAACTTGGGAAAACGTGCTTGGCGAGGCAAAAAAACTCGCGGAGTCCGGCGTGAAGGAAATCATCGTCATCGCGCAGGATATCACGCGCTACGGCGCCGACAATTATGGCAGGCGACGGCTGCCGGAGCTGATACATGAGTTATGTAAACTTAACTTCCACTGGGTGCGGCTGCACTACCTCTATCCCGACGAGTTTGACGATGAACTGATCGACGCCATCGCGCAGGAGCCGAAGGTGCTCAAGTACCTCGACATTCCCATTCAGCACTGCAACGACAGGATCCTCGCCGCGATGAACCGCCGGGGAGACAAGGAATATCTGCTGGCGCTGTTCCAAAAGCTCCGCGCGCGCATCCCAGGGCTCGTGCTGCGCACGAGCATTATCACGGGCCTTCCATACGAGGGCGAGGCGGAGTTCGACGAGCTGTGCGACTTCCTGCGCGAGGTCAAAATTGAGCGCGCGGGCGTGTTCCCCTACTCGCCTGAGGAGGGTACCGCCGCGGCGCAGATGGAAAACCGCGTCGATGAGGAGGAGGCGCGCCGCCGCGCGGAGTTGATCGTCGACGTGCAGAGCCGCATCATGGACGCATACAATGAGAAGATGCTCGGCGAGACGGTCGAGGTGCTCTGCGAGGGCTTCGACTCCGCCTCGATGGGGTATGTCGGGCGCAGCTACGCCGAGTCCGTCGACATTGACGGCAAGATCTATTTTTCGTCGGAGCGCGATCTGGAGGCGGGCGAGTTTGTGAACGTCCGCATCACCGGCACGATGGACGGCGAGCTGACCGGCGAGACCGTCAAATAAGAGGAGTGACATTACATGACCACCGCAAATAAGCTGACCATTTTACGCATGGCGCTGATCCCAGTATTTCTCGGCGTGCTCTACGCCGGTTTTCCCGGCTCGCGCTATCTCGCGCTCGGCGTGTTTATCGCCGCGAGCCTGACGGATCTGCTTGACGGCTACATTGCGCGGCATTACAATCAAATCACCAATTTCGGCAAGTTCATGGATCCGCTCGCGGATAAGGTGCTCGTGATGGCGGCGATGTGCTGGTTCGTCGAGTGCGGGCGGATGCCCGGCTGGGTGTTGGCCGTCGTGCTGCTGCGCGAGTTTGCCGTGTCAGGGATGCGCCTCGTCGCGGTCGAGCAGGGACGCGTCATCGCCGCGGGCTGGTCGGGCAAGGTCAAGACCGCCGCGACCATGGTGTGCCTGTGTTTGATGATGCTTTTGGACGAGGCGTGGATGCCGGATTCGCGGACGCTGAACCTCGTTTGCATTGTTATCATCGTCGCCACGACCGTCTATTCCGGCGTGGAGTATTTCATTCAAAACCGCGACGTGTTCAAAAATGCCGACTGAGATTGCCGGCCGGTGGCGCCGCTGACACTTGAAACGACCATGAAGGAGTCTTTTGCCATGTATCTCTATAACTCTGCAAGCCACAAAAAGGAAGAATTTGTTCCCAACCATCCCGACCTCGTCAAGATGTACACCTGCGGGCCGACCGTATACCACTTTGCACATATCGGAAACCTGCGCAGCTACATCATGGAGGACGTGCTGGAGAAGTATCTGCGCTTTGTCGGGTACAATGTCAAGCGCGTCATGAACATCACCGATGTCGGGCATCTCACAAGCGATGCGGACGAGGGAGAGGACAAGATGCTCAAGGGCGCGAAGCGCGAGCACAAAAGCGTCATGGAGATCGCGCAGTTCTACACCGACGCGTTTTTTGACGACTGCCGCAAGCTCAACATCAAGCGCCCCGACGTGGTCGAGCCCGCGACAAACTGCATCGACGAGTACATAAAGATCATCACGAAGCTGATGGACACCGGCTACGCCTACTTTGCCGGCGGCAACGTGTACTTCGACACGAGCAAGCTTGCGCGCTACTACATCTTTAACGACCACAACGAGGAAGACCTCGCCGTTGGTGTGCGCGAGGGCGTGGAGGAGGATACGAACAAGCGCAACAAGAACGATTTTGTGCTGTGGTTTACCAAATCTAAGTTCGAGGATCAGGCGCTCAAATGGGATTCCCCGTGGGGCGTTGGCTATCCGGGTTGGCACATCGAGTGCTCCGGCATCTCGATGAAGCACCTCGGCGAGGATCTCGACATCCACTGCGGCGGCGTGGACAATATGTTCCCGCACCACACGAACGAGATCGCGCAGAGCGAGAGCTATCTCGGCCACAAATGGACGAATTACTGGGTACACGTTGCGCACCTCAACACCTCGGACGGCAAGATGTCCAAGTCCAAGGGCGAGTTTTTGACCGTGTCGCTTCTTGAGGAGAAGGGTTATGATCCCATTGCATACCGCTTCTTCTGCCTGCAATCGCACTACCGCAAAAATCTTGTCTTTACGTGGGAGAACCTCGATAACGCGCAAAAGGCGTTCGACAAGCTCCTCGCGCGCATCGCGGCGCTCAGGCCGGACGGGGGTGCGGCGGATGAGACGGTACGGAAGGAGTATCGCGAAAAATTTATCGCACAGATGGATAACGACATCAATACGCCCAACGGTGTGACGGTGCTTTACGATGTGCTCAAGGCGCAGGCAAACGACGCGACAAAGCTCGCCGTGCTGGGCGATATCGACGCGGTGCTGAGCCTGAGCCTGCTTGAAAAGGCGGACGCACTGCGCAAGAAGAACGAAAAGGCGGCGCAGGCGCAGGGCGCGGAGTTCGCGGTCATCGCCGAGGACGGCGAGGCCGACGCGGAGATTGAGGCGCTCATCCGCGCACGCGCCGACGCGAAGAAAGCGAAGAACTTCGCCGAAGCCGACCGCATCCGCGACGAGCTCAAGGCGCAGAGCGTGGAACTGACGGACATCCCGAACGGCACAAAGTGGAGGCGCGTGTAAGACGTGACGGGATACACGTTTGAGCTGCGGCCGCTGCGCAATCCCGTGGTGCTTGAGCAGTTGGCGGAGGCGCTGCAAGTCCGTTCGCAAATGCTTGCGCATCCGCTCAGGCGCAGAGGGGCGCTTTCGCCGAAGGAGCGATTGCAGCGAAAAAAACGGCGCTACCGTGTTTACCTGACCGTTTTGATTTTGTTGGGCCTGCCGCTTCTTGCGCTGGGGCTGTCAGCACCCGTGAAAGAACTTGGAGCGCTTGCGGGCGGCGCGGCGCTGACGGCCTGCTGCGGCGTTTGGCTATGGCTTGGACGGGAGCCGAGGGGGCTGCGGAGCGCTTCGTCGGAGCAGTTGATGTCGCAGGTGAGCAAGGCGGAGCGCGCAGGCGCGCGCGTTGTGTTTTCCGAAGGCGGTATGAGCATCCGACCGGCGCGAGGCGGAGAAGAGCGGGTGCCCTATCGGGACATTCGGCTTGTCTTTGTGCTGAGCGATCTGATGGTCCTGACCGGAGCGCACCGCGCGGTAGTGCTGCAGGCGCTGGAGCTTACCTGGGGCGACTGGAATGAGTTTCACGGCTTTCTCGCGCCGCGGGTCGACGAGCTGATCGATTTGCGGAAACGAAAATAAATGATACTGAAAGAGTTTTCCGAAAGC
>JAWRIJ010000003.1:0-38358 GCA_040307975.1 Oscillospiraceae bacterium | reverse complement strand
CCAGTCGCCCGCGTGTACGTCGCCGAACGCCGCAAGATTGCCGTTTGCCTGCGCGCCGTCGAGGTTAAAGAGCATCTGCGCGATCTGCGCGCGGCTCGCCGTCGCGTTCGGGGCAAACGTGCCGTCGCCCATGCCGTTCATGATGCCGCGGCTCGCCGCCCACGCGATGTAGGGCGCAAACCAGTCATTCGGCTGCACGTCGCTAAAGCTCTTCGTGTTGTCCACGAGCTTGACCGTCGCGGACTCTTCGAGCGTCAGCACGACGCCGTCCCTGCTCGTGGTCGAGGTCTTGACGATCTCCTCCGTGCCGTCCGGCTTCACAATGACCGCGACCGTGCCGGAGGTGAGATTTTCAACGGGGATTTCCACGCGCACGCCCGTTTCGCCTTTGGGAAGCGTGACCTTGACCTCGCTCGCGCTCCCGGCGTCATTCCCCGCCTTGACCTCGACTGGGAGCGTGACCGGCTCGCCGGACTTCGCCGCGTCCTCGATTGCCTTGGCGCTCGGGTTAACCTCGGTGCTGACGACGTTGCCGCTCTTGTCGGTCTTCACCGTCGCGGTGGAGCCGTCCGCCGTCTTTTCGGTCGTCACGGCGCTGCCGTCCTTCGCCGTGTTCACGGTGACGGTCGAGCCGTCCTGCTTCGTCGTGACGGCGGTGGTGCTGCCGTCGGCGTTCGTGGTGGTCGTGGTCTTGCTGCCGTCCGCGTTGGTCACCGTTTCCGTCTTGGACGGGGTGTAATCGTCGTCGCTGCTGTCGCTGTAACTCGGAGTGGGCTGCGGTCTTGCAACCGTTACGGCACAGGTCGCGGTCTTGTCGTCGTCTGTACTTGCCGTGCCGTTGGTCGCGGTGACGGTGATGGTCGCCGTGCCTTCCGCCTTTGCCGTGACCGTGCCGCTCGCGTCCACCGTGGCGACGCTCTCGTTGTTGCTGCTCCACGTGACGCCCTGATACTGCGGCTTCACGTCGGCGGGCAGATAGGACGCCGTCAGCGCCGCCGTTGCCCCCGGCGCAAGGGGAAGCGAGGAACGGTTGAGCGTGACGCCCGTGACCGTCGCGTTCACAAAGCTCGCCGTCAGCGTTGCGTCGCCGTTTGGCATGGTGACGGTAAGCGTCGGAGATGCCTTTTCCTCATTGGTCAAGGTCAATCCCGTGACCGTCCAGCCGTTAAACTTCATGCCCGTGGGCGCGGTCGCGCTGACTTCGACTTGGTCGTTCTCGGCATGGACGCCGCTGCCCGTGCCGCCGTTGACCGTGAGCGCGTGCTCGCCGTCACGCCTGACGACGACCGTCACAGAGGGGCTTTCGTATTCGTTGTTGTTTCCCGCTTTGCGCACATAGTAGACGCCCGGCGCAAGGTCGTCGATCGTCGTGCCCGTGCAAGCCGTCCAGTTCGCGTTGTCGGTGCCGTACTCCATCGTGGTATCCACGCCTGTGATACTGCCCGTGTCCCCGGTGCTGATAGCGGCGGACGTGACGCCCGTCGGCGCGAGCTGATCGCGCTTGTCGATGCTCCACGCATATTTTTTCACTTCGGTTGCCGCCGCGCCTGTCGCCGGCGTCATGGTCGTCGTGCTGCCCCAAACATAGAGCGGGTTGCTTCCCGCCGTCAGCGTCACCTTTGCCTCATAATTGCCCGCGTCGGTCGCGGTGTTGTCGCTAACAGCATAGCCGGAACCTGCGGGAAACGCATAGGTCTGCTCGCTGCCGTTGTAGACGAACGTCGTCGGCGTCGGGGCGACGGGCGCGGTGCAGATGTATTTGATTGTCGCGCCGCTGGGTATGTCGGCATTACTCAAATCAAGCCCCGCAGGCGCAACAACAGTTGCAAGGCTCGTACAGTCTTCGAACACGGTGTTTCCGCCGAAGGTCATCGTGCTGCCCTTAAAAATAACGGTGGAAAGGTTGCTGCAGCCCCAAAAAGCACTATTTCCGATTTTCGTCACGCTTGCGGGGATGATGACAGATGTGATGTTGGTTTTGCCCGTAAACACTGAACCTTCGATTTCCGTTATGGTAGCCGTTGAAATACTTGAAATGTCGAGTTCATTGGGCGCAACTAAACAGGCCTTCAGAACACCATTATCAATTATGAAAAGCCCGTTCGGGAAATTATGGTTATCAGCGCTTAAATGGTATTGGGCATTATTGCAGAGTTGAAAACTATGTGCGTGGAATTCCTCCAAGCCTGCGCCGATGTAAACATGCGCGAGATTAACACAATTGAAGAACGCCGCACCGGCAATCGTCTTTACGCCGTTGCCAATGCGAACTTCTGTAAGATTAGGGCAAGTAGCAAACGCTTGCATACCAATGTATGTTACGCCGTCACCAATGACTATCTTTGTGATAGAATCGCTATAATTCCTCCATGGTTTAGTAGTAGCATTAGCGTAGTCCGCCATCGCGCCCGTGCCGGAGACTGTGAGAACGCCGTCGTCAGTCAGCTGCCATGTGACGTCGCTTTCGTGGCCTGTTGTGCCGCAGTTTCCGCTTGCAAGCACGCTGGCGTCCGCCCTTGCGCTCAGCGTCGTCCACGGCATGAGACCCACGATCATGCAGACCGTGAGCAGAACGGAAAGTGCTTTCGTGTGCTTGTGTTTCATCGGTATTCCTCCTGAATGCTTTCGCATGAAATAACAGAGCGTCATTACGTTTTGCGCTGCAAAACGTATGGGGAAGCGCTTCCCCATAAAGAGCTTTTGATTCAAGCCAAGTCATTATAATTGTATCGGTGCAAAATTGCAAGAACGAAATGCGGAGGAATCGGCGATAAAATTGCACAAGATCGGGAGCGGTTTATCGCGCGTGAGCGGCTCGATTTCTGTGCAGTTGTAGATCGTGTATCTGACTTAGGGGATTGGAAGAAACGGCATGAAAGCACCTCCTGCGACAGTATCCAGCAGTTCATCGTCCAACGGCTCGACACCTCGCCGTTGTGACCCACCATCACGATAATGCCGCAAAACGGCGGCACAGCCGCGCCGCGCCCACGCCGTCCACTACGCATCCCATTGCCTCCGCCATGCGGACACGCTCCCGGTAATCACCCGCCAGCTCCGCCGCGGCGTCCAACAGGCGCTCGAAAAGCCCGTCCCCCAGCTCGCGCCAGTCCCCTGCGCAGCGCATCAGGCCACGCCGCGCAAAGCCTTCCGCGCCCGGCTGCTGGTTGTCCGCCAGAACATAAGTGACTGTCGGCGTCTGAGCCGCGCAAAGCTCATACAATGTGCTGCCCGCCGCGGAGATCGCCAGATCACAGCGCCGCATCAGCTCCGACATACGCCGGACGCCGCTGTGGACGGCAACGCTGCCGCAGTCCGCCGCGATCTGCCGTATCGCCTCCGTGTCCTCGTTCAGCGCCCCCAAAACAAAGTGAAAGCAAACGCCCGCATCGTCTCGCCGTGCGATCCGCCCGGCAAGCTCCAGCGCAATATGCCGGGGGTCGGAGCCGCCCGTGGAAACGAGGACGTCCGTCGCCTTACTGCGTGTGACCCTGCTGGGCAGCCCCCGGAATTCTCCGCGCAGCGGCGCGTATTCCGTCCCCGTCAGCAAGATTGGGAGCGGCTGACCCGCCTCGCGGTAGAGCGCTTCATAGTCGGTTTCGTCGCCGTAAATATTATAGTTGACCAGCAGATCCACCGGGTACGCAAACGCCGCGACGTCGTCCAGATACGCCGTTTTTGCGAGCATCCGAACCCGATTCAAATAGACGGGCGTCACAAAATAGCTGTCCACCAGCACGCAGGCGGGACGCTCGCGAACAAGGAGCGGCTCCAGCAACGGAAGCTCCGCCTCCATTTTAGTGTGATCGCTGCCCAGCACCTCGCAGCGGAAGCCGCGCTCCCGGATCGCGCCGGAAACGCTCTCGTCAGCGGTGACAAACAGGCAGTCCGTTCTCTGCTCCACCGCGGCGTCGGCGATGGACAGGCACCGCATGACGTGACCCATGCCGATATTCGCGTTCCCGTCCGCCCGAAATACAATCATATACTATCCTGCTTCCTCACAATCTCGCGTAAAAGCATAAATCCCTCGGCTAAGCGAAAACCAACATTACTGCCACGATAAACCGCCAGAGAACGCAGAGCTTCAGGGCTTCTTGGATGTGGGAAACGAGCGCTTTCGCTTCTGTAACAAGCCATTCCATTAATTTTTTCTTCCAGTGTGTCGGTAACGTCAAAAAAAACATTTGGCGTAAACGGCTCCTGATAGGTATAGTTCCACTCGGTAGAACTGGGCGTTTCAAACGAAAAGATTCGTTCTACACTATAGCTATTTACCGGCCGGCAGGCTGTCAGAACGGCTTCACATGTTCTGCGGTGATCGATATTCAAATCTCCGTGATGGTGCGTAAATATTGTGTCAGGTTTATATCGTTCAATAAAACCAGACACAACCTTAATTATGTCCAGCAGATCCACCTCGTCCATACGATTATCAGGAAAATCGCAAAAATCTATGCTTTTATATCCAATTACTTTTGCAGCGGCTTGAGCGTCCTTTTTCAATTCCCTCAGTTCACTAGTGTCGGCATCCGATCGCCTCATAGCGCGCGAGGTGATTCCCTCTGCCAGTATGACAGCGCGCGCTTCGACGCCTTCGTTTACGAGACGGCGAACCGTTCCGCCCTCGCCAAGCAATTCGTCGTCAGGGTGCGCTGCGACAACTAAAACCCGTTTCATACTGTTACCTCAAAAAACGCATCGGCAGTCAGCCTACCGTCGCGGAATACAGGGTTTCGGAAATAGATTTTCCCGAAACCACCCTCGATAAAAGCAGCGGGGTAGCCCTCTCCGTCAAGCATCCGTATGTAATCATAGAGCTGCTGCGCACTCAGGTGTTCCGGGATTCTGCTTTCCTCTGGCTTACGCCGCAAGAACACAGTTGGCTTTCCCTGCTGTGGCTTAGGTATGATCGTTTCCCATAAAAAGCGGGGAATCATTTTCTCAAAGATGACTTCAGATGCTCTGCGAAGAATATCATCGGCATTTCCGGTGCTGATGTCCAGCGGCTCTTTCATATAAACATCGCCTGTATCCAGCCCCTCCTGTACACGGATCGCAGAAATGCGCGTTAGATAAATCCCGCGCACAAGCAGGTTTTGCAGCGGGCTCCCACCGCGGCCAAATGGAAGGTCGGTCATGTGAAACACAATGCAAACATACTGTGTGTAAATCTCCCGGGGGATGATCCACGACCAATGGGGGAAGAAAATGAAATCCGGTTTGACGGTTTCAAGCCATTCTTCCGTGAGCTCTCCCGGTTCCGAAACGATCCATATTTTATGCTCCGGATATTCCTGCTGAAGCGCTTTCGCCAGCCTTATGTTCCATGATTTGATGGTTGCAATCACGATTGAACCCATGTGCAAGCTCTTTCCCTTTCCTAAACGTGTCAAAATCGTGTAGTACTTTTCCGAATCCCCTATAAGGCTATCTCATAGCAAACGCACCGCTCACAATAACCCAAGCCCGCAAACACGCGTTTTGACGCGGTATTCTCCGGCTTTACCTCGGCGTGTAACCGCCGAATCTCCGGGTGTTCTGCCTTGAGCTTTTCCTGTGCCAACGCCAACATTCTTTTGGCGTGTCCTTTTCCGCGCTCCTCCGCGCAAATACTATAGTCTACATCGCCGATACCCGCGGTAACATTCAGCCGCACCTGTCCAATTGGCTTTCCGTCTGACAGGTAAATGTAGATCACGGTGTTCCCGTCTGACAAAGCCCGTTCAAACCACGTCTGATGCTCCTCGCGGGAAATCGGCGCGGTATGGAAGGAGTTTTGCCGCACCGCCGGGTCGTTCGCCCATTGAAAAAGCAGTTCTCCATCATCGGCGGCCACTTCGCGCAATTGGACGTTCATTCTTCCTTCTCCCCTTCGACCAGCTCCGCCAGAATAGCCCTGCCCGCTGGAATCTCCTCGGCTGCCGTTTTTCCCAGCAGCCCTCGGTAATACTTCGGCTTGAGCCCATACCCCGGTCGAATTACCCGCACGTTTTCCGGCGTAAACGCCTCGCCTTTTTTGATATCCTTTACCGCATAAATGCTCCGTCGGAACACCAGCGACGCCCGCTCACCCTCGGTGAGCGTGTAGTCCGGTCCTTGCGCGATGCGCTTCGCCGCTCGGACGTCCCGCACCATCTGCGCGAATTCGTCCATCGTCATGCTGAAACCGCTGTCGGCGCTCTCCACGCCCGGCAGCTTGACGTGCTTCTCCACCACGCACGCCCCCAGCGTCACGCCGACCACCGCGCCGAGGCTTCCCGCGCTGTGGTCGGACAGCCCTACCGGCACGCCGAAGCGCTCCTTCATATCCGGGATGTTGCCGAGGTGCATATCCTCCCAGTTGGCGGGGTATTCGCTGCAACACTTGAGCAGCACGATCTGGCTGTTCCCCGCCCGGCGGCAGGCGTCGATGGCGTCCTGAATTTCCTCAATGCTGCCCATGCCGCAGGAAATAATCATCGGCTTGCCCTTGGCTGCGGCGTATTCGATCAGCGGGATGTCCACCAGCTCAAAGCTGGCGATCTTGTACGCTTCGCAGCCGATACCGTCGAGAAAGTCCACCGCGCTCGGGTCGAAGGGTGTGGACAGGAAATCGACGCCGCACGCCTCGCACTCCTCCCGGATGCGTTGCTGCCACGCCCACGGCGTGCTTGCCTCGGTGTAGAGCTGGTAGAGCGTGTAGCCGTCCCACAGCCCGCCGTGGACGCGGAAATCCTCGCCGTCGCAGTCGATGGTCATTGTGTCGGCGGTGTAGGTTTGGATCTTGACGCAGTCCGCGCCCGCTTCGGCTGCCTGCCGCACGATCTCCAGCGCGGTTTCCATGCTGCCGCCGTGGTTGGCGGACATCTCGGCGATGATATACGGCTCGCCCCGGGTGAGCTTGTCATACAGGTGGAGCATATCCTATCCCCCTTTCTAACAAAACAGAAGCACAAACAATCAAACGATTAACAGTATGATTTTCTTATACATAATTGCTTGTATGATACATACATGTCTTACAGATATCACACAACTTGCCAGATATAATTTGCTCCCTCAATTCATTCATCTGTTTTCCGTTCCACACTTCGCCAATATGATCGTGCTTGATATTTCCTATCGGCATTTTCTTGCCCCATTCTGTACAGCAAGGATAAATAGTACCATCACAGCCAATCATGGGAGAAGTAAAAGGTCTTTTACACTTTGCTTTGACCTCCGGCAGATCGTGCAAAATCGACATATCTTGTAACTGGATACAATCCTGATAGTCAATGATGTCAACTTTTTCCTTCCATTTCTCAAAAAATAGTACTTGCTCATGAATATTATCATCCTGAATGCAAAAGCTGACCCTGATTATGGGAAATGATGCGTTTAGTTTTTCTTTTTTTCTCAAAATCTTCTCAATGTTGCTTTCCACGCGCTCCAGCTCTTTGCCGCGGATTTTCCGATACGTCTCCGGCGTCGCTGCGTCGAGGGATACAAACACCTTCTCCCAGCGCAGCTCAAACAGGGCGTCTATGATTTCATCCGACAGCGCATATCCGTTGGTAATCAGCACATCGTCCACGCCTTGCCCGATCTCACGAATATGCTGCATGATCGTTAGGATCTGCGGATTCACGGTACACTCGGTTTCTCCTCCTAAAAAGAAGGATTGGACGCCCGCCTCATGCGCATCTGCCAAAAACTTGTCCAATAAGGCAATATCTATATTATCATGCCCGTTCGCATTTGCATCCATGCTTTTTATGCACATTTTGCATCGCATATTGCAATAATTATTCACTTCAACGACTACATAGAGCGGATGACCGATATTTTCAAGATTTGACGCTTTTTTGAAATCTGAAATATACTGTTTCGGTACCCCCCCCCGGTATAAAATCTCCTCGATATTTTTTATTTCGTATCTTTTTACGCCGTGGTAGAAAGTCTTTTCATTCATTGTCAAATCCTCATTTCGATACAGAATTATTAGCCATTTTCAGCAACCATGGTTGTCGGGTGAGCTTGTCATACAGGTGGAACATGGCTATTATCTTTCCTTCCGTATAAACTTTCTATATTTGATCTCCGCAAGCTCCCAATCAGACAGGTTGTCAATGTCCTGAACTTCTTGCTCCGGCATGACCAGCGGCGCGGTATTGGGCGTTACCAGCGTACCATAGCGTAAAAACGCTTTGGTTTTGGCGGCATAGAATTGTCCGCAATCGTGGTAGATCGGCTCTAAGTCCTGGCTGCGCGTTTTTTCGTGTTCCGGGTGCAAATAGCACAGCTTGCCGTCCCGAACCAGCAGTCCACGCTGCGGCGGGAAGCTGAACGCCACAACGGGCATAACAGAGTCCGCGCTCGTTCGTGCCAGCGTCTCCATGGCGCTCTGCAGTTTGTCTGCGGTAACAAAGGGCGCTGTGGGATAAATGCAGCAGAGCGCGTCAAATTCACGCCCCTGCTTTTGATAGCTTTGGAGCACTTCCTTGAGCACGTCGGCGGTGACCGCATAATCATTGCTCGTTTCCGCGCTCCGAAAGAACGGCACCGCCGCGCCGTACCGCTCCGCGACCGCCGCGATCTCCCGACTGTCCGTGGAGACCATGACCTCGTCGAACATGGCACTTTGAAGCGCCGCTTCAATTGAGTAGGCAATAATCGGCTTGCCGCAAAAGTCGCGGATATTCTTTTTGGGGATGCGCTTAGACCCGCCCCGCGCGGTGATGATGGCAATACTGCTCATGATCGGTTCGCTCCGTTTATTGTTTATCTTTTCTCAAGCAAAAACCATGTAATATCATCAAGCGGAAAACACCTGTCCCGGTGATACTGGAACCCATAGTCAACAAGAGCCAGATCCTGATGACGATCCATCAACTCACCGGCAAAATCCCGCTTAAAGAGTTTCCCTTCGTTGCCCCGGTACAGAACCTCTACCGGCGTCGGATTATAATATTCGGCTATGCAGATATATCGCTTTGACGTCTGATATAGAGTATCGTATACGCTCGGAAGGCATTCCGGGTTTAGATGGATCATGACCCCTTTTATCAGCACAAGGTCTCGGGGATAGTCACATGCAAAGTCTAATATCGACTGTTGATAAATGTGTGTGCAGTTCACGCGCTTTCTTAATTCCTGAACCGCTGTTTCGTTGATTTCCACCGCGGATATATCGTTGAGCTGAGGGAGCAGCCATTGGATGGCGGAAAGGTTCAGGCCAATGTTTGAGCCAAACTCAATCAGGCTTTGAATACTCCCCGTTTTTGACAGGATTTTTGCAAAAATAGTAGTATTTGCGCTAATTGTTGCATGATTTACATCAGAATTTCTGGCGACATACTGCGTGCCAAATTCACCAGCCCAGAAGTTTTCCTGTTCTGTCTTGTACATACATATTTCTTCCTTACTCTAACTTATATTCTATTTTTGTAGTTTTCCACAACCTTCCGAACCGCGGCGATGACGCTCTCCACGTCCTCGTCCGTCAGCTTCGGGTACAGCGGGATGCTCATGATGCCCTTGTAGACCTCTTCCGCGTTGGGGCATAGCCCCTTTTCATAGCCCAGCTTTTGATAATATGGGAACCAGTACACCGGCACATAATGCACCTGTGGCTGTATTCCCTCCGCCGCCATCGCGTCGAAGAACTCCCGCCGCGTACACCGCAGCTTGTCCAACGCAAGCCGTATGATATAGAGGTGGCGGCAGGTGTCCGCCTCCGGGATCTCCTTTTGGACAAGGATTTCCGGCAGCTCCGAAAACGCCTTGTCATACGCCGCCACGATCTCCTTGCGCCGCCGCGCGAAAAAGTCGAGCCGGTTCATCTGGCTGGAGATCAGCGCCGCTTGAAAATCCGTCATGCGGTAGTTATAGCCCAAAGAGATCTGCTCGTAGTACCACGGCCCCTCGTGGGGAGCGTCCTCCATCAGGCGCTCATCGTGGGTGATACCATGGGTGTGCGCCAGCACCAGCCTTTGGTGGTACTCTTCGCTGTTTGTGGTAATCGCGCCGCCCTCGCCGCCGGTAACGGTCTTGACTGGGTGGAAGCTGAAGCAGGTCATGTCCGCGAGACTGCCCACCGGCTTCCCGTCATACTTGGAGGCGATGGCATGGGCGGCGTCCTCGATGAACACCAGATGGAATTCATCGCAGATCGCGCGGATCTCGCGGTTCCTGACCGGCTGTCCGGTGAAGTCCACCGCCACAACCGCCTTGGTTTTGGGCGTGATGTGAGCGCGGATGCTCTCCGGGTCGATGTTGTAGGTCTCCGGGTCAATGTCCGCGAAAACAGGGCGCGCACCGCAGTATAAGGCGCAGTTCGCGCTTGCGGCAAAGGTCAGCGGCGTCGTGATGACCTCGTCCCCCGGCCCGACGCCCGCGGCGATACAGGCGCAATGGAGCGCCGCCGTACCGTTGGACACAGCAACCGCGTACTTTGCCCCGGTGTAGTCCGCGAGCTTGCGCTCAAACTCGTCCACCTTCGGTCCGCAGGTCAAAAAGTCACTGCGCAGCACGTCGGCGACCACCTTGATGTCATCCTCGTCGATCCACTGGCGGCCGTAGAATAGTTTGTCTTTGCGGACAGGCTGTCCGCCGTTGATGGCTAAATTATTCACTCGTGTCACCTCAGTGCTTGTCCAAATCCGACTTTACCTTTGCTCGCAACTCCTCGACGCCTAGCCATTCGGTATTCGACCCGGAACTGTACTCAAATTCCGGCTTCACCAGTTTGCCGCCGGGAATGAGGTTGTCCCTCTTGAACCAGTTATAGTGCGGATAGATGATAAAATGCTTTTCATACTCGTAAGTATGCAGCGAATCCTCCCGCGTCACCATGATCTCATGAAGCTTCTCGCCCTCCCGAATGCCGACCTCCGGCTTTGCGCAGCCCGGAAGCATTGCCTCGGCAAGATCGGTGATCTTGAACGAAGGTATCTTCGAGATAAACGTTTCGCCGCCGTGCGCCTCCGCGAGTGCTTTGATGACCAGCTCGACGCCCTGCTCCAGACTGATCCAGAACCGCGTCATCCGATAATCGGTAATGGGTAGTTCCGTCCCGCCGTGGTCAAGGATGTTCTGGAAGAACGGAATCACGGAGCCACGGCTCCCCGCCACGTTGCCGTAGCGCACCACGGCAAAGCGTGTGCCATCCAGCCCGCTGTAGGAGTTTGCCGCGCAGAACAGCTTGTCCGACACCAGCTTTGTGCCGCCGTAGAGGTTGATCGGGTTCACCGCCTTGTCCGTGGACAGGGCAATGACCTTGCGGACGCCCGCCTCCAGCGATGCGTTGATCACGTTCATTGCGCCGTTGATGTTGGTTTTGATCGCTTCGTTGGGATTATACTCACAGGCGGGCACCTGCTTGAGCGCCGCGGCATGGATCACATAATCGACGCCGTTCATTGCCATACGCAGCCGCGCTTCGTCGCGGACGTCGCCGATGAAGAAGCGCAAGATGTCCTGATGCTCCCGGTACTCGTCCTGCATAATGAATTGTTTATATTCATCCCGAGAGAAGATTATGAGCTTCTTCGGCTTGTAATGCGCCAATACATAGTCAACAAAGTGATGCCCAAAGGAACCGGTTCCCCCGGTGATCAGAATGGATTTGTTGTTTAACAAGCCATAGCACCTCTTTCTATTTTTCCAGCGTAATCCTCCCGCCTTCGACCCGGTACACATGGTCGCATTGCTCGATGGTCGTCAGGCGGTGGGCAATAATAATCATGGTCTTTTGCCCCTGCAAGCGCTCGATGGACGCCATGATCTCGCGTTCTGTTTCGTTGTCCAGTGCCGAGGTCGCCTCGTCCAGCACCAACACGTCCGGCTTGCGGTACAGCGCCCGGGCGATACCGATGCGCTGCCGCTGCCCGCCGGAGAGCCGCACGCCGCGCTCCCCGATCTCAGTGTCCAGCCCCTCCGGGAGCCCGCGCACGAAGTCCGCAAGCGACGCCTCCTCCAGCGCCTGCCAAACCACCTCGTCGTTCACCGCCTCCCGCGCGACGCCAAAGGCAACGTTGGCGCGGATGGTGTCGTCCAGCATAAAGATCATCTGCGGGATATAGCCAATCTGCCGATGCCAGCTGCGCACATCCTCGGAAATATCTGCGCCGTCCGCCAGCACCTGCCCCTTTTGCGGATGCAGCAAGCCCAACAGGATGTCGATAGCCGTCGTTTTCCCCGCCCCCGAAGCGCCCACAATGCCGACGGATTCGCCGCGGCGGATAGTCATTGACGCATGGGAAAGCACGTCGTTTTCCGCGTCCGGGTAGTGGAAGGAGATCTCCCGAAACTCAATGCTCTCCCGGAGCGGCGCAGATGTTACATCCCCGCCATCGTCGTGTACCGCGTCAACATTCCCGGCGAGGCTAACCGTGCCGCTGCCGTCGATGTCCTTCAGGCTCTCGATGAGCTTGTCCAGCATCGGCTCATAATAGGCGGCGTTTGCCATGCTGCTGGAAATGCGGTTCACCGACGGCAGCAAGCGAATCGCCGCCATCGCCACCGCGGAGAGCATCGGAACGATGGTTTCCAGGCTGTAATCCCGGTAGATCAGAAGCGCGATGACAATGAAGATCGTGCTCATGCTGAACGCCTCGATCAAAAACCGGGGAACCGTTGACAGAAGCCCATGCTTCCGCATCGAGGTCACATAGACCTGACCGCTTGTGTCAAAATTCTCCTGAAAGAACGCTTCTTTCCCGGTGATCTTCACCTCTTTGATTCCCTGGATCGACTGCAAGAGCCATTTGTTCATGTCCTTGCCGGAGTATTGGAGATTTTCTCCCGCTCTGCGCAGCAACGGCTTGATGACCGCACTGATCACAATGAGCAGGAACCCCATCACGCCGCCCATACAAAGCGTAATCAGCGGCGAGTAAATAAAGATCGCCGCGATCAGCATAGTGGAGACCACCAGCTCCGTGAACAGGAAAATCAATGTGCTGAGCAGATTGAATACGTTTGGAATGTCCGTATTCATGACCCGCACGATCTCGCCGGAGCTGACGCCCAGAAAATACTCGTAGGGCTTGTTAAGATAACTGTCCAGCACCCGCCGCTGCATCGCCAGCATATTGCCGTAGACGAAGCGGTTCTGCACATTCATTTGCAAAAGCAGATAGACATTTTTGAAGATGTAGACACAAGCGAGTACGATTGCTGTAAACACCAAAAAGGTTTTGGCGATTTGCAGGTCAAAGATCCGGCAGACCAACTGGACATAGGGCTTTTGCATGGTCTCTTGCGGGCTCATGACCGCGTCCATAAACGGCAGGATCAGAGAAACTGAGCACAACTCCAAAAGCCCGCCGATCACCATGAGGACGGCGAGTTCAAAGATCCGCAGCTTCTGATGCGCGGAGAGGATGCTGTTAAATTTTTTTGCGATTCGGATAATCAGCATAGTTTTGTGACAGCCTCGATTCATCGCTTAAGAGCGATATCATGCCTTACCGCTTGGTTCGCCCGCGTCTTTTCCGAAATGTGCCCGCAGCATTTCATTCCATTTCGCAGAAAGCTCCGCAACCGCTTCCTTCGTAAAGCCTTCGTTTTGATAATCGCCTCTGCATGAAGCCTCCTCCATTACCTTAAGGAAGATTTCAACATCCCTGTCGCCATAGGATATGCCCTCGTCGAAGATTTTTCGCATCGCTTCTTTGCAGTCCTCGTTGTTGCGAACGTTCAATGTTCCCGGACCATATCGCATCACCTGATTGCCGAACATAATGTAGGGCTTGTGCTGATACATGGCCTCATAGCCCACGCTGCCCGTAATAGACGAAACCGCTGACGCATTTCGGATCAACTCGATCGTATCCGTTTCCAACGGCATAAGCTTCACGTTTTTGAGACGGGCGATCAAATCGTAGTGTGCCGAGATCCTTGTGCAGGTATAGACTTTTTTGTACACCGGATGTTCTTTAACATAGATCCAAACCCCCGGCGGCGCATAATAAGACAACATCTGAATTGCCAAATATTGGTGTACAAACCAGCCTCCGGAGGGGCTCGTTGTCATTTCCGGCTGGTAATGCAGGGGAAAATAGATATAAGGAACGTTCAGATCGGGCTTAATTGCCAGCCGCGCATAATAACGGAGCAATCGGTTGATTTCCAGCTTTGCCGTGATGTGTCTCGGAATTCTTGCAAAGGCGTCCTTTTTGGCACGCCTGAACTCGGAGGAGAAGACCCTCCAATAATCGGAAAGGTGAGGCGGCGGGCTTGCAACCGGTACGATCTGCTCATTCACGCCGTGAAAGAGATCGTACTCTTTTTGCGCCGCTGTTCCAAGCTCTACCGATTCCTCGGTTGGGTATATATCCCTGTACCTCCCGATTTGCTCTGCAATTGCAGTATCGAAGGTTTCATAGCTGCCCCACAGCGGCATAACCCTGTGCATCGACTGAAAAGGCAGCATAGTCGTCAACAGGACAGAAATTCCTTTGAGCTGGCAGAGCCGAAACAGGATATAATCATATATTTCATGTGGGACGTCGCCCAGAAGCAGCAGGTCTATCTTCGTTTTATCCAGAAAACAGCTCCAATAACGAACATGCTGATGGTACTGTATCATACGCCGTTCCGTAGACTTGGACAGCTCATCCGTACGCTCCAGCATTTTTATTGCCTCCGGTTCATAAGGAGCCATCTTATCAAGAAGCTCTGCGTCCAGCGGAGGCAACTCATCGTAGAATGGGCAGTGTTCATACCTCGCGTGCTTTATGTCCAAATAATCAAGCCGTTCTATCAAGATGCTGCCCAGCGATCCTCCTGCATAGTCATCAACATTATCCCGCCTGATTGCATACAGCGCCTCCAAGTTGAATTCCTTGATCCAGGCTTCGAAGATGGGGCAGTATTCTTTTTTCAATGATTGATTGAAAAACACTCTCATGCCTCTGATAGTCCTTTCCACTTCTCCACAATGGTTTTCCTATCGTTTATTGGTTATCTCGTCCTACCCCTCCAGCACCCGCAAAAGTCCCTCGCGGAAGCGCTCAAGCGAAAACTCCCGTGCCCGTTCGCGGGCGCGCTTTTGATAGTGCTCATACTTCTCCGGATCGTTCAACAGCCGCAGGATCGCCTCCGCTAAGATCCGGTCGTCCTCGGTGATCTCCTCAATCCAGCCCTCGTTCTCATCGGAGGGCTTCACCAATATGCCGTACTCCGCTTCCTCGATCCCGTCGCATACGGCGTCAAGCGAGCCGTTGCTCAGTATCTCCCGTGGGCCGCTTTTGCAGTCCGCCGCCACGACGGGAAGGAAACACATTCCCTCCACCAAAGCGTTGGGGAATCCCTCATGGTACGAAGGAAGAACGTACAAAGACGCCCGTTTCAGATAAGCAAACGGGTTCTTTCGGAAGCCCAGCAGCGTAACGCTGTCTTGCAGCCCATACCGCGCAATCAGCGATTCCAGCTTTGGACGAAGCGTGCCTTCCCCGATGATTAAAAGCTGTATGTCCGATTTTTGCTTGTGAACCAGAGAAAAAGCTTTCATCAGGCGCGGATAGTTTTTTACCGTTTCCAAGCGTCCATGCGCGACAATAGTAGTCATCCGAAAAGAATAATCGGTAATATCTTCTTTCCCGTTAGAAAACAGGGTTTCGATATTAAATGGGTTATATACGGAGACTGCGTGTTTTTCGGATACGCTAAAATCAGCAATTATTCTTTTCCGAATCTCTTCCGAGCAGCAGATCACTTGATCGCAATTCCCAAAAATAAACCGGTTCAGCCGACTGTTTGCGGCATCCGCAAAGCTGCTGGTTCGCACAATGGTTTTTCCTCGTCCCCTTGATAAAACATTGGCAAAATTTGCCGTCGGACCGAGGGAGACGCAATAGTCGATTTCCCGCTCACGCCGCAGCCTCCGAAGCGCCGCCGCGCGCCGCAGCGCGTTCCTCACCTTGGCGAGCTTCCCCGGCGCGGCGGGGATTTTCAGGTCGATCAGCTCGCAATCGGCGGAATACGCCGCGTTCCTGCTGTCGAAAACCACCATGGTAACGTTATAATCCTGCGCCATGATCCGCGCCATATTGACCGCAACGCGTTCCTGTCCGCCAAGGGTGAGATTCGGAACGATGATAAGTAAGTTTTTCAACATATGTTTTGATTCGATAACAGTTATTTGTCAGAATTTAGATTTTTGGTAGTTGATCCCTGCCTGCAGGAACAGCCTTTTCAACCATAGTTCCATGATCACAGTGGTCACATGCTGCCACCGGTTCATCGCGATAATAGAAGTCAATCAACTGCTGTTTTGTGACAGGAGAGCCTTCATCAAGAAAGTCTAAGAAATCCCCTGATGCCGCCGGGATACATCCTGTTGCATTTCCGTGGCTGCTTCTGGGACACGCGAACAGTTTCCCGTTCAAAAGGCTTTTACATACCATTCCGCACTCCGCAAATTGCCTTGTAAGTTCCGTTCTGCTCCTGTTTCGTTTCTCTGTATTCCCATAATCTTTCCATTCTTCTGGCATCTGTCGCACACGAATCCCTTTGCTTTTCAGAAAAGCGCAAAGCTCTGCCGGATGTCCAAAACCATAATCGGATACATTCACGATCACACGAGGATTTTTCATCAGTTCAAGTAATTGTTCATCCCGAATCATGATAGTCCCATTAGTAGGAATGCTGATTTCTTTAATCTGCGGATATCTAAGCACATACTCTAAAATCTCGGGAAGATTTTTGCAAAGGAACGTCTCCCCCCCCAGGATTTGAAACATGCTAACTTTATCACATATAGACATGAGCCGATCAAACGATTCTTTTAGCACGTCAACAGAGATATCTTGTGGATCCTCATAACATGGCATCAAATTTGAGCAATACTTGCACCTCAATGTGCATTTTGAAGAAATGCACATTTCTAAATATGGAAAATAGGATTTAGACCTGCTTCGTGCGCTTTCTTTCAAAAGTGTTCGAATATTCCCCTCGTTCTTAACAATTGCAATTGGGCTGTAGAGCAGCTTCATGGCGGCTCTAACCTTTGGGTTTTGAATTGCGTTCATCCGTCGAATAGTTTTCGATTCCTGAAGTGTTCGTTTAAATTCAGCTCTGTGCATCTTTTGCAAACATTCTTTGTGTTGACTCATGGATCTTGGCCTCCCTCTGAACGGTTTTGCTATTCCACTTGCAATCATCTTCGAACAAAATGATATATTTCTTTTCCCTCGTCTTTATATATTACCTGTGACACACGATACTCAGGAAGTGCTACGGACAAATCATGGCAATATCCCTTACCATCAAGCCTTTTGTCTACAATGATATTCCCCACACCGCACCCGATCTCGCAAACGCTTGCGTCCGTTTGCTGCAGGGAGTTCAGATATTTTACAGTTGAGAAAATGTAAGTTTTCCATTCCATTGGCCATGCATGCCAAGAATCAACCCTCTCTTTTCTCGCCAACGGCAAATAAACTGCATACTTAACACAGCCCCGAACAAAAGATGCGTAACCATGCTTCTGGGCAATATCTATGGCTGTTGATATTTTACTCATATTCGATCCCTTTCTGTCTGCGCCTTATACTGTAAGCGGCGGCAATAACTCCTTTTTCGCATTCAATCACGCTTTTGCATATTACATTTTCTATATGCCAACGCGCATTTTCGTGTTCCCTCGCCCACTGCACGACATTTTGAAAAGAATCCGCCTTATGCTTTTTCAAAAAGTTTTCCACCCTCGTGAAGCGCATAGTGTTCCATCCGTTCGGATGGAACACTGCGGTGTGTACACCGCAAACGCCCGGATACGGCATGGGATATACATACTGGTCCGGCACAAACAAAACCTCATGCTTTGTATACGGATAAACTCCTTTTCCATCCGTAATTGTAAATATCCCGTTTCGTTTCAGCGCTTCCACTGTGCTCCAGTCCAAAGAATGTGCCGGCGCCATAAACGCGTCAATCGACAGTCCGTTCCGTTCCAAAATCTCTTTTCCGCGGCGCACCTTCTCTTCCTGCTGTTCAAACGGAAGTCCCGCAAACTCCGCCCGATTGTTCCGTTTAAAAATACCGCCGTCCTTCGTCACATAAACGTGATTATATCCGTGCAGGGCAACCGCCCATCCATGGTTTTGCTGCAAGTCGTTCATTTCGCGCCAAAAACGTTCCTCTGTGATTCCGTTTTCTCCCGCCTGTTCTTTCAAGTGCGGGTCTTCGTTGTGCGGTATCACTCCAATTATGGGCTTTACGTCGTAACGAAAAAAGAGGTCTCTCAGGCGGGAAAAGTTTTTATAATTCATATCCCATGTAATGTCATCCACCCGGAACAAATACTTCACGCCCATCCCTCAAAACCACTCCTCATACTGCTTCACAATCTCCCGAATCTCAAACCGTTCCTGCACCCGCGCGCGGTTTGCGCGCCGCAGCTCCTCCGCCTCGCCCTTCGGTAACGCCAAAAGCTCCGCCATTTTCGCTGCCAGAGCGTCCGGATCACCGGGCGGCACAACGCAGCCGTCATTGTCCAGGATTCGCCGCGCGTCGCCGACGTCCGTGGTCACGCACACGCAGCCGCAAGCCATCGCCTGTATCAGCGCGTTTGGGAACGCCTCTCCCGCCGAGTGGAGCACATACAGGTCACACGCCGCCAACAGGCGCGGCACGTCATGCCGCATTCCCAGCAGAAAGACATCCTCCCCTATCGCCAGCCCGGCTTCACGGCACAGCGCCGCAAGGCGTTCGTTCCCTGTCTCTACTCCCGGCCCGCAAAGAACGGCGCTCAAATCGCCGTCACGACGGCGCAGCGCGCCGAACGCCCTCACAAAGGTCGGTACGTCCTTAATTGGCGTATCCTTGGTAACGGACAAAACGATACGCTTGTTTGTTGCAATCCCCAGTTCTGTCCGCAGACTCTCCGCCGCTCCCGCATCCGGCTTATATTCCTCGCAGTCGCAGCCGTTATCCACAACATAGCCGTTTTCATGACAGTAGCCCGCCGCCTCGTGCGCCTCGCGGGCACGGTTGCCATTGTAGAGGACAGTAGATATCTTCTTGCTCCATCGCGCGCAAATTTGATTGATGCGAAGCGTTCGTGCGTTGTTGTGGGCAGGGTCAAGGTCGCTGTGGCGGATACACAAGACGATTTTTTTGACGCCCGCTTTTCGTCCCGCCAGATACCCTACAAAATTCGCGTGGTACATCCAGCAGCACAGGGTATCCGCGTCCCGTATCTCCCGGCAGATACGCAAAAATCCGCTCAGTGGACGGTGCAGAAAGGAAACCTCTACCACCGTAACGCCCAGCGCGCGCATCGGCTCCTCATAATAGTGCCCGCCGCTCAAGCTGATAACCTTGTATTGCAAATTGGGATCTGTCCGATACTTCAACACCTGATAGAGCATGGTTTCTGCGCCGCCCTTACCGAGACCAGTGATTAGATGCACGACATTATGCTTCACGATATGCACCTCATCATATACTCTTTGTTACTTTCGCCTTGCAAAGTACAAGCCGGAGATCGCTCTATCAAGCATGCTTTTCTTTCGCTTTTTCAGCCCAACCTCCGAAAAAGGCACAAAGTTCGAGGTATGCTTTTGCAAAAAGCGCTCCAACTCTGAAAAGCCGTCATCGGATTCGACATTTGGGTGATAGCAGAACGTGACAAGCTTGAGCTTCAGTTCGCGCACACATCCGCTCTGCTGGGGAATAAAGTAGAACCCATCTCGATAATAAATATCACTTGCTATGGTGTCGCTGATGATCCTAATATTGGATTCCTGCCGCAGCGCTTCCATCGTGTTCTCGTCAAACGTGTGCGATGGAGCCACAAAAAGCTTGGGTTCCCTGCCAACGATTTCCCGGAATGCTTCCACGCCCTGTGCGATCTTTTCACGCTGTACATCAAGACTTACACCCGCAAACTCGGAACGATGATTCACCGGATTAATACCGCCGCTTTCGGTTGTATACACATGGTTGTAACCATGCAGCGCAGGCGTCCAGCCCTCGGCGACCCACTTTCTAATCGTCTCAAGATAGGATTCGTCTTGCGGGTATTCCAGCAACGATTGATCTTCGTTATGCGGGATAATCGCAACGATTGGCTTGACGCTGTATTTCGCAAGAAGGTCGTGCATCCTGTGCCAATTCTCTTTGTTCCAGTGCTCACTGGCATCGTCCAGTCGAAGTATATACATCCCCTACAAATTCTCCCGATACCACTTGATCGCCGCCTGAATCCCGCGCTCGAAGCTCCACGCCGGGTCGTAGCCCAGCAGCCGCCGCGCCTTGGAGATATCCGCGTTCGAGTGCTTGATGTCACCCGGACGCTCCGGGCCGTAGATCGGCTCGATCTCCACGCCCAGCGCCTTCGTCAGCCCGAAATAAATATCGTTCAAATACTCCCGCCCACCGTAGGCGACGTTGAACGCCTCCCCGTCCGCCTCTTTCGGCGCAAGGCAGGCTTTCAAATTCGCCTCGATCACGTTCTCGACGTAAGTAAAATCCCGGCTCTGCTTGCCGTCGCCGTGGATGGTCGGGCGCTCGCCGTTCATCAGCTGCTTGATGAACTTCGGAATCACCGCCGCATACGCGCCGTTGGGGTCCTGCCGCCGCCCGAATACGTTGAAATACCGCAGCCCCACGGTCGGCAAGCCGTAATGTCGCGTGTACTGCTTCGCCCACTCCTCGTCACAGCGCTTCGTGAGCGCGTAGGGGGACAGCAGATTTCCCTCCCGACCTTCGGCCTTGGGGAGGTTCGGCTCGTCGCCGTAGACGGACGAGCTGGACGCGTAGACAAATTTTTTGACCCCCGCCAGCCGCGCCGCTTCGAGCATATTGAGCGTCCCCTGGATATTATTGGCGCAGTAAAAGAGCGGCATTTCGATGCTCCGCGGCACGCTGCCCCACGCCGCCTCATGCAGCACATAGTCCGCGCCCTCACAGGCGGTCTTGCAGGCGTCAAGGTCTTTCACGTCGCCCTTGATAAAGGCGTAGTTCGGATGCTGCCGGAACAACTCGACATTCGCCTGCTTGCCAGTGGAAAGGTCGTCGAGACAGCGCACCTTGCAGCCGAGGTTCAGGAGCGCCTCGCAGAGGTTGGAGCCGATGAACCCCGCCCCGCCGGTGACGAGGAAGGTGGTATTTGCGGGAAAAGTTACGGTTTCGTAGGACATAGACAGATTCCCTTTTCTGATACTCAAAATTGAAAATACACAAACGGGTTCTCCCCCGTGTAGGCGAGCGCGAGGATCAGGCCGAGTTCGACGAAGAAAACCGTCAAGCCCCGCACCGTGCCGAGGTCAAGGATGGGGTAATAGCCGTTGACTCTGCTCCAGTCCTTTTCACCAGATTTCGTTATGGCGCAAACTGCCGCGACAACATAAATCAGCAGGGTAACAAACACCCAAGAGAACGGCTGGACAATACCGGCTTGCAGGGTAAATATGCCTCTCAATACATTCCATGAAGTCTCAAACGAGCCAGCACGGAAGAAGATCAGCGTCAGCGAAACAAAGATAAACTCGACAAAGATACGCACCGTCTGCACCGCGGCATTTTGCGCCTTTTGTTTTTTCTTGAGAATGAACTTTTCGGCAATCAAAACCAAGCCATTCAGACCGCCCCAAAACGCAAACGTCCAGTTCGCGCCATGCCACAAGCCGCCCAAAAACATTGTGAGAAATAAGTTCAGATATTGTCTTGCTTTTCCCTTACGGTTGCCGCCAAGAGGAATGTAAAGATATTCCTTTAACCATGTTGACAGGCTGATGTGCTGACGGCGCCAGAATTCCGTTAAATTCTGGGAAATAAATGAAATATTAAAGTTCCTATTAAAGTCATATCCGAAGCATTTCGCACAGCCGATCGCCATATCCGAGTAGCCCGAAAAATCCAGATAAATCTGCATATAATAGGCAATCGCCCCCAGCAGCAGCGTCGCCCAGTGGAACGCGGCGGGCGCGCGGTAGACGTCGTCCACAAACACCGAGAGGTGATCCGCCAGCACGACCTTTTTGAACAGCCCGAAGGCGAACACCTGGATACCCCATTGGACGCCCGCAAGGCTCACGCGCCGCTCCTCCCGGAGCTGCGGCAGAAAGTCCGCCGCCCTGACGATCGGCCCCGCGACGAGCTGCGGGAAAAAGCTGATGTACAGCGCCAGCTTGACGAAATCGTTCTCCACGGGGATTTTCCCGCGGCGGACGTCGATCACATAGCTCAACGCCTGGAAGGTGTAGAAGGAAATCCCGACGGGCAAAATGATTTTCAGCGCGCCGAGGTCTTTTCCAAGGAGCGCGGCGGCGGAGCCGAGGAAGAAATTAAAGTATTTGAAAAAACCCAGCACCGCCAGCGCCAGCGCGCCGGAAAGGATTACCCTGCCGCAAAACGCGGCAATGGTTTTTGGGTGCATGGGACTACGCCTCTTTCAACCCTTTTTCAGTCAGGATTTGCTCCTTAACTTCGCTAAAGCGCTGAAATTCGTCTGTCAGCGTTTCAATCAGCTGATCCCGCTTTTCGTCGATCAAATGAGAGAAGTTCTGGAAGTTATCGTAGCCTGCCTCTGTCCACGAAAAAGGATGGATCAATAGCTGCACCTTCGGATACTTCATCAGCGTTTCATAGTCCGGATAGCCATAGTTCCAGCGGTGTTTGGAATCCGAAATGTACTTGACATCCAGCTTTGTTTCCTCCGTTACGTCCTCGGCATAGGTAAAGAACTCCCTGGAGTAGGCGTTGAACGTTCCCGGAATTGAAATATCGTAGTAATAGATCTCCTTTTTGGGCCGATGGAAGGAATAGCAGTCCACCTTCCTTCCCAGCGCTTCCGATAAGATGCGAAGCTCGTCCCTGACGCCGTCGCGCACCAGCACGCGGTCTGTCTGGCCGTGTGCATGATAGTGCAGCCCAATGCTATGCCCGCGCTCCGCCATATCCCGCAGCAATTTCATACCGCGGCCGGAAATCGCGTTATAGGAGTCATTGGTCAGCTGGACAAAGTATGTGCTGTGAAACTTCTCTTCCGATTCCACCATAGACAGCGCATAGGCACGCTCAATGGAGAACTCAATATCGTGGCGCATGATGACAAACTCCGGCTTACCCTGCGCCTCCGCGTAGCTCATGTGCTTTCCGGTCTTCTTAACGTCCTTTATGATTTTGCGATACTCCGCAAAGCTGGGATGAAACTCCATAGTTGTTACCTTTCCTCTTCCATCGTTCTCGCGGGGTTGCCGCAAACTGTTGTCCCCGCTTTAACATCCTTTGTTACTACGGAACCCATACCAACAAAGGCTTTTTCTCCAACCCTTCGTTTGTTGCGAACCGTGCTATTGCCGGAAACAAACGCGCCATTTCCCGTAGAAGACCCACCGAAGAAAATAGTTTCGCCTACAATAAAGGTGTCATCGCCGATTCTGACGTTATGGGAAATAAACGTGCTGTTATCAATTTTTGACCCCGTCCCGATCACTGTGTCATCTATCGCTCCGCGTGCAATTACGGTCAATGCGCCAATCTGTACGCGGTCCCCGATCCGCACGCCACCAAATTGCGGCATGGTTGCCGCCCTTCCTTTCTCGTCTCGATCTGTGGATAATCCGTCTGCACCGATCACACTGTTTTCCCGAATCACAACATCATCGCCGATGCAGACCCTGCCTACAAGCCGTACTCCTGCGCCTATATAGCATCGGCTGCCGATCCGCACTTCTCCTCCTATGTAGGCAAATGGCATAATTGTGGTTCCTTTGCCTATCACTGCCTTCGGTGAAATCAACGCTCCGCTCAAGAAATCCGCTTCTTCCTTTTCAGGGTTGTTTGTGATTTGGTTTTCTTGGAAAAAAAGGCAGTAAGCTGTTCTGGGATCTTGTGCTCTGAGGATCAGATTCTTTTCCTCGGCCTCACTCGGAACCGTTACCGTCAGCGGGCAAAAAACGATGCAATCAGATACCGTTGAAAGCACTGCGACGCGGTGTTCGTTTGCCTTATTGACAAACATGACTGCATGGTCACACGGACAATCCAGTGACGCCGGATAATACACAGAAAATTTCCGTGAAGGATCGTACTTTCTTGCGGAAACTTCAAAAATACGTTTCTTCTCCATTCAGAAACACTCTCCCGCTTACGAGTTCACAATCTCCAATACCGATACCCCGCGCTCTCATATGCCGCGCGGTCGAGCAAGCCCTTGACGTCCAGCAGCACCTTCCGCCCCGCGCCGTAGAGCTTGTCCACGTCCGCCTGCGTCAGCGCCGTAAACTCCCGGTGCGCTACCGCGAGAATCACCGCGTCCACACCGCGGATCTCCTCCAGCGGCGTAAAGCGGACGCCATACAGCCGTTCCGCCTCCGCCGCGTCCGCCTGCGGGTCGGCAACCAGCGGCTCGATACCGTACTCCCGCAGCTCGGTCACAATGTCCATCACCTTGCTGTTGCGGGTGTCGGGACAGTTCTCCTTGAACGTAAAGCCCAAAATCGCCACCTTCGCGTGCTTCACGCCCTTGTCCGCGGCAATCAGGCTCTTGACGCAGTTCTCCGCCACATACTTGCCCATGTCGTCGTTGATGCGCCGCCCGGCAAGAATGACCTGCGAATGATAGCCCAGCATTTCCGCCTTGTAGGTCAGATAATACGGATCTACGCCGATACAGTGCCCGCCCACGAGACCGGGGTAAAACTTGAGGAAGTTCCACTTTGTCCCCGCGGCTTCCAGCACGGATTTTGTATCAATGCCCATGCGGTTGAAGATGATCGACAGCTCGTTCATGAACGCGATGTTGATGTCACGCTGGCTGTTCTCGATGACCTTCGCCGCCTCCGCGACCTTGATGCTGGGCGCGCGATGAACCCCCGCGTCCACCACCAGCTCGTAGACCCTGGCGACCGTGTCCAGCGTCTCCGCGTCCATGCCGGAAACGATCTTCGTGATGGTTTCCAGCCGGTGCACCTTGTCGCCGGGGTTGATGCGCTCCGGGCTGTAGCCGATCTTGAAATCCGTGCCGCACTTGAACCCGGACTCCCGCTCCAAAATGGGGACACAGACGTCCTCCGTTACGCCGGGATAGACCGTGGACTCGAACACCACCACGCTCCCCGGCGTCAGGTTACGCCCAAGGATGCGGCTTGCACCCTCCACGGGCGTCAGGTCCGGCGTGTGGTCGGCGTTGACAGGGGTAGGCACGGCGACGATGTGAAACTTTGCCTCACGGAGCATGGCTTCGTCGGCGGTGAATACAACCGACGTTTGCCGGATTGCCTCGTCTCCCACCTCCCGTGTGGGATCGACGCCGCTCTGATAGAGCCGGATTTTTTCGGCGTTGAGGTCGAAGCCCACCACGTCCAGCTTTTTCGCGAACGCCACCGCAATGGGCATCCCGACGTAACCGAGCCCGATCAGGGCGAGCTTGGTTTGTTTGCCTGTCAGTTCTTCATAAAGCCCCATGGCCTGATTCCTCGATTTCGTGTATTTCTTTCATATAGGCGTCCACCACGATTTTGCGGTCGAACTCCCGCTCCATCTTGGCGCGCCCCGCCTTCCCCATCGCCGCCTTTTGCTCATGGGGCAGAGCGATAAACTGCTCGATGGCGCGCACCAGATCGTCCACGTTCCGCGGCTCGAAGCCGAAGCCGCTCACGCCCTCGTCGAAGGTCTCGCGGCAGCCGGGGATATTGGACGCCAGCACCGGGCGACCCGCGGCGGCGGATTCCAACAGCACGTTGGACATCCCCTCTCGATAGGACGCGTGAATCGTTGCATGGCTTTCCTTTATAAATGGGTGCACATCTGATTGCTTCCCCACATAATCCACATAGCCCGCGCCAACCGCCCGCTCAATTTGCGGCTGTAGGTCAAGCTCCTCGTATTCCCCAATAAAGCGGAATAATACGCTCGGATATTTGCGTGATATTTGTTCCGCTGCATCCAGAATCTCTAATGTGCCTTTGATTCGGACAACTCGCCCGATAATTAGGAAAACGATCTTCTTTTGTTCCTTTGGGTATGGCTCAAAACAGTTTTTTTCCACATTGACACCGGAGCCTTGCACCAACGCAGAATTGCGTAACGCAATGTGATGCCTATTTAAAAGCGCTAAGTTCTTTTTGTTTTGGAAAAAAACTCTATTTGCTTTTCTCAGTCCCGCACGATACAGGCTTAACGTTATCACCTGCATCAGTCCTGGATCTTCTACTGCTCCGTGCAAGCCTGTTACTGTCACAACATACGGTATGCCCGCCCACGCGCAGGCGATACCGCCGTATACGTTGGGCTTTATGGTATAGGTCAGCACCATGTCGGGCTTGAGCTCGCGAAGCAGCCTTTGATAGCAGCGCAGCAGCCGCAGCTCCTTGAACGGGTTGGTGCCGTGGCGGTTCAGCAGCTCACAGGGAACATAGCGGCAGCCCAGCGCCTCAATCTGCCCGACATACTCGCCGTCCGGGACACAGAAGAACACCTCGTATTCTTTGACCAGCGCTTCCAGCAGCTCCCGGCGGAATTTATAGAGACCGGCGTCGTAATTCGCGAGAATCAAAACACGCATCTAGTATCCTTCCTTTGGTGGCAGACGCTTTGCCAGAACGCCCACATAGGTTCCCGGCTCCGTCATATCGTTTATCACCACCGCGCCCGCGCCGATGACGCAATCCGCGCAAATCGTGATGTTGTTGCTCACCGTCGCCCCTGCGCCGATCCATGTGCGGTCACCGATCACAACCGTTCCCGCAACGTGCGCGCCCACGGCGATATGAACAAAATCGCCGATTAAACAATCGTGATCGACCGAAGACGCGGTATTGACGATGTAGCCCGCGCCCAGCACCGCGCCGGGATTGACAACCGCTCCTGCCATCAAGACAGTACCCTTCCCCAGTGTCGCGTCGCTGACGACTGCCGAGGGGTGAATCGGCGTCGCCAGCCGTTCCGTCGGAATCGTCCGCTGGACGCGTTCGCGAGTTGCCGCGCTTCCGATGGCAACGACCACATCCCCGTCCAAATCACGAACCCGTTCGCATGCCCCGACAACGGGATAACCGCCGCATTGCCGGATCTCCGGGTCATCGTCCAAAAAGACGATCTCCGCATAGCCGTTCAGCCGCGCAATGTCCGCGATGACCTTGCCGTGACCGCCTGCCCCGACAATCACCAGTCGCTTCATTCCGCCGCCGCTCCGCTGCCCATAAACTCCTCCATCGTCGCGCCGCCTTCGGCGCTGATGCCCTCATGGCACAGCACCGCCAGTACCGTTTTGCAAAAGATCGAAACGTCGCCCCAAAACGTGACGCGATCCACATACTCCCCGTCAAGCCGGGTCTTACATCATGGCGCTGTTTTTGATGCTGTGTCATATGCGCAACGTCCCGCACCAGCAGCGGCCGCGGACCGACGATGCTCATCTGATTCAGCCAGATACAAACCAGCTCAGGCAACTCGTCTAACGATGTCCTTTCTCAACGCACGGCTGAACGGCGTCATGCGCTCTTCATCCGGCAGATAGTCGCCGTTCGCGTCCCGTTCCTCCGTCATGGAACGGAACTTATACATACGAAAAATCTTTCCGTCCTTCCCCGGCCGCTCCTGACAGAACAGCACCGGGCTGCCCAACTCGAACCGAACAACCAGCGCGATTGCCAGCAGAACGGGAGACAGCACAATCAGCGCAACCGATGAGATTACAAAATCCAGCGGGCGCTTGAAATACTTCTCATAGGAGCCATAAGGCTGGTGAACCGTCCTGCCCTCCGCTTTTGCGGTTTTCTCCGCCCGCTTTTGCTCAATGCGGTCAAGAATCCCCGCTATCACGCTTCCCACGGCGATCAAGCCGCCGACCGCTATCGCAATTATTTTCCACGCTTTCATGTCTGTTCCCGCTTTTTCATCTCTGGATTTCAGCCGATCTTCGTTCGCCTATGCGCGTTGGCGGTTTAGCGGCGAACCGATCTTTCCCATACCATCCCGATCTCTGACAGCAGTTCGATCTGCCTCTGCGACAGTTTGCCCCCGTTTTTTGCCTTGCGCTGCCGCAACACCCAGACGCCCAGAGACTTTCCCGCCGCCGTGCGGTAGCCGCCGGGGATTTTCAAATCCCCATGCTGACGGAAAAACTGCCGCGCGTCCGCGTACTGCTCCTGCCACGCCCGTTCGTTCGCGGCATGAGTACGGTTCTCCCAAGTCATACCGATCGCTTCCAGCCGCCGGATCTAGTCTTCGGTCAGCCGTTTTCCGGGTCTGTTCCCAATGTAGATCTGCCGTTGCTCGTTCAGCCACTTGGCGATCCATATCCCGTCAGCCTTGTATTGAGATGGTATCTTCAAATCGCCGTGCTCCCGATAATACTGGCTGGCATAAGAGAACATCAACTCCCATGAGGTCGTGAGCGTTTCCTCCAGCTTGGAAAACAGCTCCCGGCAGTCCCGTAGCTCGTCGATCACGTCGAAGCGGTCAACCACGACCTCCGCGCCCTCGCCCCGGTCTCGAAGCAGAAGCATCGCATCCCGCATCTCCTGCTCTACCGCGCCGATGCTGTAGAGGTTTTCAATGTTGTTGACCACGTCGAAAATGATGGGCTCCTTTGCTTTCGACGCCGACAAGGCGCGCCCGATCTGCTACTTGTAGACGATGGGAGAAACTGTCGGGCGAAACAGGATCACGCCGCTGACGTCCTCCACATGGATGCCCTCGTTGAGCATATCAATGGTGAAAAGCAGCTTCAAATGATCTGACTTATCCGCTTTGAATTCCTGGAACGCCCGCGAGGTGGACGGGTCGTCTGAGTAGGCATAGTAAACGTGTGGATCGTCGTCAACACCGCCGAACCACACAGGCATATGGGTCATCATCTCGCACATATGCTCGACATTTGCGCAGAATACAAGGAATTTTCCGTTGCGCTCCGTGATATGCTTCTGAAAAACAACGTCCAACCCATCCGCTTTATCCAGCGCGCGGCGCAGCGCTTCCAGCAGCTTTTCCCCTTCGTCGCGGACTGCCGCGCTTTTGGTGCGTCTGATTTTTGCTTGATATTTCTTCAGGCCTGCTTCGAGACTGAAGCTGGTCAGCACATAGCGCGGCGCGTTCAGGATACCCCGCGTGATCGCCTCGCCCAGCGTCATTTGCGCGGCAATGTTCGAGTCAAAGAACAGCTCCGCCGTGTCCTTCTGCCCGTCCAGATAGCGGATGTTCGTAACGGTCAGGCCGATCACAAGCGGAGCGGGATTCCTCGAAAGCAGCGTCTGCACGGGCTTTTCCCAAGTAGGCGCCGCGGCGCGGTGCATCTCGTCCAGAATGACGACATCCGGACGCAGCTCCAAAAGCTCCTCCCGCGCCAACTGAGAGAGCTTGGCATAGGTCATAAAGGAGATGTTCGCCGGAAGCTCCGCGCCCGTGCGGTCAGATTCTCGCACTGGGTCTTGAAGATGTACTCCGAGGGCGAGAGCCACAACGCGGACTGCTCTGGGTGGTCTTCGCAGTATCGGAAGCCGATGAACGACTTGCCCGTTCCGGTGGGGTGGATGACGCAGGCTTTGCCCGTCTCGGTGAGCATGGCGGTGACGGCACGATAGGCCGCTTCGTTGTGTGGATACAGGGAAATTGCCATCACGCCGCCCTCCTCTCGATCCGAGAAAGTGTACTTTTCCGGATGCTTGCTAGAACCCCATTTTGCAATGAATATATCACAGAGGAACATAAAAATCAACAGATTTCTTGACCGTTGGCTTGTTAGATTCTTCCGTCCGGAAAAGTACACTTTTTCGGATAAATCGGGCTATCCAAAGCGATGTTTTTGTCAATATCCGCGCCATAATTTTCAACTTTTACGGTCAAAAAGGTTAGTCACAATGCCAGCAAGCGGCATTGTAACCAACCTTTCGCTATACGGTTATGGTATGTCACGCGCTGAGCGTGGGCAGGATGTAGGTTCATACGACCGCGCCTTGTTGTGAAAGGTGGAGCGCGCCATTCCACATTCCGCTGCGGCTTCGTCCACGCTAATCTCTTTCCTGCGCCATCGCAGATATACGTCGCGAAAATTAGGCGGCAGCGCGGGAGTGCGGGATGCCGCTCTCCACCTTTCGCTACCGGGCGGCGATTTATGAAAATGCCAAATTTCAAACATATGACTCATGATGCGATCCACAGGACGGCAAGGGTGTTTGCATCCCCCCTCCATATCCATATCCGCCTGCGACAGTATCCAGCAGTTCATCGTCCAACGGCTCGACACCGGCTTCAGTAAGTACCTTACAGATTTCTTCCTGCGTTTTGCATTCGGCAAGCTTCTTCTTTACTTCCTCACTGAGACTGTTATATAACTCTTCATTTTGCATGTTCGATTCCTCTTTTTGGGCTTAATCATCATTTCAAACATATGACTCATGATGCGATTCACAGGACGGCAAGGGTGTTTGCATCCCCCCTCCATATCCATATCCGCCGGCGACAGCATCCAGCAGCTCGTCGGGCAGTTCGATGCCCTCCTCGCCCGCGAGCTTCGTCAGCTCCTCCCACGTCTTGCACGCCTTCGCCTTTTCCTTCTGCTCGTCGGTGAGAGAGTCCCAAATGCCCTTGAGGGCCTCCCGCAGCTCGGGGGAGATGCTCTTGTTCTCGTCCATAGCCGTTCTCCTTTTCAAAAATCTGTGACGGTGCGGTCAGTACAGGTACGCCGAGTCCGCCCAGCCCCATATTCCGTTAAGACAGACATAGCGGTAAGTACACGGCACGCCGTTCAAGCCAGTGCCGTTGGTGCTCGCGCCGTAGGTGAAGACCTGATAACCGGGATACATCCTCTCAAACTCGTGGTACTGATCCCAAACGGGCTCGGGCCGCAGCGCGAGATAGCTGCCGTTGCAGTTGCCGACGGTCATGTAGAAGCCGATGCCGCCAGATCCGCCGCCGGCCCTGTCCAGCTCCTCGTCGGTCAGCCCCGCCGCTTCGCTTTTTCTCTCGTCGTTCATGGCTGTTCTCCTTTTCTTTTATTTTCTGTCTGTTGATACGATGGTTTTTTCGATGTGGCAGCAAAAGTTTCAAATATTTCCCATTTTCCGTTTGAGCAGCGCGAGCGCCTTCTGATGCCGCAGCTTGACCGCGCCGTAGCTCATGCCGAGGCGCGGCGCGACCTCCGTGAGCGGCAGGCGGTCGCAGTAGCGCAGCACGATAATGTCCGTGAGCTCGTCGGGAAGCGCCTCCAGCGCCGCCGCGAGCGAATCCAGAAGCTCCGCTTGCAGGATACCGTCCTCGGGCAGCGTGTCGTCCGCAAGATCCTCCGGCAGCTCGTCCTGAGGGCGCGTTTTGCGGAAATAGTCGATCACGGCGTTTCGCGTGATGGCGTAAAGCCACGTTCCCCGCGCGGCGCGCGCGGCATCGTAGCCGTCCGACGCGCGCAGGGCTTTTTCAAACACGTCCGCGCACAAGTCCTCGGCGTCCTCACGGTTTTTTACCCGCGCGCGGATGTAGCCCAGCACGCGGTCATGATACTCCGTGTAGAGCCGTTCCTGTTCTGCCGCCGTCATCTGTCCTTTTCCTCCGACTTTGTGGGCGCCTCCGGCTCGCCCGCCGCCGCGACAAAGTCCAGCTCGTCGTCGGAAAGCTCCCGCGCCGCCGTGCGCGCGTGCGAGGCGTCGATCACCGCCTGCAAACGCGCGGAGGGGGAGAACCGCTGCAAGTCAAATGCCTGATATAACCGTTTCTCCGTCATGTCTACCTCCTTTCCGCTCCCACCTTTGGTGTCTGCCTTACGTTTGTTGATACGCACGACTTTTCAAGGTGGCAGCGGAAATTTGAAAAAATGCAAATTTTTTCAGTATGCTGTCGTCATGCCGACATACGCCGTTTCGTCGAGCCGCTGGCGGGCGACAAGCTCCGCGAAAAAGCCGTCCTTCGCAATCAGCTCGTCGTAGCTGCCGTCCTCCACGATCTTGCCCTTGTCCAGCACGATGATACGGTCGCACCGGCGGATGGTCGAGAGCCGGTGCGCGATGACGATGCGCGTACACTTCATTTTGTCGAGCGATTCGCTCACCTGCTTTTGCGTGAGGTTATCCAGCGCGCTCGTCGCCTCGTCGAACATGAGGATCTTCGGCTTGGACGCGACGGCGCGGGCGATCAGAAGCCGCTGGCGCTGTCCGCCGGAGATGCCGCCCTGTCCCTCGGAAATGAGCGTGTTCATGCCCATCGGCATATCGCGGATATCCTCCGCGAGCCCTGCGATCTCCGCCGCCGCCCAGGCGTCGTCCAGCGTCAGCCATGGCGCGGAGATCGTGATGTTGGAGAAGATGTCGCCGGTGAACATCCTGCCGTTTTGCATCACCGCGCCGATTTTTCGGCGCAGGGATTTGAGGTCGATCTTCTTGAGGTCGCGCCCGTCGTAGTACACCGCGCCCTTCTGCGGCGTCTCAAAGCCGAGCATGATACGCATGAGCGTCGATTTCCCACAGCCGGTCCTGCCGACGATGGCGACGTACTGTCCGGGGCGGATCTTGAGCGAGAGGTCGTCCAGCACGGGCGGCATATCCTCTGTGTAGCGGAAGGTGACATTATTGAGCTCGACGCCGCCCGAAATGCGCGTGAGCACGAGCTTGTCCTCGGCGACCTCCGGTACGGTCTCCATGATGGGCTTCGCCATCTCCAGCACCGGCTTGATCTGCGCGATCGTGGACGCGATGCCCGCGAGCGACAAAAACGCGCCGTTCACCATGCCGTAGGCGGCGTTGAAGGCGTAGTACTCCGCAATGGAAACGCCGCTGCGGATCGCCGCGTAGTACATCGCCATCGTGCCGAGAAGCGAGATCGCGAGCGTCAGCACCGAGCTAAGCTTCAAAAACATCGGCGGGTCGTACGCAAGCGCCGCGCTCTTGCTGTAGAGCTTTCCCCAGCGGGCGAAGGCGCGCTTCTCCGCGCCCGAGAGGCGGATCTTCTGGATGCCGGAGATCAGCTGATAGCTCATGCCGCTTTCCTTGCTCCCAAGCTCCATCTGCTGCTTCGATATCTTCATCCGCGCGAATACCTGCGCGGTCGTCACAACAAGCGTCAGCAGCGTCACGAGCAGCGCGGGCGCCACCAGCGCCGGCGCGTAGGCAAAGATCTGCGTGATATAGAGCAGGGAGAACACGGAGGTGAGCCCCGTGGACATCGCCACGCTCACGAGCTGCGAGGCGAGCGTGTTGAGGTACTGCGAGCGATTGGAAAGCTCGCCCGCGCTGTAGCTCTTAAAAAAGTCCGGCGGCAGAGACAAAAGGCGTATCATCGTCGCCGCCTCGACCGAGAGGTTGAGCTTCGTCCCCACGCGCGCGGTGATCATCGAGCGCGCCGTGCCGAGCAGCAGCGCGCTGACCGAAACGCAGACCATGAAGATCGCCATACCGAGCAGCACCGTCGTGCTGCCGGAGTCCAGCACCTCGGAAAAGAGCATCTGGTTGAGCTTCGGCGTCAGCATACCGACGAGCGTGACCAAAAGCATCGAGAGCGCGACGAGGATCGCGTCTCTCGGCGCGATCTGCTCCAATATGTAACGAAGTAAGCTCCCCATGCTCATTTTCCTGAGCGGGAAGGGCTTGTAGAAGGCGACCGCCTCGCGCGCGATCAAATGCTCCGTGCGCTTTGTGAGCTTCACGAGCCTGCCCGTAGAGCGGTCTAAAAAGCTGTAGCCGCTCAGTCCCGTGGGGAGCAGCGCGACGAGCGTGCCGTCGTCCGTGCGCGTGCCGAGCATCGCGCCGACCGCGTCGCGGTACCAGCCGCGCTCAAGGTTCACATTCCGGCGCATGATCCCGCTCGGACGCAGGAGGTATTCAAGCACCTCGTTCATGTCCGTGATGGTCTCGGGAACCTCCTGCGGTTTCACATGGTAGAACTTCAATATCTCGCCGATGGCGTCCTCCGCGAGCTGACGGTCATCGTTGAGTGCTTCGCTCATGCGCCGTCCCATCACCGCGCCCGCCATGTTCAGGAAGGAGTCCTCAAAGACCGCGTTATCACTTTCCCGGCGCTGCCGGATCTGTTCGTCAAACCAGCCCATGATCGTCCCTCCTTACTCGCTCGTGACGAGCTGCTGATAGAGTCCGCCGTTCGCCATCAGCTCGTCGTGCGTGCCGCGCTCGACGACCTTGCCGCGGTCCATGACGACGATCTCGTCGCAGTCTCGGATGGTCGAGAGCCGGTGCGCGATGACAACACAGGTGATGCCGCGATCACGGATAGAACGCACGACCTCGTACTCCGTCTTGGCGTCGAGCGCGCTCGTCGCCTCGTCCATGATGATGATGCTTGGGTCCTGCGCGAGCACGCGCGCGATCTCCATGCGCTGGCGCTGCCCGCCGGAGAAGTCCTTGCCGCCCTCGGTGAGCTTGTACTGATACCCGCCGTCTCGCTGCATGATGTCCTCGTGGAGCTGCGCGTCGCGCGCAGCCAGGATCATTTCAAAGTCCTCGATGGAGTTGTCCCACATCTTGATGTTGTTGGCGATCGTGTCCTCAAAAAGGATGATGTCCTGATCGACGACCGCGACGGAGCCGGTGAACACGCCGCGGTCGATCTTCCCGATGGGCTTGCCGTCGAAGAGGATCTCGCCGCTCCACGGCTGATAGAGCCCCGAAATGAGCTTGGCGAGCGTCGATTTGCCGCAGCCGGACGAGCCGACGAAGGCGACGCGCTGGCCCTGCTTCAAATCGAGGTCAAAGTTTTCGATGAGCGGCGGGGCGAGGCGGGAATAGCCGAACGTGACGCCGCGCATGGTGAGCGAGCCCTTGAGCTTGTCGCCGCCGTCCCCCTCGTCCGCCTTTGCCGAGAGCGCGGGGTCGTCCGGGTACTCCATCACGTCCTCGATACGCTCCATGCTCGTGCGCATCTCCTGTATCGTCTGACCCGCGGAGATGATCTGTCCCGCGGGCGCGAGGAACGAGGATAAGAAGCCCTGAAACGCCATGATCATACCGACCGTGAACGCGCCGCGCATCGTGAGCCAGACGCCGAGAATGAGCACCGCCGTGCTGCTCAGCGTGGAGAGGATCGCGGGGATCATGCCGAGATACTCGCTCACACGCGCAAAGCGCACGCTCTGCGTGTTGACGCTCGCCTGATAGCCCGACCACTTTTCAAAAAAGCCGTTCTCTGCGCCCGACGCCTTGATCGTCTCGATCATTTCGACGCCCGAGACCGTCGCCGCTGCCAGCTTGCCCTGATCGCGCATCATCACGCGCGTGACGTTTATGCGCTTGTTGGAAATCACGCGCGAGAGCCAGACGTTGATAAGCACCGTGCTGAGGCCCACCAGCGTCAAAAGCCACGAATAGCGGATCATGACCACGAAGTAGAAGACCATCATCGCGGTGTTGAGCAGCAGCGGCGCGACGGTGTTCACGACGTTCTCCGCGATGCTCGCGTTCGCGCCCTTTCGCTGCTGGACGTCGCCCGCCATGCGTTGGGAGAAGAACTCCATCGGCAGCTTCAGCACCTTCCACATATAGGAGGCGTTGCCGACCACCGCCATCTTGCCGCTCAGGCGCAGGGAGTAGACCGCCTGCACCCACGCGCTGACGAGCTGAATCGCGGTCAGAAGCCCGAGGCTGAGGAAGAACGGAGTGACCCATTCGGGATCGCGCCCGGTGAGAAGCTGGTCGAGGAACACGCGCGAAAAGCCCGCCGACAGGATGCCCGCGAGCGAGGTGATGACCGTCGTGAGCGTCACGAAGGCGATCGCCGCCTCCGTGCCCTCCAGACGCTTTTTGGCAAAGCGCAGGACGCTCTTGGGCTTGCCGCCCGGGGCAAAGCCCTCGCCCGGCTCGATCATCAGGCAGATGCCCGTGAAGCTCTTGTCGAAAATCTCCATCGGCACGCTGTACGCGCCCTTGGCGGGATCGTTCAAATAGACCTTGTTCCCGCGAAAGCCGTCGCAGACGACGAAGTGGTTGAAGTCCCAGTGGATGATGCACGGGAATTTGCCCTTCGCGCGCAGGTCTTCCGGTTCAAAACGAAAGCCTTTGGCGACCATGCCGTAGCTGCGCGCCGCCTTTAAGACGTTGCTCGCCTTGCTGCCGTCGCGCGAAACGCCGCAGTCGCGGCGCACCTCCTCAAGCGGTATCCACTTATCATAGTACGCCATCACCATGCAAAGCGACGCCGCGCCGCACTCCAGCGCCTCGAGCTGCATCACCACCGGCACCTTTGCGACGCCCGTGGTGAGCGGCTGTCTGATCCTTTTCTCCGCCATCTGTCTTTCCCCGCCATTTCCGTCGTTTTTGCCCGCGCGGCGCGGTTTCGCGCCGCTCCGTTCAGTTCGTCACATAGACGATGGGGTGGACCTCCTCCACGCTGCCGTCTGCGGCATGCGCCTCCACCGTGCCGAGCACGCTCCACGCGAGCATCCCCGCCAGCAGCAAAATGAGCGCCGCGAGCACCAGCCATACCGACGGCGTGGTGACGCGGATGTAATCGTTCAGCTCCTCCGGGCTGGATACGCGCTCGATGCTCTTTTCGCGGAAAATGCCGTTTCCGGGCTTTTTGCTCTTCTCCATGATCGTTTTACTCCTTATCCGCTGACTGTTTATGAGCTCTTCAGTTCCTTTTCCAAAAAAGCGTAGTACCGCTCGCGGTTTTCCTTTGCCGTGTCTCTGCGCAGCAGGAACGTGCTTCCGTCCTTCATAAGGCATTACCACACACTGAGCGTTATGTGGTTATAATTCGCCTTTTTCTCTCCCAAGTTATAGTATCTATCCCGCCGAATAGCAAGATAAGGCAACACCGCACAGAAAATTCGTGCAATAGAGCCTGATTTGTGGTAAAATAAGGGCATGGATAAACAGATTATCAAATTATATCTTATTCTGTCATCCCTCTTGTGTCAACTCCTTTTGAGGTGGGGCATTATTGCATATATGCCTCTCCATTACTCCAAGCACCATCTGCCATTGTGACGTCAAAAAGCAGTAAAGCTGATGTGTCAAATTGCCTTGTTCAAATATGCGACAGCGCAACCCGGTTTACTGGTAAAACATCTGGTCAGGCGGTCCGCCGGTATACTTTTATGCACCGTAATAATTCGGTCTCCCCACAGTCGTGAAACCACTCTTTCCCGTAACAACCACATTGTCGGCACTCTTGGCGCAGTGGATGATCCTCACCTCTCCTGACTCGTCAAAGCCGTAAATAATCCCGACGTGCGAATCTCCCGGATAGAACGCGAGATCGCCAGGGCGTGCCTCCGCCCACGATATTGCCGTACAATAGCTGTGCTGTGCGGACGCCCCGCCGCCGTGTCCGATCACATACGCGCCATCTGAGACATTGTAAAACACCCAGTCAACAAAGCCCGAGCAGTCCAGCCCGCAGGAACGTATCGTCGAACAGGCTTGCGTACTCCGGCTGTGTCATCTCCGCAAGCAACTCCAGCTGTTCCGCGGTGAAGGCATAGTTTATTCTAATTTTGTCTTGCAATAGTCTTAAGGCTGTTGCGTCCCTGTGATGCTTTATTGATGCTGTACCAAACGGAAACATTCAAAAATGGCGTCACGGATTAGACAAATTGACGCTCCGCGCGGTGGAATGATGATTTCGTCAAACCGCGTACCGCCCAAAATAGTAAGAAAATCGCCTGAAATCTCGCGATTTCAGGCGGTTTTTGTGGCAGGGGCAGAAAGATTCGAACTCTCGACACGCGGTTTTGGAGGGGATGTTGAAGCGTGAGCGATGCGCGATGTTTGGACGGTTGCGACGCTTCCGGCTGCGGTTTGATGCTCCTTTGATGATATGAGGAAATCCGCGGCCAGCTTACACCCTCTTCTGGGCAAAGCTCTTCTCCGCCATGCGGATCACGAAGTCGCGCTCGTCCTCATCCGCCTGCGCAAAGTCGATCTGATACCGCTTACACACCTGGCGGAAATGCGTGATATACGCCAAGTCCTCCTCGGAGGGGATCGCCACATAACTGTTCGGCGCAGCCACTTCGTCCAGCTTATAATAGTTGTTCTGCATTGCCTATCTCTCCTTCAAATACTGTGTAAACAGTCTTTGCGCCGCTTCGCCGTCAATCAGCAGCAGGAACGGATCTCTGCGGCTGAACGGAATTGCGCCGAAATCGTTGATATAGTGTTCCCAAATCTCCGAAGTCTTCGCTTTCAGATAGATAGCTCCGCCGTATCCGTAGTCAACGGAAAGCTGGATGCCGTATGCCAGAAGCGCCGCGCCTATGCCGAGATATCGCTTGCTCCGGGTCCGTGTGGGATTGCTTTCGGGCGCGCTCTCGATATAGTCGATGTAGGCAAGCAAACCATCCGGCATATTACAGTATGCGCCTAAGCCAACCAGCTCTTTCGACGCCGTGATTTCAAGCGCGTACTTCTCCAGTTTGTCCTGCTGGACGTGGTCTGTCAGCCAGCTGGTCTGCCAACGCTCGGAAACGGTCTTTTCAAAATCGCTTTGCGGCGCCGG
>JAWRIJ010000002.1:0-3970 GCA_040307975.1 Oscillospiraceae bacterium | reverse complement strand
CCGGAGAAGGAGGAAGAGCCGGACTACGTGCCGGTGTTCACGCAGGCGCAGGCCTTCGACGCGAAAAAGCGCGGGATGCTCTCGGGGCAGCTGCTGCGTGACTGGAACTTCTACCAGCACGGCGACCCCGACTACGGCGGGAGGTGACGCATAGACGGTTCGGACGAACTCGAAAAGGCGGCGGGCGCAAGCCCGCCGCGCTCCTCAGCATGGCGGACATAAGTCGCCGACGCCCTACGCGGACGAGCTGCGCAAACTGTTGGAAGATTTCGGAGAGGAGGGAAAATAACAAGCAAGCGCTCCGCCGTGAGGCGGGGCGCTTGCTGTTTTTGCCGTTACTGTTCGATTGTCAGGATGTCCACAAAACCGGTCACTTCGAAAATGTCCATCAAATCGCTGTTGGCGTTGCGCACGACCATGCTGCCCTGCGCGCTCATGACCTTCTGCGCCGAAAGCAAGACGCGAAGGCCTGCCGAGGAAATGTACTCCAAATTGGCAAGGTCGAACACCAGTTCCGTCACGCCGTCCACGGCGGTGCGGAGCTCGCCCTCAAGCTGCGGCGCGGTGGTCGTATCCAGCCGCCCGCCGAGCGCAACGGTCAGCTTGCTTCCGTCTTTGTTTTTTTCGATGGTCATAGATACCGTCTCCTTTTCTTCAGATACTCTGTGCTTCGTGAGCCTACGGATAATATCATATTCCATTTTACAAGGAAAACGCGCATATTGCAAGAGGGTAATCGCAAAATGTTGCCCTTGGCAGACTGCGCCGAGAATCTTGTTGCGTTGCGCCGCAGTCTGTGATAAACTGTGATATTAGGGAAAACATGCCGCCTCGTGAGAAGACGGCGCAGGAGGCAATTTGCTATGAACAGATGGAAACAAAAAGCAATCGCGGCGATCCTGCTCGCCACGCTGCTGATTTTGCCGTGCGCCGGATGTGGGGAGAAGGCGCCCGCATCCCCCGCGCCGTCCGAGCCCGCGCCTGCAACGCCCGCGGCGCAGCCATCGGCGCCCGCGGCCTCCGCGGCGCCCGAGCCGTCCGCCGTGCCAAATCCCGAAGCGGAGAAGAAGTATCAGGCGGCGGTGTATGCTTACGAGGGCGTGCTGGACAATAACTGCGACCTTCTCTACAACGGCTTTCGCGACGAGGAGGACTATTCGTTCGTCGCCTCGGGCGTGATGGAAGCTGCGGGATGGATGAAGCGCGCCGCGCTGCTGCAAACCATCGGCTATACATATGAGGACATCAGCGGAGACGGCATTCCGGAGCTGCTTATCGGCGTCATCCCCGACGAGAACGCCGAGGCGCCGGAAAAGCAGGTGATCTTTGCGGGCTACACCTGCAAGGACGGCGAGCCGGTCTGCTTCCTCGACGGTATGGCGCGCAACAGCTACCAGTGGCTTGGCGGCGGACGCTTCTACAACTTCGGCTCCGGCGGCGCGGCGTACAGCGGGTTCGGCACGTTCCATGTTTCGCCGGACGGCACGGAGCTCCAATGCGAGGACTGGTATTTCAGCGACACGAAGGGCTCGGATCATTCGGAACTGGGCTACTACCACAATACGACCGGCGTGTGGGACAAGGCCGCCGCCGAGGAGATCAACATGACGCCCGAGGCGTTTTGGGAGCTTTCGGACAAGTGCGGGGAAGACTCTGAAACGATGGATTTGACGCCGTTCGCCGACTACAAGTATACGGGCTACGTCGCCCAGCCGCTCGACTGCAAGGTCTACGCGGATTACTACGACGACGCGTCGTACCGGTATGCAAAGTTTGACGACGCCTCGCAGTACATGGAAAACGTTGATCCGGCGTATGAGGTCAAGGTGCTGTTTCAGGCGGACGAGGACGTGAAGGACTTTGCCCTGCTCGCGCTGACGTTCAAAGACGTGGACGCGCACGGGCACGCGGCGTTCGATACCGCAGAGGTGTTCCGCGTTCCCGTGCTGCGCGCGGATGTCCCGCTTATGGTGCCGATGAACTTCCCCGGCGACATTCCGAGCAACGGTTTTTCCTATACGGATGCGGACGGAACGACGAAGGCCTATACGATTGCCATGAGCGGCTACGACGGTTCGCTGACGACGGCGCTGATCGACTGAACTGCGAAAGGGAAGCTGAGATGAAGAGAACAGTGATGCTCTTTGCGGAGGGCTTTGAGGAGGTGGAAGCGCTGACGGCGGTGGATCTGCTGCGCCGCGCGGAGATCTGCTGCGACATGGTCGCCGTCGGCGACTCCGAGACGGTCACGGGCAGCCACGGTATCGCGGTACGGATGGACGGAACGCTGGATGGGATCGACACGGACGGCTACGACGCCGTCCTGCTCCCGGGCGGCCAGCCGGGGACGAGCAACCTTGCTGCTGAGGAGCGCGTGCTCGACCTGCTTCGCGCGTTTCACGCGCGGGGCAAGCTGACGGCGGCGATCTGCGCCGCGCCCACGGTGCTTGCCAAGGCGGGCTTGTTGGAGGGCCGCCGCGCCGTCTGCTATCCGGGACTGGAGAATCGGCTTGCGGGCGCGGTGGCCGGCGGCGGCGACGTCGAGGTCGACGGCACGGTTATTACCAGCCGCGGCGTCGGCACGGCGATTCCTTTCGCGCTCGCCGTTGTGGCGTATTTTTCGGGCGACGGGAAGGCGCGCGAGCTGGCGCGCGCCATTGTATACCGATAAAAGGGACGGAGGAACGCTTATGGATGACGCCAAATATATCGAGGTGCTGAGCTTCCACAAAAGGCAGCCGATCTTCTACGAGGGCGAAATCGGAAAGTGCATGTACGTGATCGAGGAGGGCCGCGTAGGGATCGTGGCGAACTACGGCCTGCCGACGGAAAAGCAGCTCACGGAGCTCAAAGCGGGCGACTTTTTCGGCGAGATGGGCATGGTGCGCGGCTTACGGCGCTCGGCGAGCGCCGTGGCGCTCGAAAGCTTCACAAGAGTCGCCGTCATCACATGGGATACGCTTGGAAACTACTTTAAGAGCGCCCCGGGGAAGATCGTGGGCATCATGCAGCAGATGGGGCGGCGCATCGAGGAGCTGTCGACGGATTATGTCGGCGCCTGCGGGGCGGTCACGGCGCTGATGGAGGAACGCGACATGCTGGAAAAGCAGCGCAGCGCGCTGTTGAAGGAGAACAAGGCGTTGTCCAAAGAGCTTGACAAGGAGAGGGCGCGCGATTCCGGGTTACCGGTTTGGCAGCAGATCAAGGATGAAGAAAAGAATTGGCAGAACCCGCCCTTTAAGAAGTATATCGAGGAATACCAGCGCTACATGAATATGCGCTGATCCAAAAATGTTAAAAGGAGAAAGGAGCGCGCGGGGCGCTGTGAGCGTTCCGTGCAAAAAGAAACATGGCTAAGATCGCAGTGGCGCTCGGCGGCAACGCATTGGGCAACACGCCCGCCGAGCAGCGGGAAAAGGTGGCGGAGGCCGCCGCAGCCCTCGTGGGACTTATTAAGCAGGGCAACGAGATCGTCGTCGCCCACGGCAACGGCCCGCAGGTTGGCATGATCAACCTCGGCCTCAGCCATTCGGCGGCAGACGGCGTCATTAAGGCGGAGATGCCGTTTCCCGAGTGCGGCGCGATGTCGCAGGGCTACATCGGCTATCACCTGCAAAACGCCATTTTGCGCCGCCTGCGCGAGGAGAAGCTGACGCAAAACGTCTGCACCATCGTTACGCAGGTCGCGGTCGACCGGGCGGATCCCGCCTTCCAAAATCCCACCAAGCCCATCGGCGCGTTCTACTCAGAAGCGGAGGCGAAAGAGCGCATGGCGGCGGGCGAGGGCGTCTACAAGGAGGACGCGGGGCGCGGCTGGCGCAAGGTCGTCCCCTCGCCGCTTCCCGTGGACATTGTGGAAAAAGAGAGCATCCTGACGCTCCTGCACGACGGGTTCGTGGTCGTCGCCTGCGGCGGCGGCGGTATTCCCGTGGTGAAGCGCGGCGAGGGCGACTATGAGGGCGTGAGCGCC
>JAWRIJ010000001.1:0-16396 GCA_040307975.1 Oscillospiraceae bacterium | reverse complement strand
GCGGCACCTCCCGTGTTATCATGCTGTTTTTTGTCGCGTTCCTCCGGGTTCCGGCTATCAAGGCTATCCCGCAAACCTCTCCAGCATCACCGCGAGCTGCGCGCGGGTGACGTTGCCCTGCGGGGCGAGGCTGCCATCATCCATACCGCTGACGATTCCCGCGCCGACAGCCCACGCCATCGCGTCCGCCGCCCAAGGGGAAACGCTGCCCGCGTCGGCAAAGCCGCTCAGATCGCCATTTGCTTCAGGCTCCATGCCCTCCTCTGCCGCATAGCGGTAGAGCATGGTAACGAACTGCTCCCGCGTCAGCGTTGCGGTGCGGTCCTCCCCGTCGGAAACGCCGTTTGCCATCGCCCACGCGACGCCCTCGTCGAGCGTATAGGGCGCGGCGTCCTCGCGCTCGTCGTCCACGCGGGCGAGGATGGTCATGCTCTGCTCGCGCGTCGCGGAGGCGTTGGGCGCGAACAGATCGTCGCCCACGCCGTTCATCAGCGCATAGGTGTTGACAAAGATGACGGACGCGCCGAACCAGTCGTCTGCATACACGTCGGTGTAGGGCTTGACAGGCAGAAGATCGTCATGGATGGTGCCCGAGAGTCCGATAAGATAATGTTCGGCAAGCGGAGATTCCATGCCGATGGTACGGAACGTGTCCGCAAAGCCGACCTCACCGCCCAGCGCCGTGAAGCGGAGATAGTCGTCCACAGCGGCAAAGTAGTCGCTCTGCGACTCCTTCCAGAATGCAAACGCGCCCGCGGCGGAGGTCGCGTAGCTGATGTAGTACATGGGGGTTTCGAAGTTGTGCGGTATGTCGATCCAGCCGTACATCTCCGTGCGCGGATCGTCCGCGCCCACGACACCGTATTCCTCGCACATCTTTCGGAAAAGCTGATTTGCCTTTTCCAGCGTCAGTTCCGGCGTTTCGTAGACACTGCGCTGCCATTCGTCATAAAGGCAGCCGTCCACAATGCTATTGAGCAGCAAGTAAATGGTGTAGGAGGCGGTCACGTCCGCCTGCGAACCGAACAGTTCGGGATAGAAGCGGAGCATCAGCAGCTCCAGCCCCTGCGAATGGACCTCCGCCGTGTCGTATACAAGATCCGCTTTGTCCCAATCCTCTTCTCCCCCGTTCCAATAGGCGTTGTTGTTGTGCCCCAGCTCGTGGATCGACGTTGTCAGATCATACCAGCCTCCGGAAGCATTGTTGAAATAGAACGGCATGCTGTAGTAAGGGATATTGGCCGAAAACGCGGTGCCGGTCTTATTCGGCGCGGGGTCGAGGTCGTACGCCTTATGCTCGTAGGTGTAGCGCGCAGACTCCAGCAGCTCGTCGGAAAGCTGCGCAAAATACGGGAACAGCGTGCCGAACATCCCCTCGCCGGAATAGGCGATCCCCTCCGGCATCTTGCTCTGATCGGGATACTGGTACAGCAGCTGGTAGGCGCTGTTTTTTGGTAAAATGTATTTCTTCACCGCGTCGCAGAACTTCTGCGCGTCCGCGGGTGTATAGTCTCGATGATAGGTTTTCCTGTAAGCATATTCGGCGTAGGTGTCGCAGCCGTTCAGCCTGGCGATCCGGTTCCGGACGGCGACCATCTTCACGAAGATCTCGCCCAATACGGCGTTTTTCTGCTTGGAGATGTCCAAATAGATCTTCCAATACTCGTCATACGACAGCTTGCCGTCCTGATATGCCTGATAGACGCTGCCTGTCGTGTACTTTACATCGTCCACGGTCACAGCGTATTCGTCCACGACCTTGGAACGGTACTCGCTCACGAGCGCGGTCTCCTGCGCGAGCAGCGCCTTTTCCTCGTCGGTCATGCTTCCGTAATCAAGGTACTTCTGCCGCGCCCCGTCACTGAGAACCCCGTCCAGCGCGGCGGCACAGGGGGAGGAAAGCGCATCGTGGACAAGGCTGAAGAACGCATCTTTCACCGTGATCAGCTCCGCCTTATCCTTCGCAAGCTCCGCCGCCGCCCATTCGTCCTTGGAATCGGCATACTGGCGGAAGTCCACGAGATAGTACATGGCGGTCATCTGCTCATACTTGTCGGCGAGCGTGAGCAGCCGCGTTTTGAACTCGGCCTCGTTCTTCGCGTCGGCACTCAGCGCGCGCAGCGCGTCGATCTCCGCAAGCAAGGGCGCAGGGTCGATGTGTTCATATTCGATCTCGTCGTAATTGAGCTCGGTATGATCGCTCGGCGTGAAAAAGCTTGTGTCGCGCGCCGTCCCCGAGGGCGCGTCGAGGTCGTCGTCCGCCGCCCGCGCGGTCGCAGGCAGCAGCAGCGCAAACGCCAGCAAAAGCGCCGCAAGTCTCTTTGTCCATTGTTTGTTCAGGTGTTTCATGTGCTCGCTCTCCTTCTAACACTAATTTTAAGGTGCAGTTCTCTGCTCAGATATGTTTGAACTCTCCCAGCCGCTCGCGCACCTTGTCGTACCATCCGCCCTTGTAGAAAAGGCACGCCAGCGGATCGCAGCCGAAGTAGTCCATCGTTCCCGTTTTCTCGGTGGATTCGAGGATGCCGAGCGCGCGGCAGCCGCCGCCGCAGCGCCCGAACCACTCGCAGCCGTCGCAGGTCTTGTTGTTCTCGCGCAGGGCGTAGAGGTTCGCGCAGACGCTCTTCATCCACTGCCCGCCCTGCAGGACGTCCGCGAGCCGCCGCTCCTTCAGGTTGTCAAAGCGGTAGCCGTGGTGTCCGATGTAATCGCTCATCTGGAGACACGGCGCGGCGTTGCCCTCGCAGGTGACCGCCATCATCGTGCGGTTGCCGCCGCACACCGGCTCGGTCGGGCGGTCGACGCCGTCCGTGTGCCGCTCCATGACCATGCTGTATGCCTTTTCCTTCGGGTACAGGTTCAAAAAGCGCCACAGGATCACGCTCATTTTGTGCTCGCCGCGCAGATACGTCTCCGCGAGGCTGAGCATCCTTTCAAAATACTCCTCAATGGAAAGCGAGCCGTCCGGTGCGTTCTTCATCCAGCGCGGCACCTCGGTCGTGCGGATGATGCGCGTGCTCGTCACGCCGAGCTCCTCCAGCACGCGGAGCGTTTCCGGCATGGCGTCGATGTTCCCGCGATGCACCTGCGTCTGCGCGAGCGTGCGGAAGCCGTTTTCCGCGCAGAGGCGGAACGCGCGCTTCGCGTCCTCCTCCGCGCCCTTATGCCCGCGCATCCAGTCGTGATGCCCCACGCCGTCGAAGGATATCTTGATCTGCGGCGCGGCTTTCAGCTCGCGGAAGAGGTCGAGCGTTTCCTGATGCAGAAAATAGCCGTTGGTCGTGAGCTTTTCGAGCACCATGTTCCGCTCGTAGATCGCGCGCACAACGTCCGCAAAGCGCGGATGCAGCATCGGCTCGCCGCCCGTAAGCGTGATCGAGTGGAAACCGCAGTCCGCCATCTGGTCAAAAAGATCCAGAAGCGCGTCGTAGTCCCACTCCGCCATGCGTTCGGCGTTCTCGGCGGCGTTGAAGCAGTGGCGGCAGTTGTAGTTGCACTTGCCCGTGAGCATGAGGTTCACGCTCGGCACAAAGCGGTGGGGATATTCGCGCCAGCGCGACCATTCGGAGGGCCGCTCGCCCCGCGAGCAGGGTGCGATGACGCCCCGCTCGCAAAGGGAGCTCAGCTCTTCGCTTTCTTCGAGGTCGTGCTCGCCGTCGCACCGCCGCAGCAGCTCAAAGGTCTCCTCGTCCACGCGCAGCGGCGCGGGGGAATAGCGGTGGTACATCACATGATTTACAAATTTCCACGCCCGCAGGGCGTAGTCGTCACAAAGGCGGTAATACATAGTTCTGTTTCCTTTTTTTCCGGCCAGTTAACCCACCCACCTTTTCCATATATTACCGCAACTATCACACCTATAATACTCATTAAACCAATCATCAAGTACGAATTATGATCCGCTGATCCGTGCGGCATTGATTCACTATCAGTTTGAAACGATCCATCCATTTCTTGATGGAAACGGGCGGATCGGACGCTTGCTGATCCTGCTTTACCTGATGGAGCAGAAGCTTCTCTGCAAACCTGTGATAACTGATTTGAGGCTAATCTATTCACTCTTCATATCAGAGAGCGTAATTTTCTTATATGCGTTTCCTTTGTCGTTTGGGTGCGGCTCCACGCCGATAATTGTAATATCATTTTGGCCAGGGCCATATACCCAAAAGATGCGGCCTGCCTGCGGAGTGTGGTTTTCCAAATAAGACTGCCACACTTTGATGCCGTCATAGCGTTTTGTCAGCGCAGAGATTTCGTGTGTTTGCAGCCCCGGATGGCGCGGATTTTCCGCAATCAACTTCAAGGCTTTGCCGACTTTTTTGTAGGTTATCTGCTCGTCTTTGCTGGCGGTGCCGTTTCTGTTTTTCTCTGTCAGGCTGTTCCAGAACTCCGCCATTTCAGGAACACCCATTCTGATGTTGAACGCCATATCAGACCTCAGAACTCAGAAAGATCAATCGGCGCGGAGACTTCACCGTTTTTCATGTTTTTCATTGCGGCATCCATCATCGCAAGTGTGTTCTCGGAAACGCTGAACGGCACGGCGAGCTCCCGCGGTTCCAACAGAATGCGTCCGTCCTGATACTCCTTGACATTGTAATACTCGAAGCGTGCACTCCTTAGCGTGATGCGCCTTTTCGAGTCTACCTTTGCATCATACGTTCTCGATACGGATTCCATATTTTCAGCCTCACTTTCTGGCGGGTTGTGGGTACGTGGGAAATCCCGCCTTCATTATATGTAGCACAAGCCAGAGTGTCAACTGTATTTTTCTTCCAAGCATGTGTCAAGTAAAACAGAGATTTACTTGACAAGGCAACTGGGGTTCAAATTGTACCCCGGTTGCGTATGGGTTTGATTGTTCTTTGACTATGGCGGCGCAGATTTTGCGGATTGAGACGAAGGCAGCTGTTCGGAATTCCCGAACAACTGCCTTCGCTGGTTTTGCCATCACACAAGCCGATTCGACTTGCGAAGGGAATGTTACTTGAGTCGAATGTAGCAGGTATTCTTTCCGCTAAAGTGTCGTCTGCGCAGATATAACGCTTGCTTTGTGGAGTACAATCTTTGCCTACGGCATTACCGCACCGTAGGCTTGGCAAACCTGCGGTGCGATGTTATAATACTCGTGAATATTGAATCATTACACAGGTGCTGGCGTTCACGTTTCAGTATGAAGGTTTTATGGCGAAGTCGCTGGTCAAATGCGCTTTGATCGGAAAGGTAACGCCGCTCGCGATGTTTCGACCATAGTTTGAGGAGGCTTTTCAATATGCAATTCATTTGCTATCCCAAATGCACGACTTGCCAGAAGGCGCGCAAGTGGCTGGACGCAAACGGCGTCGCCTACGACGAGCGCCATATCAAGGACAACAACCCGACCGGCGATGAGCTGAAAGCATGGCACAAGCAAAGTGGTCTGCCGCTCAAAAAGTTTTTTAACACCAGCGGCCTGCAATACAAGGCGCTGAACCTCAAGGATAAGCTTCCGACTATGAGCGAGGAGGAGCAATTCGCCCTGCTCGCGACCGACGGAATGCTGGTCAAGCGCCCGCTGCTTGTGGACGACGGTTTCGTGCTGGTGGGCTTTCAAGAGAACGAGTGGCAGGCGCGGCTGCTGTGAGGCGTGCTATGGACTTTTCGTATTGCAAGCTGGAAATCTTCATCCCCGAAGCGCACCTCGAAGCGCTCCGACTTGCTTTGCAGGAGGTCGACGCCGGGCACATCGGGAATTATGACTGCTGCCTGTCGTACAGCCCGGTCATGGGCTGCTGGCGGCCGCTGGAGGGGACAAGCCCCTACCTCGGCAGCGTGGGCGAGATCAGCCGCGAGCCGGAGCTGAAAGTCGAGGTGACTGTCCGCGCGGAGCGCGTGGATGAGACCATCGCCGCGATCAAGCGCGTCCACCCCTACGAGGAGCCGGTCATCAACGCGATTCCGCTCTGGCGCACGAGCTTCTGATCCTGAACACCGATACACAAAAACGGGAGTGATCCAAGTGGAAAGCAACGAAAACAAAACGCCGACGCACATCAAGGTGCGCGGCGGCAGGGTGCATAACCTCAAGAATATCGACGTCGACATCCCGCTGAACAAGATCGTGGGGATTGCGGGCGTGTCCGGTTCGGGCAAATCTTCGCTCGCGCTGGGTATTTTGTACGCGGAGGGCTCCAGACGATACCTGGAATCCCTCTCCACCTACACCAGACGCCGCATGACGCAAGCGGAGAAAGCGCAGGTGGACGAGGTGCTGTATGTTCCGGCGGCGCTGGCGCTTCGGCAGCGGCCGGGCGTTCCGGGTATCCGAAGCACCTTCGGAACGGGAACGGAGCTGCTCAATGTTCTCCGTCTGATGTTTTCGCGCCTTGCGAGCCATCGCTGCCCGAACGGGCATTATGTGCCGCCGTCCATGAATGTCGCGGCGGAGCGGCCGCTGGTCTGTCCGGAGTGCGGGGAATCGTTCTTTGCCCCCGGCGCGGAGGAGCTGGCGTTCAACAGCCAGGGTGCGTGCAAATGCTGCGACGGGACCGGCGTCGTCCGCACGGTGGACGAGTCCACGCTGGTGCCGGACGAGAGCCTGTCCATCGACGAGGGCGCGGTCGCGCCGTGGCAGACGCTGATGTGGTCGCTGATGAAAGACATCGCCCGTGAAATGGGCGTGAGGACGGACGTGCCGTTCAAAGACCTGACCGAGCAGGAGCGGGACATCGTTTTCCACGGCCCCGCCGTCAAGAAAAACATCATCTACCAGAACAAGACCAGCGGCGCGGCAGGAGATATGGACTTCACCTATTTCAACGCCACTTATACCGTGGAAAACGCCCTGAGCAAGGTGAAGGACGAAAAGGGCATGAAGCGGGTGGAAAAGTTCCTGAAGCAGGATATCTGCCCCGACTGCGGCGGGACGCGGCTCTCCGACGCCGCCCGCGCGCCGAGACTGCGCGGGATCTCTCTCGCGGACGCGTGCATGATGACGCTTTTCGACCTGCTGCGCTGGGTGGACGGTGTGCCGGATTCCCTGCCGACGGAGATGCGGGCGATGGCGCGGAGCATCTGCGACTCCTTCCGCGGCGCGGCGAGACGGCTCATGGATCTGGGTCTCTCCTATCTGACGCTGGATCGCGCCGCGTCGACGCTTTCGACGGGAGAGCGCCAGAGGATGCAGCTCGCCCGCGCGGTGCGCAACCGCACGACGGGTGTGCTCTATGTGCTGGACGAGCCGTCCATCGGCCTGCACCCCGCGAACATGGAGGGGCTGACCGGCGTGATGCGGGATCTTCTCGCGGACGGCAACACGGTGGTTTTGGTGGATCACGATACCAATGTGCTCAAAGAGGCGGACTGGCTCATTGAGATGGGCCCGGCGGCGGGCGCGGACGGCGGAACCGTGATCGCGGCGGGCGCAATTCCGGAAATCGCGGCAAACAAGAATTCCCGCATCGGCGGGTTCCTCTCGGGAGAGCGAGTGATCGAGCGGGGACACGGCGTGCCGCCCGAGGAGCTGTTCTCCCTCGGCACGATCCATTTATCCACCTCGGAAATTCACACCGTACAGCCGCTGGAAGTTGACTTCCCAAAGGGACGCCTGATCGCGGTCACGGGGGTTTCCGGCTCGGGAAAAACCACCATGATCTTGGAGAGCCTGATCCCCGCGCTTTCGGCGGAAATCAAAGGCGAGAGGGCACCGGCGCATGTGAAGTCCGTCTCCGCGGACGGGATTCGGCAGGTCAAGCTGATCGACGCCACGCCCATCGGCATCAACGTCCGCTCCACCGTCGCCACGTACGCGGACATTCACGATGAACTGCGCAAGGTGTACGCGCGAAGCGCCGACGCCAAGGCGAAGGGATACAAGGCGGGCGACTTCTCTTACAACACCGGAAAGCTCCGCTGCCCGACCTGCGACGGTACGGGAACGATCAGCCTGGACGTGCAATTCCTGCCCGACGTGGATATCCCCTGCCCGGATTGCGGCGGTTCCCGCTATGCAAAAGAGGCAAGCCTGATCCGCAGAGTTCCGAAGAAAGCGGAAACCGGATATACGCTCCCGGAACTGATGGACATGAGCGTGGACGAGGCGCTGAACGCCTGCGCGGATCTCCCGCTGGTGGAGCGCAGGCTCCGGGTGCTGCACGAGCTGGGGCTTGGGTACCTCACGCTGGGCGAAGAAACGCCGAGCTTATCTGGCGGCGAAGCGCAGCGGTTGAAGCTCGCCAGCGAGATGGGGAAGGGACAGTCTGACACGATCTTCGTGTTTGACGAGCCGACCATCGGATTGCACCCGCTGGATGTGGAAACGCTGCTGCAGGTATTCCAGCGCCTGATCGACAACGGGGCGACCGTTATCGTGATTGAGCACGATCTGGACGTGATACGGAACGCGGATTACCTCATTGACATGGGGCCGGGCGGCGGCGTACACGGCGGCAGAGTCGTTGCGGCGGGAACGCCGCGGGAGATTGCGGCGAATCCGGAGAGCGTGACCGGCAGTTTTTTATAAAACAGGAACAAGCTATGTCAGAGAGATACATTGCCTTCGACGTGGAAACGCCGAACCACAAGCTAAACACCATCTGCGACTACCTCGGTGTGGAGCTGGATCACCACCACGCGGGGAGCGACAGCCGCGCCTGCGCGGAGATACTGCTGCACTATCTGGACGGCGGCGCGAGCGTCCGCCCGTACATACGCACCTACGATCTGCTGCGGCTTCGCACGGTCAGCGGCTACGCACGCTGAAAGGCACGGAGAAAGAACGAATTGGGAGAAACTATGCTGGAATTATTGCTTTTGCAGTACAAAGAGATTTTCGGGGCGGACTTCCCGCTCGCGGAGTTTGACGGCAGACAGGAGCTCGAGGTGATCAACATTCTCTACGACTGCGTGCTGAACAGCCTGCCTTACGATCCCGCGCGCAAGATCACACCCCGAATCATGGAAGCCCCCGGCGTCAAAAAGTAACAGGAGGATACGGCGATGAAATTCAAAATGATCCACGAGAACTTCAACGTGACCGATTTGGACAAATCTTTGGCGTTCTACGAAAAGGCGCTCGGTCTCCACGAGGTGCGCCGCAAGCCGGCGGCGGATGGTGCGCATATCATCTGCTTTCTCGCAAACGAGGAGGCGGATTTTGAACTGGAGCTGACGTGGCTTCGCGATCACCCGCAGAAATACGACCTCGGTGAGGAGGAGTTTCACCTCGCGTTCCGCACGGATGACTTCGACGCAGCGCACGCGCTGCATGAGTCGATGGGCTGCATCTGCTTCGAGAATCCCGCCATGGGCATCTACTTCATTCAGGACCCCGACGGTTACTGGCTGGAGATCCTCCCGACGAGGCGGTGACAAGCGCGATGATCGTTGCCAGCAAATGCCTTGCGGGGGAACCGTGCCGATACGACGGCGGAGACAATCTTGTGCCGGAGATCCGTGCGCTTGTGGAGCGCGGTGAAGCGATCATAAAACATGACGGGAGGACAAGACCGTGGTGAATGACTTTAACGAATATGTTCGCGAGACTTTTTCCGCAGCCGGCGATATGGTCATAAAACCCATGATGGGCGGATATCTTGTATACCTCAACGGTAAGCTGATCGGTGACATTTGCGGCAATGAGCTTTTTTTGAAGAGAACGCCGACGTCGGACAGGCTGCTTGCGGATTCCGAGCTGCGTTATCCGTATGAAGGCTCCAAGACGCTGATGCACGTATTTGACAGATTTGAAGATACGGCGCTTGTTCTGGAGCTTCTGGATGGTATGTATGCAGAGCTTCCGGAAAAGAAGCCCGCAAAAGCCAGATGAGAACGTCCGGCTTGACGGAGTTTGTTAAGTAAATCAGAAACCCGGATATTCATTATGGCAGGAAAAATGCAGACTTGACGAACGTTGCGCTGCCATAGAACGCAAGATTTTGTAAAATCCCCTCTTGCAATCTGCACGCTCGTGTGGTAGACTGCACTTTGTTTGTGACAAATAAGATGTTACGAATTAGTCCTGCTTTTGTACGGCGGAAGGGAGCGTCGATATGGGAGGGCCAAAGCTCAGCGCCGCGCAGATGGCGGAGCGCCGCCAAATCATGCTGCAAACGGCGTTCCGAATGTTTGCGGAACGCAACATCGACTCGGTTTCGTTAGAGGACGTCGCGGCGGAAACCGGCTACGGACTGAGAACCGTATACCGCTATTTCAAGGATAAGGACACGCTGGTTGTCGAGACCGCGACGTGGGCGTTTCAGACCTTCACGGCGGAGAACCGTACCCGCAATCCGGAGCAGGCAGGCGGCACGGCGGCGGACGTCTACGCCTTCTTCCTCGACTCGTTCCTGCGGTTGTACCGCGAGCGGGGCGACCTTTTGCGCTTCAACCAGTTCTTCAACGTCTACGTCCGCTCGAAGAAGATCGACGCCGGACAGCTGCGGCCCTACGGCGGCATGATCGACGCGCTGCGCGAGCGGTTCCGCGCCGTCTATGAAAAGGGGCGGCGGGACGGGACGCTGCGCACCGACTACCCGGAGGAGGTCATCTTCTCCGCGACGCTGCACCTGATGCTCGCCGTGGTGACGCGCTACGCCGTGGGGCTTGTCTACGACGCGGGCGTGAAAGCGGAGGAGGAGCTTCTTGCCATGAAGGAAATGCTGCTCGCGCGGTACACGGTTACGAAATAAACCATGCTTGACATAGTGGAGGTACACACCATGAACACCAAAAAGCCCTTATCCATCCTGCTGACCCTCGCCCTCGTTCTCGGCATACTGCCGTGGACGGTCATGCCCGCGCGGGCGGTGGAGCACGGCGTTTCCTACATTGATGCCAATGGCAGCGCTCAGACAGCAGACAACGTTGAAGTGGTCGATGAAAGCATGGGCACTACCACCGCTTTTACATCAAGCAGCGGCTGGCTCTACGTCGAAAACGATGTTTCGCTCACCGGCGCGTCCAACAATGGTGGCGTAGCGATGAACCTCATCCTTGGCGACGACAAAACGCTGACTCTTGACGCAAGTTTGAGATTTAGCAACGCTTCGCTGACCATCTACGGGCAAAGCGGCGGCACGGGCAAACTTACTATCAGTGGATCAACTGCCAATAATCCAATGCTCGCCCTTGGAAGCAATACCCTCACGATAAACGGCGGTACTGTCGAGGCCACGAATAATGCCCCAAATTATGGTGTTTACGCTTTTGGCAATACGAGCCTCGTGATGAACGGCGGAAGCGCAAGTTTTACAGCGAGTATGGGGACGGCGGTCTATGGCAATGTTACCCTGAACGGCGGCAAGTTCTATGCAAATGGTGGGGAAGGCGCTGTCACTGGAACTGTAAGAATCAAAGATGGTCTCATTTACAAGGACGATAGCAACAATTACTATGTCGGCACGCTGACCGGTGAACAGAAAACGGCAATCAACGGTAAGACGCTGACCCCTGCGCCTAACGCGCATAACGTGACTGTCACCTATGGCGTCACAAATGGAACGGTGACGGTTGACAAAGCGGCCGCAGAGAGCGGCGACACCGTTACGCTGACCGCGACGCCGGACAGTGGCTTTGCATTGGGGACGGTGACGGTCACGGACGCAAGCAACAACGCGGTCACGGTCAGCGGCACGGGCAATACGCGCACGTTTACCATGCCCGACGAGAACGTCACGGTCAGCGCGACGTTCACGCAGCCCGTCGCGCAGGTCGGCGAAGTGAAGTACTACGACGTGCAGGAAGCAATCAACGCGGCGAATGACGACACTGTTACGCTGCTTGCCGACGTGACGCTCGACGCCGCGCTGACGGTTCCGGCGGGCACGACCGTCACGCTCGACCTCAAGGGCCACGTCATCGACCGCGGGCTTGCGGGCAGCGGCGCCGTGCCGGACGGCTACGTCATCAGGATCGAAGAAGGGTCGACGCTGACGCTCACCGACAGCGGCACGGGCGGCAAGCTTACCGGCGGCAACGACAGCAGCGGCTGCGGCGGCGTGTGGGTCTACGAGTATGGCGAGTTCAATATGACCGGCGGTGAAATCTCCGGCAACATCGCGGCACAGTTTGGCGGCGGTGTGATGAACGATGGCACATTCACCATGACCGACGGCAAAATCTCCGACAACATCGCATACATCGGCGGCGGTTTGTATAACAACGGCACATTCACCATGACCGGCGGCGAAATCTCCGACAACACCGCGAGCGTCGGTGGCGGCGGTGTGGTTATGCGAGGCACGTCTTCCATCAGCGGTAAGCCCGTGATCAAGGGCAACAAAGTGGGCGGCGCGGAAAACAACGTCGATTTAAGGATTAACCAAAGTAACACAGTCACCGTCACCGGCGCGCTGACGGACGGCGCGAGCATCTATGTCAACGTGGACGCGAACAAGACCGTCGCGCAGAAAGGCGATCCCCGCACCGCCGCTCTCAGCGAAGACGAGCTGGCGTATTTCCACAGCGACGACGCGGCTCTCATCCCCATGCTCGACGGCGGCGTCGTCAAGCTTGCCTCCGCATGGGGCGTGCTGCAAGCGGCGCTCGACGCCGGCGGCACGGTCACGCTCGACCACGACTATACGGCGGGCGAGAACGACGGCGCGCTGGTGATCCCGGAGAACACCGACGTCACGCTCGACCTCAAGGGCCACACCATTGACCGCGGCCTCGCGGACCAGTCGGCGACAGATAGCGGCTACGTCATCGCGGTTCAAGGCGCTCTGACGCTGACCGACGGCAGCGAGGACAAGACCGGCACGATCACCGGCGGCAATGTAAACAACTTTAGCGGCGGCGTGTACGTCAACGCCGGCACGTTTACCATGCAGGGCGGCACGATCACCGGTAACCAGGGCGGCGCCGGCGGCGTGTACGTCGCCGGAGACGTCGACGGAGACCCCTTCAAAAGCGGCAAGTTCAACATGACCGGCGGCACGATCACCGGCAACAACGCGACCGGCTTTGGCGGCGGCGTGTGCGTCAGCGAGGGCTGCACGTTCAACGTCAGCGGCAGTCCTGTGATCAGCGGCAACTGGACCGAGGGCAGCGAGGGCAGAGAGGCGGACGACGTCCACCTTAGTGCCACCGATACCAGCCGTACCTATATCACCGTCACCGGCACGCTGGAAAGCGGCGCGAGCATCTGTGTCAACGGGAATGCGGAAGCGGGCAGAGCTTTCGCACGGGCGGGCGCGGGCTACACCATCGGGGAAACCGACGCGGCATGCTTCCACAGCGATGTGGGCGACAGCCTCGCCGCTATGCTCGAAGGCAACGAGGTCATGTTCAAGAAGTCGCTGACGGAAGGCATGATCGGAGCGATCGCCGCGCAGACCTATTCGGGCAGCGCCATCACGCCGGACGTTACGGTCGAGGACAACAGCAATGCGCTGACGCTGGGCACGCACTACACCGTCAGCTACAGCAACAACGTGAACGCGGCGGAAAGCACGGCGGCAAACGCGCCGACCGTCACCGTCACGGGCAAGGGCGGCTACACGGGCACGGCGAGCAAGACGTTCACCATCAGCAAGAAGCCTGTCACCGTCAGCGGCATCACGGCGGAGGATAAGGAGTACGACGGCACGACGGCCGCGACGCTTGTCACGACGGCCGCGACCTTTGGCGGCATCTGCGAGGGCGACACGCTGGCCATCAGCGCCACGGGCGCGTTCGCGAACGCGAACGCGGGCGAGAACAAGGCCGTCAACATCAGCAATCTCACGCTCGGCGGCGCGAGCGCCGCGAACTATGTGCTGGCGACCGACGGGCAGCAGGAAAGCGCGACCGCGACCATCAGCCAAAAGCCTGTCACTGTCAGCGGCATCACGGCGAAGGATAAGGAGTACGACGGTACGACGACCGCGACGCTTGTCACGACGACCGCGACCTTTGACGGCATCTGTGACGGCGACACGCTGACCGTTACCGCCACGGGCGCGTTTGCCGACGCAGACAAGGGCGAGAACAAGGCCGTCAGCATCAGCAATCTCACGCTCGGCGGCGCGAGCGCCGCGAACTATGTGCTGGCGACCGACGGGCAGCAGGAAAGCGCGACCGCGAGCATCACGGGCATTCAGGTCTATATCGACGGCGTTGCGGCGCAGAACAAGGAGTACGACGGCACGACTACGGCAACGGTGTCGGGCAGCGCTGTTTTGAAAAAGGTATCGGACAATACGACGGTTAATGAGCTGACCGTCAGCGACATCACCGCTGAATTTGCGGACGCGAACGCCAGCGAGAACAAGACCGTCACCATCACGGGCGGTACGCTCAGCGACACGACGAACTATAGGCTGGTTCCGAGCGCGACGACCGGCCTCACGGCGAATATCACGGCAAAGCCCGTTACCATCACGGGGCTTTCCGCCGAGAACAAGGTCTACGACGGCAACACGACCGCGACGGTCACCGGCACGGCGGTCATCAGCGGCCTTGTGAGCGGCGACACGGTGACGGTTACGGCGGGCAGCGCGGCGTTTGCGGACGAGAACGCGGGCGACGGCAAGACGGTCACGTTCTCCGGCTATGCGCTCGACGGCGCGGACAAGGGCAACTATACGCTCTCCGCGCAGCCCGCGAGCGTCACGGCGAACATCACCAAGGCGAACGCGACCTGCACCGCGCCTGTGGCGAAAACAGGTCTCACCTACGATGGTTCCGCGCAGGCGCTCGTCACGGCGGGCAGCGCCGTGGGCGGAGAGATGCAGTACAGTCTGGACGGCAATACCTATGGTACGGGCATTCCCGAAGGAACTGACGCAAAGAGCTACACGGTCTATTACAAGGTCGTCGGCGACGAAAATCACAACAACGTCGCGCCCGCGAGCATTGCCGTGAGCATCGCCAAGGCGGATCAAACGGCTCCGTCGCTGACCAGCCCCGTTACCATCACGGCTCCGGCGACGACCGCCGAAATCACGGGCGTTTCGACCGCGATGGAGTACAGCACCGACAACAAAACGTGGACCGCTTGCGCCGATCCGTTCAGCGTCGGCAAGGGCGTGTACTATATCCGCTTGAAAGCGGACGCCAACCACAACGCGGGCTCCGCGGCGACCGTCATTGTCAAGGGCACGAATGAATACGCGCTCACGGTCACGGGCGGCACGGGCAGCGGCGGCTATGAAGCGGGCGCTTCGGTTTCCGTCAGCGCGACCGTGCCCGCGGGCGAGCGGTTCAAGAACTGGACGGCGACTCCCAGCAACGCGCTGACCGACGAGCAAAAGACGTCGGCGTCCGTGACCTTCACCATGCCGGACGGCGACGTGACGCTGTTGGCGAACTTTGAGGATAAGCCGCTGGAGGGCGTTTCCCTGCCCGCGACGCTTTCGCTCCGGGTGGGCGCGACGCAGGCGCTGACGCCGACCTTCACGCCCTCCGACTGCAAATACAAGGCGGTCACATGGGAGAGCGGCAACACGTCCGTCGTCACGGTGGACGAGAACGGCAAGCTCACGGCGGTCGCCGTCGGCGGTCCGGTGAATATCACGGTCACCTCCACGGCGGACAGCAGCAAGACCGCGGTCTGCGCCGTGACGGTCACGAGCGCGTCCTCGGGCGGCGGCTCGTCGTCGAGCAGCAGCGACGATTCCCCGTCCACGCCGTCCACGACGACCACGACGAACAACGCGGACGGCAGCAAGACGACCACCACGACCAACGCGGACGGCTCCAAGACCGCTGTGACGACAACGGCGGACGGATGCTCCGCCACGGTCAAGACCGACAAGAGCGGAAGCACCGTGAGCGTTGCGTTCAGCGTCTCACAAAAAGCGGCGGAGGAGACGCAGAGAACCGGCGCGCCGATACAGCTCCCCGCGAAGATCGCGCCCGTCACGCCGCGGAACGCGGCGACCGCCGCAGTCGTTGCGATCACGGTGCCGAACGCTCTCATCGGCGGCGGCGCCGCGCGCGTCGAGATCGAGGTCACAAAAAGCGGCCCCGGCGTCATTGCGATGCTGCGCGGCGCGAACGGCGGGCTCACTCCGGTCAAGGAGTGCTATGAGGGCAGCGTCATCCTGCCCGTGACGGAGTCCTGTGAGATCGTCATCGTGGACAACACCAAGCAGTTCAGCGACGTGAAGGCGAACGACTGGTTCTATGACAATGTCACGTTCGTCACCGCCCGCGAGATCTTCAACGGCACGGGCGACGGGCTGTTCACGCCGAACGCCTCCATGACGCGCGGAATGTTGGCACAGGCGCTCTATAACTTCGACCGCAGCGCCGCGCCGAACGACAGCTACGCCTTTGCGGACGCGCGCGGCAAGTGGTACGCCGGCGCGGCGAGCTGGGCGGCGTCCGTGGGCGTCGTCACCGGCACGGACGAGGGCTTCGAGGGCGAGGCGAACGTTACCCGCGAGGCGGTTGCGACGATGCTCTACCGCTACGCGAAGGCGCAGGGCTGCGA